>CAMBGJ010000173.1 GCA_945865805.1 Bordetella parapertussis
TTCAATCACCAAAAAAGACATCTCTGCCGCCATGCACTACCTCAACCATCGCCCCAGAAAATGCCTCGGCTTCAAAACACCCCACGAAGTCTTCTGGAAGAAGCTACACTCACATCATAACGCAGTTGCACTTCAGACTTGAATCCGCCGCACAATTATCCGGCAATCACTCGGGTAAGCCAAAACATAAAAAACCATTTACATCGTGGAACAACACTTCGGCCGCGCCGATTGGGAGCAGGAATGGAGCGACTGGTACAACGGTAATCTCGACGTGCTGCTCGGCGTGCCCGGCTTTCGCACGGCGCAGCGCTTTCGCTGCCACACCGAAAAGGGTGACACGCCGCGTTATCTGGCGATGTATACCTTGGACAGCCCGGCCGTGTTTCAAACCGAGGTCTATATCAAGGCCGACGGCAATGGCGCCAACAGCGCGCGCTTTCGTCCAGCCTATCAGTTGTGGACACGCAATCTGTACGACGACCCTAGCAATGCCGTCAACGTGCCGCTCGGCCAGTTTCTGCTGGTCGAGGACGTAACCGACGCCAGCACGCCACTGCGCGCAGGGGCGAAGCGGCTCACCTGCACGGGCATGCACAAAACCTTTGCGTATCGCGATCTGACGGTGCTCACCGCGCCACCCGCCACCGTGCCGGCAAACGCGATTTGCTATCGCACGCTCACCGACCAACGCACGCAGCTTTACAAGGATTAATCATGAATGCCGGTGCAGATCAGGGGGCGATGAAAAGCGCGCAACTTGTCGAGCATTTGCTGTCATTGCCCGCATCACTGTTGGATGGCCCGCTGGGCGAAAACGCGCGCATGGCGCTGCTCGACACGCTGGGCTGCGGCATCTATGGCGCGATACAACCGTGGGGGAAAATTCTGCTCGAGCAGATTGAACACGAAGGCTCAAGCGGCAAGGCCACGCTGTTCGGCTCGCGCATGACGGTGGCACCCTCGCGGGCGGCACTGGCCAACGGTACGGCCACCCATGGCTTTGAGCTCGACGACATTATTCAGGGTGCGCTGGTACACCCCGGCGCTTGCGTGGTGCCGGCGGCGCTGGCCGTGGCGGAACAAACCAGCGCGCCCGGCGAGCGGCTGCTGCTGGCCATCATCGCCGGTTACGAAATGATGTCGCGGCTGGGCTGGGCGCTCGGCGCGGAGCACAACACGCGCGGTTTTCACACCACCGGCGTCGCGGGGCCCATCGCGGCAACGGTGGCGGTGGGCGTGGTGCTGGGTCTGCCGCGTGACACGGTACTGGCCGCCATCGGCATTGCGTGCTCCAGCGCGGGTGGCATCAAGGCATTTACGCAGGGCAGCGGCGGCATGGTCAAGCGCATGCACGCTGGCCGCGCAGCAGAGACCGGCGTGCTGGCGTGCGAGCTGGCGCAGCGCGGCTTCACCGGGCCGCTCGCCGCCATCGACGGACACTTTGGTCTGATCGAGGTGATCGGCGGCAGCGATACCGCGGTCAACGCATTGACCGACAAGCTGGGCGAGGCCTACGCCATCTCGCGCGTGTGGGTGAAGGCGTATCCGTGTTGCGGGCTGATTCATTCGGTATCCAACGCCATCGAGATCATCAGGCGCGACAGCGCAATGACGTCCGCCGATGTGAAGCGCATCGTGGTGCATACCAGCAAGCGTGCCGTCGAACACAATGGCGATCCCGATCCACAAGAAACCATAGCGGCGCAATACAGCATCCCGTATTGTGTGGGCGCGGCGGTGGTGAAAAATCCGCGCGATCCGGCCGCGTTTGATACGCGGGCGCTGGCCGATGCGGAAATCCGCCGCGTGTCGCGGCTCACGCAGTTGCGCATCGATGAAAAACTTGATGCGCTGTACCCCGCGCACTTCGCCGCGCGCGTGGCAGTTGAACTCAAAGACCAGCGCCGCTTTGAAAGCACGGTGATCGATCCGCATGGCACGGCGGCTGACGCTTGCGACGCCGCCGAAATCGAAGCCAAGTTCCGATTGCTGGCGCAACCTGTGGCCGATGGCGGGCGCATCGAACGTGTGATTGGTGCCGTGAGCGATTTGCGCGGCTCGTCCACCATCGCCGCATTGTCGGCCGCGCTTAATGTATAAGCATCTGATTTTATTGATATTTTTTGCCTGCGCATGGGTGGCTGCGCTCGGCGTCTGCGCGCAGAATTTCCCCGCCAAGCCGGTGCGCATCATCGTGCCCTACGCTCCCGGCGGCGGCTCGGATTTCGTCGCGCGCCTGTGCGCCCAGCCGCTGCAACAACAACTGGGCCAAAACGTCATCGTGGAAAACTGCGCCGGCGCGGGCGGCATCGTCGGCACCGAAGTGGCGGCGAAGGCCGCGCCCGACGGCTATACGCTGCTGGTGGTGCCGATCAGCCATGCGGCGAATATCAGTCTCACGCCGAAGCTGCCGTTTCATCCGGAAAAAGATTTTGCGCCGATTGTGCAAATCGCCTCGGCGGCAAACGTGGTGCTGGCGCATCCATCGCTGCCCGCGCGCAGCGTGGCTGATCTCGTCAAGCTGGCGCGCGCGCGGCCCACGGAACTGAGCTACGCCTCCAGCGGTAGCGGCAGTTCCACGCATCTGGCGACCGAGCTTTTCAAAATGCTGGCGAAAGTCGACGTGCTGCATGTGCCGTATAAAGGCGGCGGGCCGGCGTTGGTCGATCTGATCGCCGGGCAGGTATCGATGTATTTCGCCAGTTTGCCCGCCGCCGGGCCGCATCTGAAATCGGGCCGGGTGCGGGCGCTGGCGGTCACCGGCAAACAACGCGTGGCAGCGCTAAGCGATCTGCCCACGGTGCATGAATCCGGCGTGCCGGGCTACGAATACATCGGCTGGTACGGCCTGCTCGCGCCGGTGGCAACCCCGGCGGCCATCGTCACGCGGCTCAATGGCGAAGCGAACAAGTTCATCAAGACGAAAGAATTCTCCGAGCGCATCGCCGCTGACGGCGCAGAGACCGCTGGCGGCACGCCGGAAATCTTCGCCGCGCTGATCCGCAGCGAGATCGTCAAATGGGCCGCTGTGGTGAAACACGCTGGGCTGGCGGGCAAATGAAGTCGCTGGTGGCGCTGTTGGCGGGTATTTTCTGCACGATGGCGCATGGCGCCGAAGTCAATTTTCCGCAGCGTGCGGTGCGCATCATCGTGCCCTTTGCCGCTGGCGGCGGCACTGATCTCATCGCCCGCGCGCTGGCGCAAAAGCTCGCCGAAAGCTGGGGCCAGCCTGTGGTGATCGACAACCGCGCCGGTGGCGGCACCTTGATCGGCTCCGACATCGTGGCGAAAAGCGCGCCTGACGGCCACACCCTGCTGCTCACCGCCAACCCACACACGACGAATCCCGCGCTGCACGCCAAGCTGCCGTACGACACGGTGCGCGATTTCGCCGGCATCACACTGATCGCCGCATCGCCGCTGGTGCTGACCGTGCACCCCTCGCTGCCTGCCCAAGGCGTGCGCGAGCTGATCGCGCTCGCCAAACAACGGCCGGGGCAACTGAGCTACGGCACCTCGGGCAACGGCGGGCCGCAGCATCTGGCCGGCGAACAGTTCAAGCACATGGCCGGTATACAGATGGCGCACATCCCCTATCGCGGCGGCGCACCCGCGATCGCCGATTTGCTGGCTGGGCAAACGCAACTCATGTTCGGCAGCACCTTTACCGTGATCCCGCAAAATGCCGCCGGTCGCTTGCGCGCGCTGGCGGTCACGTCGGCGCGGCGCTCCTCCGCATTGCCGAGTCTGCCCACCATCTCCGAAGCGGCGCTGCCCGGCTACGCGGTCACCACCTGGTACGGTTTGCTCGCGCCCGCCGCCACGCCGCGCCCGCTGATCATGCGCCTCAATGCCGATGTGGCACGTGCGTTGAAACTGCCGGACATCATCGAGCGTCTCGCGCGCGACGGCTCGGATGTGGTGGCGAACGAACCCTCGGCGTTCGACGCACATGTGCGCAGCGAGATCGAAAACGCCCGCCGTATCGTCAAGATTTCCGGTATGCGGCTTGATTAAAATAATCAATTAAAACAAATACTTACATGAATTCATCCTCAGCGGATATCGTCATCATCGGTGGCGGTCTTGCGGGCCTGGTCACCGCCAATCGCGCGGCGCAACTGGGTCTGAAAGCCACGGTGTTGGAACAGGGCATAGCAGAAAAATATCTGTGCAACACGCGCTACACCGGCGGCACGTTTCATTTGTGCCTGCGTGAAATTACCCTGCAGGCCGATTTTTTACACCAGTTGATCCGCGAAACCACCGATGGTTTTGTGAAGGATGACCTCGCGCGGCTGCTCGCCGATGGTGGCGCGAAAATCATCGCCTGGCTGCAGGCCGAAGGCATCAAGTTCATGCGCGCCAGTGCGTCCGAGTATCACAAATGGGTGCTGGCACCGCCGGGCCGCAGCCGCGCGGGGCTCGATTGGGAAGGCCGCGGCGGCGACGTGCTGCTGCGCACGCTGGAAGCGAATCTCGTCAAGCGTGGCGGTACGCTGGTGCGTGGCGCCAAAGCGCAGGCGCTGATGACGGAAAACGGCCAATGCGTCGGCGTAAAAACGCAGGATCAGGAATGGCGCGCGCGTGCTGTGGTGATCGCCGACGGCGGCTTTCAGTGCAACCCTGAGTTGATGGAAAAATATGTCTCCAGACAACCGGCACGAATGAAACAGCGCAACGGCGGCACGGCGTTTGGCGACGGCCTGCGCATGGCGCAGGCGCTGGGTGCGGCGATCATCGGCACCAACCGCTTTTACGGTCACGTGTTGTCGAAAGACGCGTTGACCAACGACGGGCTGTGGCCGTATCAGTATCTCGATTCGCTGGTCACCGCCGGTATCGTCGTCAATCAAGAGAGCAGACGTTACACCGACGAAGGCCGTGGCGGCGTCAGCGTTGCCAATGCTGTGGCGTCACTGGACGATCCGCTGTCGTCCGCCTGCGTGTTCGACCACGCCATCTGGGAAGGGGCCGGGCGCAACGGCCTTATCGCCGCCAATCCGCATCTGGTGAAAGAGGGCGCGACGATTTTTAAAGCTGACACCCTCGATGCACTCGCCGCCCAAGCGGGCGTCAACGCAGTGGCGTTAAAACAAACCGTGGCTGCTTACAACGCCGCACTGGAATCCAGTAGCAACGCTGCGGAAATCAAACCCGCTGATGGCATCGCCCGCCAAAACAAAAAATGGCTCTTCAGGAAATCGAGTGGGTAAAAAGAGCGATAAAAATGCCTGAAAGCCGCATGACTACTGGCTTGCAGGGGTTTCAGGCCATGAGCTTCGCGCCCGGCGGCTCGACGCCGGAGGAATTCGACCAGATGATCCGTGCGGATATCGACACCTTCATCCGCATGGCAAAGCTGGCCGGGTTGCGCGCGAAGTAACGATGAACGATACACGCCTGAAGCATCGGCACGCTAATCGGAGAAGAGGCAATGTTCATGCGCTACGCGCAGGCGACAAGGTAAGCCAAATTCCTTCAACTTCCTTCAAAAATAAAGCGCTTTGATGAAGCTCCCCGCAACACGGATCACCACGCCGACCCTGGTTTTGCTGACGATTTTTGCCGGTGCCAGCGCTGCGCAGTCGCCATACCCCAATAAGCCCATACGCTTCATCACGCCGTACCCGCCGGGCGGCGGCACGACCGTGGTGGCGCGTATCGTCGGACAGAAACTGACGGAAGCCTGGGGCCAGCAAGTGCTGGTCGATAACCGCGGTGGCGGCAATACCATTATCGGCACCGAAATCGGCGCCAAAGCCGCACCCGATGGCTACACGATGTTGTTTGTGGATAGCACGCTGGCGATACTGCCGAATTTGTACGCCTCGCTCCCGTACGACACGCAGCGCGATTTTGCGCCGGTCGGGTCGATCACGCGCATCCCGTTCATGCTGGTGCTGCACCCGTCGATAGCGGCCAACACGCTGCAAGAATTGATCGCCCACGCAAAGACCAAGCCCGGACTCTTGAGCTACGCCTCGTCCGGCAGCGGCGGACAAGGCCATCTGGGCATGGAAGTATTCAGCCAACTTACCGGCACCAAACTGCAACACGTGCCATACAAAGGCGGCGGGCCGGCCCTCACCGAACTTCTCGGCGGTCATGTGCAACTGCACTTGAATGTGCCGATCAACCTGATTGGCCCGGTAAAAAGCGGTCGGATCAAAGCCATGGCCATCACCGGTGAATCGCGTCTGGCGGCGTTGCCGCAACTGCCAACTTTCGCTGAAGCCGGCGTGGCGAATTTCGATGTCAGCTACTGGCACGGCGTGGCGGTGCCCGCAGGCACCCCCAAGCCGATTATCGACAAACTGTCTGCCGAGCTGGCGAAGATTCTCGCCATGCCCGACGTGAGGGAAAGGTTGACCAGCCAGGGCGCCGATCCCTTTATCTCCACGCCACCGCAGTTTGCCGCGATGATCCGGGCAGAGATGCTGCGATACGCGAAAGTGATCAAGGCGGCCAACGTCAAACTCGAGTAGCTCTTGCCGCAGCGCTTGCGCAACCGTCTCCGCATAATGCGCGTACGCCCTGGTCACCTTGCCGTGCTGATCAAAGTGAAACACCTCGGCCGATAAACCGCGCCCGCCCTTGTACTACAGCGTGACGCTGTTGACGCCTGCCAGCGTGGTAATCAGTTCAAAGTGCAGGTTCGGCGCCCGTTGCAGCGCCTTGGCCCAGTAAGCGCGAAGCGCCGCTTTGCCCTTCAGTACGCCCGACGGCTCGCCTGCAAGTAGCGGGATCACCGGCGATGACATTTCGAAATCGTCGGTGTAGTGCGTCAGTATGCCCTCAAGGTCGTGCGTGTTCCAGGACGCGATCCAGTCGGCGGCGAAGCGGTTGGCAAAGGACTTGTCGAGCATGGCAACCTTCCTCACTCTGCCGCGTCACCCACCGCGCCGTCATCCACCTCATACAACCCGCTGATCTTCACATCAAAGCCGATCTTTTCCCATTCGCGGATTTCCTCGCGCAGTACGGTGTTGGTGAGCGGGTTACGCAGCACCCACGCCGGGTCGATGGCGAGACGGAATTTATTTTCGCCGCCGCGGGCCGAGACAATGCGCGGGTTGTTGGCGGTGCGTCGCTGGCAAAACAGCACGGCCAGACGCAGCGCGAAGAGCATGCGCCAGTCGAGCGTTTCATCCAGTTCAGGCAGCAGTTTTTTCAGCGAACGCCGATGGGCGAGCAGCAGTTGTGCGATGCGATGCTGTTCCTCGCGCGTGAAGCCGGGCATGTCGGCGTTGGCGACGATGTAGGCGGAGTGCCGGTGATAGCTGCTGTAGGCCACCGAGATGCCGATTTCGTGCAGTTGCGCCGCCCATGCCAGATCGTGCGTGGCGCGCGGTGCTTTGCCCGCCTCAGCGGCAATCTGTTGATGCAAGCTGACCGCGAGCTGGCTCACGCGCCGCGCCTGTGCTTCGTCAACGTGGTAGCGCTGCATGAATTGCGTCACCGTGGCGTCGCGCGTGTCGTGATGGCTTTTGCGGCCCACCATGTCGAGCAGAATGCCTTCGCGCATGGCGCCGTCGGCGACGGTCATCTGTTCGATATCGAGTTCCGTGAGCACCGCGCTCATGATCGCCAGACCGCCCGGCAGCACCGACGCACGGTCGTCGCGCAAACCGGCGATGTTGATACGCGAGATTTCGCCGGACTTGATAAGGTGCGTGCGCAACTGCGTAAGGCCATCGGGGGTGATGCCCGCCGCGCTATAACCGGTGAGTTGCAGCACCTGCGCCAACGCACGCGCGCTGCCGCTTGAGCCCACGGCATGCGTCCAGTTGCCGCGCGCGAAGCCGGCGACGATATGTTGCAGCTCGGCGCGCGCGGCGATATCGGCATCCTTGAAGGCGGTTTTGGTGAGCTTGCCGTCCTTGAAAAAACGCTGCGTGAACGATACGCATCCCATATAAAGGCTGTCGAGCCGCAGCGGCTTATAGCCTTCGCCGACGATGAATTCGGTCGAGCCGCCGCCGATGTCCACCACCAACCGCCGCTCGTTCGATACCGGCAGGCTGTGCGACACACCCAGATAAATCAGCCGCGCTTCTTCGCGTCCGGCGATGACCTCAATGGGAAAGCCAAGTGCGGCCTCGGCTTTTTTAAGAAACACCGGTGCGTTTTTGGCCACGCGCAGCGCGTTGGTGCCCAGCGCGCACACGTCGCTGGGCTGAAAGCTGCGCAGCCGCTCGCCGAAGCGTTGCAGACAGGCGATCGCGCGCGCCTGCGAGACCTCGTCGAGCACTTTGTCGTCATCCAGCCCCGCGCCCAGACGCACCGCGTCGCGCAAACCGTCAAGCGGATAGGTATGTTCGCCGTCCACGCGCGCGATCTGGCAATGAAAGGAATTCGAGCCGAGGTCAACGGCAGCAATAGTCGTGTATTCAGCCACAGACGTAACTATGTGTTTTTATTGATTATTTCTACGCCACTCGGCGTGCCCAGCAGCAGCACATCGGCACCGTGCCGGGCGAACAGGCCATTGGTCACCACGCCGGTGATGTGATTGAGCGCGGCTTCCAGTTCCGCCGGGTTGGTGATGGACATATGGTGCACGTCGAGTATCCAGTTGCCGTTGTCGGTGGTGAATCCCTGCCGCCAGGCGGGCTGGCCGCCGAGCAAAACGATCTCGCGGCCCACGTGCGAACGCGCCATCGGAATCACTTCCACCGGCAGCGGAAATTTGCCCAGCACATCCACGCGTTTGCTTTGATCGGCGATGCAGATGAATTTACGCGCCACCGCTGCGACGATTTTTTCGCGGGTGAGCGCACCACCACCGCCCTTGATCATCGCCAGATGTGGCGTGATCTCATCGGCGCCGTCCACGTAGAGCGGCAGGTCTTTTACACTGTTCAAATCGTACACCGCGATACCCAGCGCCTTTAGCTTGGCGGCAGTGCCCTCGGAGCTCGCCACCGCGCCGTCGATACGATGTTTGATTTTGCTCAGCGCGGCGATAAAAAAATCCGCCGTCGAACCGGTGCCCACGCCGACCACGCTGCCATCGTCAACGTAGCGTATTGCGGCCTCGGCGGCGGCCTGTTTCATTTCAGTCTGATTCATGCGGTAATGATAGTCTTCCGCGCCTGCGCTGTACAGTGTGTATCCGCGACGGATTCCTGCTAACCTAGCGCCCCATGAAACACCCCGACTACCTGCAACGCATTCTCGGTGCGCGCGTCTATGATGTCGCCATCGAGAGTCCGCTGGATTTCGCGCCGAATCTGTCCCAGCGACTGAAGAACCGCGTGCTGATCAAACGCGAGGATTTGCAGCCGGTGTTCTCGTTCAAGCTGCGCGGCGCTTACAACAAAATGGTGCGCTTGACCAAGGCCGCGCGCGATCGTGGCGTGATCGCCGCTTCCGCCGGCAACCATGCGCAGGGCGTGGCGCTGGCGGCGCAAAAGCTGCGTTGCAAAGCTGTCATCGTGATGCCGGTGACCACGCCGCAGATCAAGATCGATGCCGTGCGCGCACGTGGTGCCCGCGTGGTGCTGCATGGCGATTCGTATGATGCCGCCTACGCACAGGCAAAAATTATTGAATTAAAACAAAGACTTACGTTCGTTCACCCGTACGACGATTCGGACGTGATTGCGGGCCAGGGCACCATCGGCATGGAGATTTTGCGTCAGCATGGCGAGCCGATCCACGCGATTTTTGTGCCGGTGGGCGGCGGCGGCTTGATCGCGGGCATCGCAGCGTATGTGAAGCGTTTGCGGCCGGAAATCAAAATCATCGGTGTCGAACCCGACGACGCCGACGCGATGGCGCAATCGTTGAAAGCCGGCCGCCGCGTGAAGCTCGATCAAGTGGGGTTGTTCGCCGATGGCGTGGCGGTCAAGCAGGTGGGGGTTGAAACGTTTCGCCTGTGCCGCACACTCGTTGATGACATCATCCGCGTCGATACCGATGCGATGTGCGCCGCGATCAAGGATGTCTTCACCGACACGCGCGTGATCCTCGAACCGGCGGGTGCGTTGGCCATCGCCGGGGCCAAAGCGCACAGCGAGAAATCGCGCGCGCGCGGCCAAACGCTGGTGGCAGTGGCGAGTGGTGCCAACATGAATTTCGACCGCCTGCGTTTCGTCGCCGAAGAAGCCGAACTCGGCGAACATCGCGAAGCCATACTCGCCGTGACCATCCCGGAAAAGCCCGGTAGCTTCAAGGCGTTTTGCGAACTGCTCGGCCCACGCAATGTCACTGAATTCAATTACCGCTACGACAATCCGGCGGCGGCGCAGGTGTTCGTCGGCGTGCAAGTCAAAAATCGCGACGAAACCGCACGCCTCACGCAGGCGCTGCGCCGCGCTGGGCTTAAAACGCACGATCTCAGTAACAACGATCTCGCCAAGCTGCACATCCGCCACACCGTCGGCGGCCACGCACCGCTGGTGAAGAATGAAATTCTCTACCGCTTCGAATTCCCCGAGCGACCCGGCGCGCTGATCCGCTTTTTAACCAGCATGAGTCGCGGCTGGAACATCAGTCTGTTTCACTACCGCAACCACGGCGCGGATTACGGCCGCGTGCTGGTGGGCATGCAAGTGCCGCCGCGCGACCAGAAAAAATTTCAGGCGTTCCTCGACAAGGTGGGGTATCCGTATTGCGACGAAAGCCGTAACCCGGCCTACCGGCTTTTCCTGGGTTGAACAGCCCTTTCGGCGTTTGAGCGGGGCTACCAGCCATCTC
>CAMBGJ010000174.1 GCA_945865805.1 Bordetella parapertussis
CCCGGAATCGAAGCAAATCGCAGTTGTTCTGGCGTAGAATCCATGGAGGGCAAAGACCTGTTGGCGTTAACGAGTGGGGAAGTCAATAATCCTCATTGTACCAAGCACTTGCAGTATTTTTTACCCTTTTTATGCAAAATTCAGGCTAAATGGTTTTCATCATCACCAGGAGTTGCGGGCTGTTTGCTGCCCAATACCCCGTCTGGAACTTCCTGGTGGAATAACTGGCGGCAGCATGTTTTTTATGGCGTCGCCGATGCCTACAAGCCCCTCATTTCGTTTACGCAACCCACCCCGACTACCGTGGTACTTGGCGGCATACCAACGCCGAGCGGCTGTCCCTCCTGCCTTACCATAACGCCCAACGCCACAGCAGACAAGCAGTTTGTCGTGATACTGGCAGGTAAGCGGCTCGCCTCGCAATCGCGCACAACCACGGCGGAAAAGCGGAACGTGACGAACTATCTGGAAGACGAAAACAACAACAACGATTCGATATTTGCAAAAAAAACCAGCAGTAGCACCTTCAATGATATCGTTTCATCGGTTCCGCCATGACAGACGACCTGTCCGTAACTCAGTATTCATGTCCACTCCCGATTGCCAGGGGTTTCACGCTGATCGAAATGGCGGTTGCGCTATTTGTTATCAGTTTGCTGCTGGGAAGCATACTGGTGCCGCTAGCGGCACAAGTTGAGCAACGGCAAATCAGCGAAACCCAGAAAACAATGGACGATGTCCGCGATGCACTAGTCGGTTTCGCGGTAACCAACGGCTACCTTCCGTGTCCTGATGCCATGCCCCCACCGTCGCCGGTCGGCACTACGCTCGCGGCTGAAATCAACAATGGGGCGGAAGACGTCGACGCGGCGGGAGATTGTCAGACAAAATTCGGTACCATTTCAATTGGAAATTTGCCATGGACCACGCTCGGATTGGCAAACAAAGACGCCTGGGGTAACCGCTTCCGCTATATCGTGGTAACGGATTTCGCGCGACGAAATCCGGTATTTGCAATTACGACAACCCTACCGGCGTTTCGACTATGCGAAGACGCCGCGTGCACGTCTGTAACCTCCAGCACCGCTGTAGCGATGGTCATTTCTCACGGCAATAACGGTTTTAGCGCCATGAACGCCACCACCAATGCACTGAACCCATCACCGCCGCTGAGCGCCATTGATGAAAGAAAAAATGCCGATACGACACTCGACAAAGTAAGTCGGACCAAATCAACAATTGTGGGAAACGAGTTCGACGATATTGTTATTACTTTATCGCGATTCACCCTGATAAATCGGATGGTCGCAGTTGGAAAACTCCCTTAACTATCTATTTTTATTGATTTTTTTATCTCAGAAACCACATCACCCGCAGCCTCCATCTCCAACAACCCCTGCTTAACCCCCATCGCCAAACCCACCATCTCCGCCAGGCGGTAAGCCACCCAAGCCCCGTCCTCCAGCTTCACCGGCTGCGGAAAATTCTCCGCACCCACGCGGTCGATCACGCTTTTAACCAGCATCACGCACTCCGCGTCCGGTTCGCACGGCGACGCAGGCGGCAGTATTTCCACATCCGCCGATGTCAAGCCGTTCGCCCCGATGCTGGTTTCCAGCAAGCGAAAGCGTTCGCCGCCGCGCGCCAGCAGGTGAAACATGCCGGGGTTGGGCATTTCCCATTGCTCTATGGTGGCAAGGCAGCCGACGATCGACGGCACGGCGGGCGCGCCGACTTCATGGCCGTCGCGGATCAGGCATACGCCGAACGGCAGGTTGTCGCGGATGCAGGCCTTGGTAATGTCGAGGTAACGCTGCTCGAAGATTTTCAGCGGCAGCACGCCGCCGGGAAACAGCACCGTTCCCAGCGGGAACAGAAAAATGCTCCTGCGCTCGCCGGGCGTGGTTACACCGGGAACCTTGGGTAAATTCGCGCTCACGACGACAATCCCCGATGACGCGCCAGCACCTGCGCGGAATCGCGAAACGATCTCGCCAGCGCTTCGGCAAAATACACCGAGCGATGGCGCCCGCCGGTGCAGCCGATGGCCACGGTAAGGTAGCTGCGGTTGTCACGCATGTACGACGGCAGCCAGGTCGCTACGAAACCACGGATGTCCTGCAACAGGCGCTGCGCCTCGGGTTGCGCATCGAGAAACGTCATCACCGGCGCATCCAGACCGGTGAGCGGGCGCAGATGGGGCTCGTAGTGCGGATTGGGCAGGCTGCGCACATCAAACACCAGATCGGCATCGAGCGGTATGCCGTGCTTGAAGCCGAACGATTCAAACAGCAGCATCAGCCCGTCGCGCGGTGCGGCGACGAATTCCTTGACCCAGGTGCGCAGCCCATTCGGTGCGAGTTCGCTGGTATCGATGTGGTTAGCCAGTTCCGCCGCGCCCGACAGCAGTTCGCGATCGCGCGCGATGCATTCGCTCAGCGTCTGCCGCCCATCCGACAGCGGGTGGCGGCGGCGTGTTTCGGAAAAACGCTTGATCAGCGTATCGTCTTTCGCATCCAGGTAGAGCATTTTGAATTTGATGCCGCGCTCGCGCAGGCTGTCCACGTACGCGGCGAAATCCACGATGTCGTCACCCGACCGCGCGTCCATGGTAAGCGCCACGCGTTTGTGCGTGGACGCCGCCAGGGTATCCACCAGGTTGTTGAACAACGCACCGGGAAAGTTATCCACGCAGTAGTAGCCGGCGTCTTCCAGCGCAGTCAGTGCCACGCTTTTGCCTGAGCCTGACAGCCCGGTGATCAGTACCATTTCCATCGCGGCAGAATCAGATGCGGTCGTCTTCATCGTGTACGGCCTGCATCTGATGGGATTGACGTTCGATGAATTCGCGCATGCTGTCCATGCCGCGCAGTTGCAGCACGTAGTTGCGCACCGCCGCCTCGGTCAGCACCGCGAGATTGCGCCCTGCCGCCACCGGAATCGACACCTTGCGCAGATCCACGCCCATGATGCTTTCGCTGCCCGGCTTTAACGGCAGACGCTCGGCGGGCGCGTCGCTGCCGCCAGGGCGTTCCAGATGCACGATGAGTTTCAATGCTTTGCGCGGGCGCAGCGCGGATTCGCCGAAGATCGAGCGTATGTTGAGCACACCCAGACCGCGCACTTCGAGAAAATCCTTCAGCAGCGCTGGGCAACGCCCGTCGATATTGTCCGGCCCCACGCGGTAGAGTTCCACCACGTCGTCGGCGATCAGGCCGCTGCCACGCGAGATCAGCTCCAGCGCGAGTTCGCTCTTGCCCGCGCCCGACACGCCGGTGATCAGCACGCCCATGCCGAGCACGTCGAGCATCACGCCATGCACCGTGGTGCATTCAGCGAGCGCACGCGCGAGATACGGCCGCAGCATCCACATCAATTCCACGCTGCCCACGGGCGTCACCAGCAACGGTGTGGAGGTCGCCTTGGCCGCCGCCAGCAACACGGCGGGCACGTGCGATGCGCCAGCGACGATAAAACACGCGAGATCGCGTGTGGCCACCTCTTGCAGCGTGTCCGCGCAGGTATCGGACGCCATGCCGTCAAGATGCTGAATCTCTGACACACCCAGCACCTGTATCAGATTGGGGTGAATGAAATTCAGATGGCCGATCAAGCCCTTGGAGGAATCCTTGGTGAATTCGCTGTCGATTTTTTTATCGGCGCCGTCCTCACCCGCGCACCAACTCAACTGCAAGCGCGAATGATTATCGTCGAACAGCTTAGCGATGCTGATCTGGGGCATGGGACGACCAGTTGGCGATCAGCGCGTGAATGTCGATGGCGGCCTCGGCGTGCAGCAACAGTTCGCGAAACGGCTTGTCACTGAACATCTCGGCGAGCTCCGACAAAATCTGCAGGTGCTGGTCGGTGGCCCGCTCCGGCACCATCAGCAGAAAAATCAGCGACACGCCCTGGCCGTCGGGCGCGTCGAACGGGATCGGTGCCTTCATGCGCACCAGCGCGCCGACCGCCTGTTTAAGGCCTTTGACACGGCCATGCGGAATTGCCACACCCTGCCCGAGCCCGGTGGAACCCAGCTTTTCGCGCGCGAACAGGCTGTCGAACACCTGCGCCCGCGCGATGCTGTGATTGTTTTCAAACAGCAGGCCCGCCTGTTCGAAAACACGCTTTTTGCTCGACATGTCCAGTTCGATCAATACGTTGGACAAGGGCAGGATTTGTGAAACACGATTCATGAAGCTATTTCCCGTTAGATTCCCGTTCCGATTCTTCCGCCGATTCGGATTCTTCAAGCGGCAGGGGTTGTTTCTTCAGCGCTTCGCCGTGCCGGTGCGCGAGATTCTTTTCCTTGTGCTTGATCACCGTGCGATCGAGCTTGTCGGCAAGCGCATCGATCGCGGCATACATATCGTCGTCCGTGCTTTCGCAAAAAATGTCCCGCCCTCGCACATGCACGGTCGCCTCGACTTTTTGCCGGAGCTTGTCCACCGACATGATAACGTTGACATCGATCAGGTGATCGAAGTGGCGCGTGACGCGTCCCACCTTCGCGCTGACGTATTCGCGAATCGCCGGGGTGACCTGAACGTGATGACCAGTGATATGCAGGTTCATGTTGCGAGCTCCTTTACAGGGTTTTTCTGAGATTACCAGGTAAAATTTGCAGTGACTCACGGTACTTGGCTACCGTGCGGCGGGCCACTACGATGCCTTGATGCCTAAGAAGGTGGGAAATCTGCGAATCGCTCAACGGCTTGCGTGAGTTTTCAGTACTCACCAACTGTTTGATCACCTCGCGAATTGCGGTACTCGACGCAATGCCCCCCGCGTCGGTACTGACGTGGCTGCCGAAAAAATATTTCAGTTCGAGTATGCCGCGCGGCGTGCGCATGAATTTGTTGGTGGTGACGCGCGACACGGTGGATTCGTGCAGCTCGAGCACGTCGGCAATTTCGCGCAAAACCAAAGGCCGCATGGCGATGGCGCCATGCTCCAGAAAATTGCGCTGCCGGTCCACGATCGCCTGCGACACGCGCAAGATGGTGTCGAATCGCTGTTGCACGTTTTTGATCAACCATTTGGCCTCTTGCAATTGACCGCTCATTTGCTGAGAAGTGCCGCGCCCTCGCGACAGTATATCGGCGTACAGGCGATTAACACGTAATTTCGGCATCGCTTCCGGGTTCAGCGCCGCCTTCCATAACCCTTTGTTTTTATTGACTATTACATCAGGGATGATGTAGCGAATATCGTCCGCGGCGTAGTCTCGGCCCGGTCGCGGTTCGAGGCTGACGATGAGCTTTTGCACCGCGCGCAGGGCGTTGTCGTCGCAACGCAGGGTGCGCTTTAATTTGACGTAATCCTTCGCCGCCAGCGTATCGAGGTGTTGCGTGACGACTTCAATCGCCTTGTCGCAGTACGGCGTGGCCGACGGTAGCGCCTCGAGTTGCAGACGCAGGCATTCGGCCAGGTTTTGTGCACCGACGCCTACCGGCTCCAGGTGCTGCACGTAACACAGGGCGGTGGCGAGCTCTTCGGCGTTGACATCGAGTTCGGCGGGCAACATCGCCTGCACTTCCTCGAGACTTTGCGTGAGATAGCCGCCGTCATCCAGCGTATCCACCAGCAACTCGGTGAGTCTGTGGTCACGCTCGGAGAGATTCAGCAAGGCCAACTGTGACAGCAGGTGTTGGCGTAGCGTCGGCGTTTCACCCGCCATTTGCGGGTAATCGCTCTCGTCACCGCCGTCACCGCCGTCGCCGCCGTCACGCTCGCGCGAGGGGCCGTAGTTGAGCTCGGACAGCACATCGCTTTCGGCGCGCTCACGGCTATCCTGATAATCGCCGCCGTCGTTGCTGTCGCTGGCCGCTGACGCCGACGTGTCGCCGCCGGCACTCACATCCTGCGTGCCGTTGCCCTGATGCGCGCCGGGGGTAAAGGCATCGGATTCAGGTGCAAGCGCCTCGCCGCGTTCGAGCAAGGGGTTGTCACGCAAAAAGCGCTCAATCTCCTGATCGAGTTCCTGCGTCGATAACTGCAACAGCTTGATCGACTGCTGCAGCTGCGGCGTGAGCGTCAGGTGTTGCGAAAGCCGGAGTTGTAGCGAATGCTTCATCGTTTGTTTCGTCAGCTGTCAGGGCGCCAGCAATGCTGCCATTTTACTATTTATACTTCTTGCTACTCACCACTCAATACGCACTAAAGACGGAAATTTTCTCCCAGGTAAACCCTGCGGACGTTCTCATTATCCACTATTTCAGCGGGCGTTCCGTACGCCAGCACGGTGCCTTCATTGATAATATAGGCGCGGTCGCAGATACCCAGAGTTTCCCGTACGTTGTGATCGGTAATCACCACGCCGATGCCGCGTTCCTTCAGAAAACCGATGATTTTCTGGATGTCGATCAGTGCGATCGGGTCCACGCCGGCAAATGGCTCGTCGAGCAATATAAAGCGTGGCGAGGTCGCCAGTGCGCGCGCGATTTCCACGCGCCGCCGTTCGCCGCCCGACAGGCTGATCGCCGGGTTGTCGCGCAGGTGCGTGATGTGCAGATCACGCAGCAGATCGTCGAGCCGGTTGACGATATCCACCTCGCGCCGGTTTTGCAGCTCAAGTATGGCGCGGATGTTATCGGCCACCGTCATGCGGCGAAAGATCGACGCCTCCTGCGGCAGATACGACAGCCCGAGTTGCGCGCGGCGGTGTATCGGCATGTGGGTGAGACGCTGGCCGTCGAGATACAGTTCGCCGCCATCCATCGGCACCAGCCCCACCATCATGTAAAAACAGGTGGTCTTGCCCGCGCCGTTCGGGCCCAGCAGGCCGACCACTTCATGGTTGTGCACCTCCAGCGACACATCCTGCACCACGGTGCGCGAGCGGTAACGCTTGCGCAAGCGCTCCACGCGCAACTCACTGCGTGGGGCTGGCGGCGACGGGGGGGCCTTGGCTGCCACGACTTTGTCCAACGGCGGGGTATCCGGCATCTATAGGATCAGGCGGTCAACGCGGCGCGACCGGCTCCGCGCGCGGCGCGGCGATGCCTTCGGCGGCCTTTAACGGAAATGAGCGCGGTGACGCGGGCGGCGGCGCATCCGCCCTGGGCTTGGGTTGCAACACGGTGCGCACGCGGCCTTCGGGATTGTTGGCAGTGGCCGCCTTCGCACCACCGCCAATCACCTGAAAAAACTCGGTGGTGGCATCGTACGAAATGTAATCGCCAGCCACGTTGTCGTCGCCTTTTTTCATTGCCGCGCGGGTGAACAGTTGCACTTTGTCGGCGCGGCCGTCGTATTCGATGCGATCGCCCCAGCCCTCGATCCATTCGTTGGTGCCGTCACGCTTTTGCTTGAAGTACGCCTGCTTGCCCCACACCGTACCGTGTTTGAAACCTTCTTTATCCTGCCGCAGTTCCATGCGGTCGCCGCGTATCACCATCGTGCCCTGCGTCAATATCACCGCGCCTTCAAACACGGTGACTTGCTTCGCGTCATCCACGGTAACGCGATCTGACTCCACGTTAACCGGTTTTTCGCGGTCGGCTTTTTCGGCGTGCGCAGGCGCGAGCGACAGCGTGAACCACACGGCGCTCAGTGCAAACCATTGGCACAAAAAAATACGCTTATTAATCACATACTTATCTCGAAGCCTTGCTACCAGTGGTGGCATTGGCGTTATTGTAAACGCCGCGCACGGTGGCATTCAATTTTAGAACGCGTGTTTCGTTGTTCAGTTCCATGCCCACCGCGCTGATGGTCATGCTGGCATCGGCAATGGTAACGGCTTGATCAGTGCGCGCGATGTTGTCGTCGGGCAGCAAATGCAAATACTGCGTTGTCACCACCAGCTCGCTGTTTGCGGCGTAGGGCGCGCGTGTCGCACGCACATCGCCGCGAAAATAGATATTGCCGCCGTTGCTCGACACCAGCGCGGTATTCGACACAATCGCCAGCGGCGCGCCATAACCGAAGCTCATGAAGCGCGGCCGCGTAAGCTCGGTGCTGTCGTCGTCGGGATAGTGCGTGAGGCGCGCCGCATGCAGCGTATCGCGCACACGACCGTTGACATCCATACGAGTGGCGAGCAATTTATCGACGATGTAATCCGGGTCGTGCCGCAACAGCGTTTCGCGCGGTGGCGCGGGGCTTTGCACCGCGCGATCCAACCAATAGGTCAGCGCCGCCAGCAGCACCAGCAACACCAACGGAAACAGCGAGGATAGTCGCTCACCCATGGAAGTATCGGCGGCTCAGTGGTTGACCAGTTCGAGCATCACGCAAGCACTCACGCCACATATCACGCAAGATAGCGTGCCAGCGCCGCATCAAGCTTACCCTGCGCGTGCAGCACGTACTCGCAGAACTCACGCACCGCGCCGTGCCCGCCGCCCGCGCGGGTCACGTAATGGGCGTGCTGCCGCACGATCGCGGGCGCTTCCGGCACCGACGCTGCGAAGCCGCAACGGCGCATCACCGGCAGATCGATCACATCGTCGCCCATATAGCTCGCCTGTTCCAGGGTGCATCCCACTATTTGCAGCAACGCATTCATCGCATCCAGCTTGTTTTCGACACCCTGGTACAAATGCTCAATGCCCAGATTGCGCGCGCGATTGGCCACCAGTTTTGACTTGCGGCTGGTGATAATGGCAATCACCACGCCGGATTCCTGCAGCATCTTGATGCCGTGACCGTCCTGCACGTTAAAGGCTTTGAACTCCTCGCCCGCGTCGGTGTAATACAAAGCGCCGTCGGTGAGCACGCCATCGACATCGAAAGCGGCCACACGCAGCGGTTTGGCTCTGGCTAAAATATCCATTTACGAATTGTTGAGGATCACGAAACCTTGCGGCAAATATGAATTACGGTGCTTCCTTCCCTCACCCCCGGCCCCTCTCCCGGAGGGCGAGGGGTGAAAGGCCCTTCTCCCCTCGGGAGAAGGGTGGGGATGAGGGAACGCTTTTACAACAACCGAAGGGGCCCGCATAATTGCGATCACACTTTCGCTACACCACTTTAGCGCGAAACAGATCGTGCATATTCAGCGCCCCCGCCAGCACGCCCGCGTTGTCCACCACCAGCAGTTGATTCACCTTGCTGCGCTCCATGATCTGCACCGCCTCTGCCGCCAGATGATCCGCCGCCAGCGTGCGCGGATTACGCGTCATCACCTGCGTGATCGGCGTCACGCGTAAATCCACGCCTTTTTCCAGCGCGCGGCGCAAATCGCCATCGGTGAATATCGCGATCACTTCGCGTTGGGCATTCACCACGGCGGTCATGCCCATCATGCCACGCGACATTTCGCGCATGGCCTCCATCGCCGTCACCGTTTCGACCACGACGGGCACCAAATCGCCGGTGCGCATCACGTCGCGCACGAGTGTCAGCAAGCGGCGGCCCAGCGCGCCGCCCGGATGCGACAAGGCAAACTCGTCGCGCGTGAATCCGCGCGCGCGCATCAACGCCACCGCCAGCGCATCGCCCAACGCCAGCGCGGCAGTGGTGCTGGCCGTGGGCGCAAGATTCAACGGACACGCTTCGACTTCAACGCCCGCATACAAATGCACATCCGCCTGCGCCGCCAGCGAAGACGCGGCATTGCCCGTCATCGCGATCAGCACCGCGCCCTGACGCTTTAACACCGGCACAATCGCCAGCAACTCGCTGCTTTCGCCCGAATGCGACAACGCCAGAATCACATCATCGCGCGTCACCATCCCCAGATCGCCGTGACTCGCCTCGGCGGCGTGCACAAAAAACGCCGGTGTGCCGGTGCTGGCAAGCGTGGAGGCAATTTTGCGCGCGATGTGGCCAGTTTTGCCTAGGCCGCTGACGACCACTCGGCCTTTGCAGGCGAGGATTTTTTCGACGGCGGTGGCAAAGGAGGCGTCGAGGCGGCTGATGACGTGATGCAGCGCGCGGGCTTCGATTTCGAGCACTTGGCGCGCTACCGCAAGCGGGTCGTTTGCGCCGTGTTGCAGGGATGCAGGTTTGGCTGAATTCATGGGAAAAGTATAGCAGAGCGCCGTCCTGATGCGCGTGCGGTGTGTGTCACGCCAACTCAATCAGGTGCTCGCCATGCTCAAGCAGCTTGAGTAACTCGGGCAATCGCCCGCGCACACGGGAAATGAGTTGTGGCGTGGTGGTGTTGCCTATACGCACCCAGACAATTTGCGGCCCCGTTCGCACCAGCGCAGGCGGAAGCTGCGCGTCCACGACAAAGCGCACGGTCACGCGACGCGCAGAACCGGATGATCCGCCTGTTGCGCTGCGTACTCCAGTACTGCTGCGATGTCCTCGGATTCCAGATAGGGATAATCGCGGAGAATCTCACCAGTGGAGGCGCCGACCGCCAGCATTTCCAACACGTCCTTCACGCGAATACGCAGGCCGCGCACGCACGGCCGCCCCGCACATTGCTCGCTGTTGGTGGTGATTCGATGTAACTGACTCATAATATTTCCCCCAAAAACAGCATACGCCCGGAAACGCTTCGTCGCAACGCGAATCGCCGCTGGCACAAATAAAAAACCCGCAGAACACTCTGCGGGTTTTTTTACAACCAATACTTAGCCTGAATTTTGCATAAAGAGGGCAAAGAACACCGTAAGTGATTGGTACAATGTGAGTTATCGAGAAACACATTCGTCAACACCAACAGGTCTTTGCCCTCATGGATTCTACGCCAGAACAACTGCGGTTTGCTTCGATTCCGG
>CAMBGJ010000175.1 GCA_945865805.1 Bordetella parapertussis
CCGCCGTGCGTCGCATGGTGCTCAATATTCTGCGTCTGGATAAGTCCCGCAAGGGCGGAATCAAGACGCGACGCTTGGTCGCATCAACCAGCGATTCTTATCGTGAGCAATTACTTGGGATGGTGGCTATTTGATGCAATTGCCCTGGAGTCAGACAATGCAAGCTTCAGCCGTTTCGCTATCTACATACGTGATGTAGAAAATTCTTTCTCAGAGAAAGAACTGAAGAAACTCAGCGAGCACCTCCAGTGTTAAATAGTTCAATTCACAGAAGGTTGGACGGTAAGCGAACGGGTGGGTACATTCTTCGTGCCCACGTATTTCGCAGAATCTACATTCAGTCGCGTGGGCAAAACAAAGAACGTTTTGCCCCCCCTACAAATTGGTATTGTCAGGTTAAGAGAGCTTTTGCGGCATCCATACCGGCAATCCGCCCAAACACCAACCCCTTCAACACCGAGGTCGCACCAGTGTAGGAGCGGTAGTACAAGCCCAAGGTTTCACCTGCAGCATACAGGCCGGGAATCACATCGCCCTGCTGATTGACCACCCGCGCCTCCGGTGTCACTTTCAAACCGCCGAACGTCAGCACGATGGATGAAATGATCGGATAAGCGATGTACGGTGGCTTGGCGATGGGGCGAGCCCAATTGGATTTACGCGGGGAGATGCCGCGCGTGCAGAGACCATCCATGTCGGCTTCGTTGTACGTGCCCGTGCCACAAGCTTTGTTATAGGCAGCCACGGTGGCTGCCAATGCGTCGGCGTCGATCTTCAGTTGCGCGGCGAGTCCGGCGAGCGTGTCGGCCTGATACGGTGGCACTTCGCTGCGCACCACGGATTCAGGATGCGCGACTTTTGCTAACGTGGTGTCGAGCACGGCGTAGGCGATGCCGCCGGGCTGGGCGTTGATTTCACGCGTCACGTTTTCGTAGGTTTCATCGGTGGAACCGGGGCCTTCATCGACGAAGCGCTGGCCGTTCTGGTTGACCAGAATGCCTTGCGGGTAAATATAGATCGATGGGCCGGCGCGATCCGAGCGCGGGTCCATGGGGGAGGCATGAAAGCTGCCGAAGTCACCACAGGGCGCGGCACCGATGGCGAGCGCCATCGCGATGCCTTCGCCTTTGTTGTAATGGCAACCTTTGGACATGGAGCGTAAATACAGCGAACGTGGGCCGAGGTAGCGGCTCATCATTTCGGCGTTACCTTCGAAGCCGCCGCAGCCGAGGATCACCGCTTTACCGCGATACTCCAAAGGCTTGTTGCGTGGGCCGGTAGCGCGTACGCCCACCACAGCACCGTCATCGTTTTGAATCAACGCTTGCGCGGCGGTGTTGTAATGAATCGTGCCGCCGTTTTTTTCGAACTCGGTGGCGAGTGCTTCCACCAGTGCGAAGCCGCCACCGTGCGGTGCCATGCGCGGCTGCACGCTGGTTAAAAACGGCACTTCGAGTTTTTCAAAACGCACACCCATGCCTTGCAGCCAGCGCAGCGTTGGCTGCGCTTCTTCGGCGAAGGTGGCGACGACTTCAGGGTCGGCGAAACTCATGGCGCGTAAGTTTGGCGGCCAGTTGTCGCGATCTTTTGAGGTCTCATGCACCAGCGAGGGATCGAGATAACCACCCGCGTTGATGGCGAAGTGCTCGGTGAAATCGTCCGACACTTCATCGACGCTTTTCATGCGCAGCCACGAGCCGGTGTAACGCGTGTTGCCACCACGTTCGTCCATCGGCGCGCGTTCGAGCACGATCACGCGGGCGCCGCCTTGTTGCGCGGCTACTGCTGCGGAGAGGCCCGCTGCACCACAGCCTACGACGATGACATCGCTATTGAACATTTACAACCCTTGCCAACCATTCAGTCCGTGCGGGCAATTAAAACCTTCCCTCACCCCTAGCCCCTCTGCGCCGGGCGAGGGAGGCACTTGACTTTGCCGTACACACTGAACGGAAAGAAAAATTTCCTAAAATCAATTACTTACAAAATCACTTGCTCATCGCCTTAGCCGCCTGCTTCACCGCCTTAACAATATTGATATACCCCGTGCAGCGGCACAGATTGCCTTCCAGCCCGTGGTAAATCTCGTCATCGGTGGGCTTGGGGTTGTCTTTCAAAAATCCGGAAACCGCCATGATCATGCCCGGCGTGCAAAAGCCGCATTGCAGTGCGTGGCATTCGGTGAACGCCTGTTGCACCGGGTGCAACTTATCGCCCTTGGCCAGACCTTCGATGGTGGTGATGTCGGCACCGTTGGCTTGCCCGGCTAACACGGTGCAGGATTTCACTGCCACGCCGTTCATGTGAATGGTGCAGGCGCCGCACTGGCTGGTGTCGCAGCCGACATGGGTGCCGGTGAGTTGCGCATGATCGCGGATCAGGTTGACCAGCAGCGTGCGGTCTTCCACGTCAAAGCTGTGTTGCTTGCCGTTGATTTTGAGTTCGACTTTGGCCATGATTATTTTCCTCCGAGTTTCGCAACCGCGCGTTTAGTCATCACCTTCGCCAGGTTGGCGCGGTATTCCTTGGTGCCGTGCATGTCTTCGTTTAGATCAGTGGCGTCAACACTAAGGCCTTCAACTGAAGCAGCGGCGAGTTTCTTGCTCAGCGCTGCTTCCGCCTCTTTCCAGCGGAACACGCCAGGGCCGGCACCAGTGATGGCGACGCGCACATCCTTGCCGTTTTGCGTGACGAACGAACCTGCCATCGCATAACCCGAGGCCGGGTGCGGGAATTTTTCATACGCCGCTTTGGCGGGCACGGGGAAGACGATTTTCACCACCACTTCGCCCGCCTGCAAGGCCGTGCTGAACATGCCCTGAAAGAAATCATCGGCGGCAATTTCACGTTTGGTCGTCACAATCGTTGCACCCAACGACAACGCTGCCGACGGATAATCCGCCGCCGGATCGTTGTTGGCGATCGAGCCGCCGATGGTGCCGCGGTTGCGCACCTGCGGGTCGCCGATCTGGCTGGCGAGGTACGCGAGTGCCGGTATTGCTTTTTTCACCACGGCCGAGCGCGACACGTCCACGTGTTTGGTGGCGGCACCGATGCTGAGTTTGCCGTCCTTGGCTTCGATGCCGGAGAGTTCCGCGATGCCCGCGATATCGATCAGATGCGAAGGCTGTGCCAGACGCGCTTTCATGGTGGGTATCAACGTCATGCCGCCGGCGAGCAATTTGGCGTCGGCGTTGGCAGCCAGCAATTCGCCAGCGTGCTTGAGGGATGTTGCTTTGACGTAACTGAAGGTATGCATGATGTCCGTCCTTAGTGTTTAGCCGATAGTGCTTTGTTTTGCTGAATGGTTGCCCACACCTTCGACGGTGTGAGCGGCATGTCGATGTGCCGCACGCCAAGCGCGTTCGACACCGCGTTGACCAACGCCGGCAGTGATGCGGTGCAACCCGATTCGCCCATGCCCTTGATGCCCAAGGGGCCCAATTTCGACAGCGTGGTGTACTCTTCCATCTGGATGGATTTAAGTTGCCCCGCGCGCGGCATGATGTAATCGCTGAAGCTGCCGGTGATCATCTGGCCACTCTGCTTGTCGTAAACGATGTGCTCGCCAAACACCTGGCCCAAACCCTGCACCACCGCGCCGTGCATCTGCCCTTCGACGATGGTGTGGCTGACGATATGGCCGCAGTCATCCACCGACAGATACGAAACGATATCGGTAACGCCGGTGTCAGGATCGATTTCCACCTCGGTGATGTGGCAACCGTTGGGGTAGGTCGAGGTGAACGTGCCTTCGCCCACCACCGACAGCTTTTTCTTCGCCGCCACCTGGCCCAGCGAGATTTTTTGCTTGCTGTGCGGCGACGAGAATTCACCCTTGCTGTAATTCACCTGCGAGGGTTCGACACCGAGGTCTTCCGCCGCCAGTGATTTGCCCGCGTCGATCAGTTTGTTGGCGGCAATGTGGCACACCGTGCCGGCGCCCACCATGGTGCGCGAACCGCCGGAGTGGTTGCCCACCATTGTGACCGAACGATCGGCATCGCCCTGACGCACCTTGACGCGCTCGGCAGGGATGCCCAGTGCGTTGGCCGTCACCATCGCGAACGACGTTTCGTGGCCCTGCCCTTGCGAGTGCGCCACGGTGTGCAACGTCACTGTGCCATCGGCGCCGACACTGACTTCGATTTCATCGCGCGGATAGGTGCCAGCCCCCGTGGGCTCGATCACCGACGCCATGCCGATGCCGCGCAGCTTGCCTTTTTTGGCGCTGGCGGCGCGGCGCGCTGCAAAGCCGGACCAGTCGGCCAGCGTCAACGCCTTGGCGGATAAACCCGGCAGATCAGCGATCTCAATGGTCGAGCCCGTGGCGGATTTGTACGGATATTCGTTCAGCGGAATGTAGTTCCTGCGGCGCAAATCCGCCGGATCCATATTTAATTCCATCGCTGCCGCATCCACCGCTCGCTCGATGGCATAGGCGATGTCAGGCCGACCCGCGCCGCGATAGGCCGCCACCCAGCCGGTGCTGGTCAGCACCACTTTGAAATGCCCATACAGCGCGGGGATTTTGTAGACGCCATTCATGCAGGTGCTGCCATTGCGGATATGCCCGGCCGGGCCAGTGGGCGACAGATACGCGCCCTGGTCGGTGATCCAGTCGATGCGCAGGCCGGTGAACTGCGCGTTGCTGTCCATCGCCAGCGTGGCGGTGATCAGGTTGGCGCGGCCGTGCGTGTCGGTCAAAAAACACTCGGTGCGCGTGGACACCCACTTGATCGGGCGCTGCAAGGCTTTGGCCGCCATCATCATCGCCACGTATTCTGGGTACACCGTGCTGCGCTGGCCGAAGCCGCCGCCGACATCCTGAATCTCGACACGAAATTTGTCTTCGCTGAGATTGGCATAGATGCCGAACTGCTTGCGCGTCATGTTCACGCCCTGCGACGGCGTGTGCACCACGTAACTATCTGCATCCGCTTTGTATTCGATCAGCGCAGCGCGCGGCTCCATCGGGCTGGCGGTGACGCGTGTGCAATCAACGGTGATTTTGGTCACGTGCGCGGCCTTGGCGATGGCTTCCATTGTCGCCGCTTCGTTCCCGCTCTCCGCCTCGACCGGGCAATTGCCGGGCACATCGTCGTGCAACTGCGGCGCGCCGGGCTTCAACGCTTCTTCCGGATCAACAATCGCGGGCAAATCTTCGTACACCACCTCAATCAGCTCGCAGGCATCCTGCGCGGCCAGATGCGAATCGGCAATCACCATCGCCACCGGATCGCCGACAAAACGCACCTTGCCGATGGCCAGGCACGGCCGCTCCGGCACGTGCGCCTTCATGCCGCCTTTGCCCGTGGGCGGCAGAAAACTCGGCGGCCGCAGATAACCGGCGGCCTTGGCATCCGCGCCGGTGTACACGCCGACCACGCCCTTGATCTGATTCACTTTGTCGAAATTGATCGACACGATGCGCGCATGTGCACGATCCGAACGCAGAAAACAGGCGTGCAATTGATCCGGCAGGTTCCAATCCGAGGAATATTTTCCGTTGCCGGTAATCAGGCGCATGTCCTCGAAGCGCGAAACCTGCGCATTGCCCACTTTGAAAAGCTGGGAGTGATGTTCGTGTTGATCCATCCGTGCCTCGCTGAAATATTACGATGAGTTTCTACAATTTTATCGTGCCTATTCAGCGCAAACGAAAAGTCAAAAGCCTCTCTCACCCGGCGCTACGCGCCACCCTCTCCCGGAGGGAGAGGGGCTAGGGGTGAGGGAAGATGTTGATCTTGCCGTTGAAGCTAAATAGCTGAATTTATCAATTAAAACAAATACTTAAATAAATACGTGGCGGCCACCATAGGCACTGGCAAGCATGGCAACGTCGGTTGCCGATAGTGCAGATTGGTATAAGTTAGATGATGACAGCCAGACGGTGCCGCGCGCACGCACCTGACCCACGCCGCTATTCTACCGTGAGATTTCCAGCGAATCACGCGGCAGATGACGCCGCAGCAATTTGCATGACACCAAAATCCATCATGTGGCGAGCAAATGCGCAAGGCTCGCGCTTGCTGGTATTGTCGAGCGCTTCTCTTTAACAGCGTTTCCATCCAACCTTCCGCCGCACGCTGCGGTTGGCGCATCCGCCCCAGCAACTCAGAATGACCGAGAATTCCGCCGCCAAGCCCCCCGCCCGCACCGCCACCTTCGCGCCATTCAGCGTGCGCAGCTTCCGCTTTCAGTGGCCTGCCGATCTGGCGGCTTCGTGGGCGTTCGACATGGAAGCGCTGATTCTGAGCTGGTACATCCTGGTGGAAACGAAATCGGTGTTCCTGCTGACGCTGTTTCTCTCCATGCAATACATCGGCACCCTGCTCGCCCCCATGTTCGGCGTAATGGGCGATCGTAAGGGACAACGCCGCGTGCTCTCGACCATGCGCACGATCTACGCGGCACAAGCCTTCGTGCTAATGGCGCTCGCCTTCAGCGGGCTGCTGACTCCCGTCTATGTCTTCGCCGTCGCCTTTGTGATGGGCCTGGTGCGCCCATCGGATATCGGCATGCGTAACGCGCTGATCGGCGCCACCATGCCCGCCGATAAATTAATGGGCGCAGTGAGCATCCAGCGCACCACGCAGGATTCCGCCAAAGTTGCCGGCGCGCTCACTGGCGCCGGATTGGTGGCGGCGCTCGGCATCGGCCCGGCCTACATCGTGGTCACCGTGTTCTACGCCATCAGCGCCGTACTAACGATGAAGGGCGCCAACCCCGCCGCCCCGCCGCGCCTGGTTGCAGCCTCAGCCGAGCGCGCCTCGCCGTGGCGCGATCTGCGCGAGGGCGCAGCGTATGTGTGGAACACCCCGCTGCTCTTGGCCGCGATGGTGTTCGCCTTCATGCTCAATTGCTCCGCCTTCCCCATGATGCACGGCCTGATGGCGGTGATGGCGAAAGAGATTTATCAAACCGGGCAAACCGGCCTGAGCCATCTGGTGGCAGCCGGCGGCTGTGGCGCGCTGGTGAGCTCCGTCATCATGAGCCGCATCGGCCACCGCGTGCAGCCGGCGCGCTTCATGTTGATATTCAGCTCGTGCTGGCTGCTATCGCTGGCGTTTTTTGCCAACACCACAACACCGTCGGCAGGCATACCGTTTTTGCTGCTGGCAGGCCTGTCGCAAGGCCTCGGCCAAATCCCTATGGCCACCATGCTCATCCGCAACTGCGACCCCAAATTTCGCGGACGCATCATGGGCATACGCATGCTCGCCATCTACGGCAACGTGCCGGGTTTGCTGATCGCGGGCTGGCTGATCCCGCGTATTGGTTATCCATTGACCATGACGATTTACGCCGTGGTGGCCATCAGTCTGGTGGTGGTGATTGCGGCGCGGTGGCGTGGGGTGTTGTGGGCGCGGGAGGCGCCGGCTAATTCGCGATGAAATTCCCGTTCCTAAACCACCCGCAGTTCCAACTGCTTCCCCAACGCCAGCAACGCCGTAGCAATGCCGTCGATACGCGTGGTGTGCCGCACATTGGTCAGCCGATTTACTTCTTGCGGCGTGGTTTTCAGGCGGCGCGCCAGTTCGGCGGGACGCACATTTTGTGCAATCATTTCGTTGAGTAGTGGCACCCTGGCTGACAGGCTGGCGGGCAGATCAACGACAGGCTGCCCGTGCTTGGGCCTGGACGGCGCAGGCACAGCACGTTTGTCCTCGAAGTAAAAATCCAAAGCAGACTCCAGCGCTTCCGTCGCGGCAGCGAGAGCCTGCGCAACCGTGTCGCCTTGCGTAATGGCTTCGGGTATGTCTTTGAGCTTCGCCACAAAACCGCCGTCTTTTTTGTCGGGCGTTCGCGTGACGGGGTAATTGAACATGGCGGGTTCCTAATTTCAATCCGGGTTGTTGCTTGATTCCTGTAACTCGCTGCGCTGCTTACAGGCTACCAACCCAGCGTCGGAAAGCCGCCTTGCACATGAAAAATTATTCAATAAAATCAAATGCTTACGATTTTTTACTTAGCCCCCAAACGTAAACCGGCTCCCCACATTCGAATAAACCACTCTATCCGGCATACGTTCACGCAACATATTGATAAAGCGCTCACCAGTGCAATGCATAGGCAGAATCACGTCGGGGTTGATGGCTTGCAGTTCACGCAGTGTGTGCTGCAAATACTCCACCGGTGAGGTGCCCAGATGAAAACCGCCGATCACGGCGTGCACTTTATCGACGTTGGCCGCCGCCATGGCGCTGCGTACGGTGTTGATAACGCCGGTGTGGCCGCACGATGAAATCACTACCAGGCCCTTGCCTTTGACGATGTAGCAGGTGGCGTGTTCGTCGGGGTGAGTGTCCTTTACCAGTTTGCCTTGGCGCCTCGGCCTCGGTGTAGTGGTCGTCCGCCACCAGCGAGCCGCCGGTGACTTCCTCGAACGAATCGCGCGTGATGTAGCCGAAGGTGAAGGCACCCTCCAGCGCGTGCGGCTGCGGGCAGCACACCGGCATCACTTTTTGCGCTTCGAGCGTGGCGCGTTCCAGCGTGCACCACGGCGTGGTTTCGCCGCCCTCTTTCACCCACTTGGTGCGGAATATGGTTTCGCCGCCGACGTAGAGCGCGAGGTCATCACGCATCGCGCCGCGGTGCTTGCTGACAAAACCATTCAGCCCGCCGAAGTGATCGAGGTGGCCGTGGCTCAGTATCAGGCCGTTGATCGCCTTGGGGTCAACGTTGAGCAGATCAAAGTTGCGGTTGATGATTTCCGGCGTATAGCCGAAGTCGAGCACGTATTGCGCCTTCGCTCCCGCCGCTTCGGACATGAGATGCAGCGACAGCCCCCATTCGCAGGCAAGCGTCATCTCCGGCCGGCCGACGATGCGTCCGATATGTTCGACCTGCACATGCGGATGCGACAGGCGCGGCAGAAAGCGCTCGTAGCGCGAATCCACCAGCACGCGCACGCTTAGCGCATCAACGACGGGGGTTTTGAAGGGGGTGGCGCTCATGATTTTGGCTCCTTGGACAAACACTACACGTTGATCAACAACTCGACGCTATCCGGGAGGCAGCGGCGGCGCATGCGCTCATCCCGAACCACTCACCCCGAAATCCGCCGCTCAATAACCCGCACGATCCACTCGAACCCTTCATCGATCCCAAGGTTGAACCCCACGCTCCAGCCGAAAAACGCGCCGCCGCCCAGGCCGATCATGATGAACATCACGAAGCTCATCATTTTTGTCAGCATCAGGCTGGCGGCTTTGGCGGCGCGTTGATCCGCCAAGCGCGCGGCGTCGATGCGTGTTTGTTCGAGCCGCGCCTGCTCCTGGGCCAGTGTCAGCGTGGCGTGACAACTGACCACGGATGCGGCGATCAGCCGTGCGGCGTCGCGGGTGACGCCTTTGCGGCGCAGGGCCAGATCAACAATCGGTTCGCCATAGCCGCGGCGGGCGATCTGCGAGGCTACGCCGATTAACGTGCGCAATTCTGTCTTGGGCCGTGCTGTCGTATTTTCCATGGCATCTCACCAGCGCATGCGCCGCGCCCGCGACCGCGCTACATGCGGCTTTCGTCCACCGGCAAACCGAGTTTGTATTTGCCGATCATTTCATAGTGCACGCGGCGGCCCTGCATGTGCTGGGTGATGACGTGAATGTCCTGAAAGTAGCGCTGGATCGCGTTGCCCTCGAAGATGGCAGTGGCGCCGCAGTCGGCGTAGATGCTTTCAACGATTTTTACCGCAACGCGTATCGCGTGCGTGCCGGAGAGACGCACCGCCACGCGCGATTCGATACTCGGATCGCCATTACGCTGCACGTCGTCCCAGATCTTGTCCACCGAATCCATCAGATACGCGTGCGCGCTGTTGAGCTGCGCCTCGCATTCGCCAACGTTATATTGCGCGATGGACTGATCGCGCAGCAGCCCCACCATGCGATGCGGCGCTTTGGAACCCGCCAGCTCGCAAAAATCTTCTATGCAATTGCGCGCCACGGCCAGCGCCACAATGCCGTCACCTGCGGCGAAGACCAGCGTTTGCGGTATGTGGTAACGCTTGCCTTCGGTAATACGCGGCGGCTTGGGGGTGTAGACGTTGCGCGCCTCGGGCACGAACACATCTTTTAACTCAAAGTGATTGGTGCCGGTGCCGCGCATGCCGCGCGTGTGCCAGGTGTCGAGCACTTGCGCCTCGGCCTTCGGCACGAAAAAAAACCGCAGTTCCGGCTTGCCGTCGCGCAGGCGCACTTCGCCGTTGTCGATGATCTGCGCCTGCGACGCCACCCAATTGGCGTGACGGCTGCCGGTGCTGAAGCCATGCCGACCGCTGACACGATAACCGCCTGGCACCACGATGGCCTTGCCGGTGGGTTCCGGCGTGTTCGACACCACGCTGCGCGGCGTGTTGGTCCAAATCTCACGGGCCGTGTCCGGCTGCATGTACGCCGAGAACGAGGCAAAGGTCATGCCCTGATCCACGGCCCACGCGGTGCTGGCGTCGGCGAGGCCCAGCACTTCGGCGATGCGCACTTGCGTCGGGAAATCAATTTCCCCACCGCCCAGCGCCTTTGGCACGCACAGTAAAAACAGCCCGGCATC
>CAMBGJ010000176.1 GCA_945865805.1 Bordetella parapertussis
GGCTGCGAAAAACCATAGATCAGATTTTGCAACGCGATGGCAAACGAAAACGTCTCGCGGCTGATGCCCAGATCGAGTGTCACCGGCTGCAAGTAAAGCCCGAAGCCGTGGCGCGTGCCCAGCACGATGGTCATCGCCAGGCCGCCGCAGGCAATGACGACGGCGGGCGTGCGCCAGTTTTTCTTTTCAGTCATGGGGGCTATCAGGAAAGGCGCTTAAACAAGGAGTTTAACGCTGAATGCCTGATGCAGCCAAAATCGTGGATAAATCGTCTAAAATGCAGCCTCGTCAGGGTGTAGCGTAGTCCGGTAGCGCGCCTGCTTTGGGAGCAGGAGGTCGTGAGTTCGAATCTCACCTCCCTGACCATCTTTTCCCTGCTATTGCCCTTGCGCGGTGCTTCTATCCTTTAAATGAAACGGATTGAAATCCGTCTGCCGGTCGTAATAATCCTCGTTCTCCGCGCGTTTGAGCCAGTTGACGATGAAGTAGGTGAAGGGCGTGAAGATCACTTCCACGCTGACTTTCAGCACAAACTGTGCGGCCATCACCATCGGCAGTTTATCGTTGGGAATAATCCCCGTGCCGTAAAACGCGAGCGGGTAAAACAGCGCGGAATCGACAGCCTCGCCGAAGAAGGTGGAGCCGATGGTACGGCTCCACAAATGCTTGCCCTGGGTGAGAATTTTCATTTTCGCCAGCACCAGCGAGTTGACGAACTCGCCGCAGAAATACGCAATCATCGATGCCAGCACGATGCGCCAAGTGGAGCCGAACGCGACTTCGTACGCGCCCTGATGCTTCCAGAACGGCGCGGGGGGCAGGGCGACGACGATGCTCGCCATGATCGAGGCAAACGCCAGCGCGGCAAAGCCGCTCCAGATCACGCGGCGCGCGCGCGAATAGCCGTAGACTTCGGTCAAGATGTCGCCGAACACATACGACACCGGAAAAAACAGTACGCCGGCACCAAAAGTGAGCAGGCCCCAAACGGGTAAATCGACTTGCGCGATTTTCGCCGGGCCGATCAGGTTGGAGCAGATGAGGATGGTGACAAACGCCACCATCACCAGATTGAAGTAGCGGTATTCTCGCTGCGGTGTGTTCATAAGCATTTGTTTTTATTGATTTATTTTAAATTGAATCGACAAATATTTTTGCCATACTGCGCCCTGTGACCCATCCTCACGCGCGGTGCGGATGTTACGCAACGGTGATGGGGTTGTCGCGTATGACCGTGCGCTATATTACCGATTCTGTGCGCGACCCATCGCCCAACGCGTCGTGTGCGTCGCAGAGATTTTTTTGAAATCTCCTGCCCGTGGGGCGCGCCGTTGCGAGCTGCCTTAAGTAATAATAGACGGTACGATGCAAGCGGACAAAATTATTGCTGGGTTTATCGGTCGATGGGCAGGCCGTGGCTAGCCTGTGGCGGTGGTTAAAACGCCTGGCGCTGCTGCTGTCGTGTGCTGTGATTGCTGCGGGTGGTGGCTTATATTTCTTTGCAAAACAAGAGCTTACGTTCACACCGGCGAGCCTGGTTTATGATCTGAAAAGCGGCGGTAATCTGCGTAGCGTGGCGCGCGAATTGGCCGGGCTGGGGCTGCTGAATGGCCGCACGGGCGTGCTGTTGTTCGAGCTGCTGGGCCGTGTGCGTGGCGACGCGGAGCACATCAAGGCCGGCAATTACGAATTCGAGTCGCCCATTTCGCCGCTAAAGCTGTTGCGAAAAATGACCCGCGGCGATGCCACACAATCGATGGTGCGCTTCGTCGATGGCTGGAATTTCAAGCAAATCCGCCAGGCACTGGATACCCACGAGGCGCTGAAGCACGATACCAGGTATATGAACACCGAGGCCATCGCACGCGCGCTGGGCATCGCCGACGCGCAGCCGGAAGGCTGGATATTCCCCGAGACCTTTCACTTTTCGCGCGGTACCAGCGATCTCGCCGTGCTAAAACGCGCGCACCGGCTGATGCAAAATCATCTCAACGCGCAGTGGAACAAACGCGCCACGGATTTGCCGCTGGCGACACCGTACGAGGCGCTGATTCTGGCCTCCATCATCGAAAAAGAAACCGGCAAGGCGGCGGATCGTCCGTTGGTGGCCTCGGTGTTCGTTAACCGGCTGCGCATCAACATGCGGCTGCAAACCGATCCCACGGTGATCTACGGCATGGGCGACGGTTACACCGGCATCATACGTCGGCGCGATTTGCAGGCCGATACGCCGTGGAACACCTACACCCGCGGCGGCTTGCCGCCCACGCCCATCGCCATGCCGGGGCTGGCAGCACTGCAGGCGGCGCTTAACCCCGCCGACAGTAAAATGCTGTATTTTGTCGCACGCGGCGACGGCAGCTCGCAGTTTTCACGCACGCTGGATGAACACAACGCTGCCGTGAATAAATATCTGAGGTCAGGCAAAAAGTGACGCGCGGAAAATTTATCACCCTGGAAGGCATGGACGGCGCGGGCAAAAGCACGCATCTCACATGGATACCGGACTTTCTGCAGGCGCGTGGCATCAACGTGCAACTCACGCGCGAGCCGGGCGGCACCCCGCTGGGCGAGCGCTTACGCGAGTTGATGTTGGATAAAGCCCAGAAGCTGCACAGCGAAACCGAGGCGCTGCTGATGTTTGCGGCACGGCGCGAACATCTGGATAAGGTGATCCTGCCCGCATTGGATGCTGGCGCCTGGGTGGTGTGCGATCGGTTCACCGACGCGACCTTCGCCTACCAGTCCGGTGGCAGCGGCCTGGCGTGGGAACGCATCGAGGCGCTGGAAACCTGGGTGCAGGGCGGGCTGCAACCCGATCTAACCCTGTATTTCGACGTGCCGTCCGAGGTGGGCAAAGCCCGCACGCTAGCCGCACGCGAGCCCGATAGATTCGAGCAGGAAGGGCGTGCGTTTTTCGATCGTGTGCGCGACGGCTATTTGCGCCGTGCGCGCGAGGATAACCGCCGAGTGCGGATTATTGACGGCACGGATACGCTTGAAAATGTTAAGCAGGCTGTTGGGGGCGTGATTGCAAGTATTTGTTTTTAATGACTATTTTAAGTGGTAGTGCCAGCGGCGTGATCGGCAATCCGTGAGGAGCAGCAAGCCCGTACTCTGCAGAAAATTTATGCGGTGGAAATACAAAATTAAAAACAATTAATCCCGCCCAGTATCCCGCAACGCATCACCCAGCACACCCACCAATTCATCGATCTGCTGCTTGTTAATAATCAGCGGTGGCGACAAAGCAATGATGTCGCCCGTAGTGCGGATCAACACGCCTTTTTCAAAGCACTTCAAAAACGTTTTGAACGCGCGTTCGGTGGGTTTGCAGGGTTTGGGTTCGAGTTCGATGCCGGCTACCAGGCCGATGTTGCGGATATCGATGACGTTGGGCATTTCGCGTAAGCTGTGTACGGCTTGCTCGAAGTAGGGTGCGAGTTCGCGGGTGCGGGCGAAGAGGTTGTCCTCTTCGTAGACATCGAGCGTGGCTTCTGCCGCAGCGGTGGCCAGCGGGTGGCCCGAATAGGTGTAGCCGTGGAAGAGTTCGATGGTGTCGGGCGGGGCGGAGTTGACCACCGTGTCGTAAATGCCCTTGCGTACCGCCACGGCGCCCATCGGCACAGTGGCGTTGGTGATGCCTTTGGCCATCGTCATGATGTCCGGCAATACGCCGAAGGTCTCTGCGGCGAAGCCGTAACCGGTGCGACCGAAGCCGGTGATGACCTCGTCGAATATCAGCAGCAGATTATATTTATCGCAAATTTCGCGCAGACGCTTGAGATAGCCCATCGGCGGGATTAGCACACCGGCGGAGCCGGCCATCGGCTCGACGATCACGGCGGCGATGTTCGACGCGTCGTGCGTGGCGATGATGCGTGACTCCAGTTCATCCGCGAGATGCGCGCCCCAGTTCGGCACGCCGCGCGAGAAGGCATTCTCTTTCAAGTTGTGGGTGTGCGGCAGATGGTCCACGCGTGGCAGCATGCTGCCGTACATCTTGCGGTTGGCGGGTATACCACCCACCGATATGCCGCCGAAGCCCACGCCGTGATAGCCGCGCTCGCGGCCTACTAGCACCGTGCGGTGCCCCTCGCCGCGCGTGCGGTGATACGCCAGCGCGATTTTCAGCGCGGTGTCTACGGCCTCGGAGCCGGAATTGCAAAAGAACACATGATCCAGATCGCCCGGCAACATTTTTGCCAAACGGTCGGCCACGCGAAACGAGCCGGGGTGCCCCATGTTGAATCCGGGCGCGTAATCCATCGCTCCGGCTTGCTTTTGGATGGCCTCGACGATTTTGGTACGGCAGTGCCCAGCGTTCACGCACCACAGGCCGGAGGTGCCGTCGAGCACCTGGCGGCCATCGTCGGTGACATAGTGCATGTCCTTGGCGCCGACCAGCAGGCGCGGCGCCGCCTTGAACGCGCGATTCGGGGTGAAGGGCATCCAAAGGGCGTCGAGGGAGAGGTCGCGAGGGTCGTTGGGTGGCATGACGATTCCAAATAGTGACTGGGGTTTAAGATTTTACTTCAACAGCTGCTTCAAGCGTGGGTAGACTTTTAATGCGTTGCCGCTAAAAATTTTGTCGCGCGAGGCAGCCGCCACGTCGGCGGATTCGATATAGCGCTTGGTGTCGTCAAAATAGTGGCCGGTTTCCGGGTCAATGCCTTTGACTGCGCCGACGATTTCCGACGCGAACAGCACGTTATCGTGCGGTATCACTTTGAGCAGTAAATCAATGCCGGGTTGGTGATAAACGCAGGTATCGAAGTAGACGTTTTTCAGCATCTCGGCCAGAGGCGGGCGCTGCATATCTTGCGCGAGACCGCGATAACGGCCCCAGTGATACGGCACAGCGCCGCCGCCGTGCGGAATGATCATACGTAGCGTGGGAAAATCCTTGAACAAATCCGCCTGGATCAGTTGCATGAACGCCGTGGTGTCGCCGTTGATGTAGTGCGCGCCGGTGCCATGAAAATTCGGGTTGCACGACATGCTCACATGCACCATCGCTGGCACATCCAGTTCGACCATCGCCTCGTACAGCGGATACCAGCTTTTGTCGGTGAGCGGTGGGCCGGTCCAATTGCCGTCGGAAGGGTCCGGATTGACGTTGCAGCCGATAAAGCCCAACTCTTGCACGCAGCGTTTTAGTTCGGCTACACAGTTAGCGGGATTCACACCGGGTGACTGCGGCAACTGGCACACGCCGGTGAAGTTGTTCGGGTAGAGCGTGCACACGCGGTGAATCATGTCGTTGCAGGCTTGCGTCCAGTGTTTACTGGTGGTTTCGTTACCGATGTGATGCGCCATGCCGCCGGCCTGTGGCGAAAAAATCGTCATGTCCACGCCGCGCTCGCGTTGAATGCGCAACTGATTTTTTTCGATGGTTTCGCGGACTTCGTCGTCACTGACTTTGAGGTTGGGCGCAAGCGCGGGTTGCGTGGGCGCGGTCAGCGCGGCGATTTGCTGCTCGCGATAGTCGCGCAATGCTTTGGGCGCGGTGGTGTAGTGGCCGTGACAATCGATAATCACAAAAAATCCTTTAAAAACACATGCTTATAAAAGTTACCGCAGATTTCACCAATACATGGATTTTGCCGGGGTTAATCTGCGTTCATCTTTGAAATCTGCGTCAAAAAGATTTTGAAGTCGACCCTACTCCTTACGCCCGCGCCGGCCAAACCGCCGCATGCGACCCACGCGGTGCTGCGGGCCGCGCCCAGCGTCCTGGTGTCTCCGACAACTGCACCGCCGGCGCCAGATGCGTCACGCGGCCCCACGGCGAATCGTGTTCCATCAACAGCCGCTTCATCACCTCGGGCGGGAAATCCGCCGACAGGTTTTGATATTGGGCGGGAGAGTAGCGATCGAGCTTGCGGAACCATTCGCCTGCGCCCACCAGCGAGGTGCGCACCAGCCAGCTACCGCCGATGGTGGCGCGGCGATGTAGCGCCACCATGGTGGCAAACGCCAGCACGTAGCCCGCAATGTAATCGTGTGGCGAGCCGGGCAGGAACGCGGGCTTTTCGTTGTTGGGGCGCCACGCCATGCCGTTGAACGACTGCACCACGGTGTCGTAGCCGCGCTTGTCTTTCCACGGGCCTTCGTGGCCCCAGGCAGAGAGCGTCACGTAGACGATGCCGGGGCGTGTTTGCGCCAGCGCTTCGGGCGACAAACCGCGTGCCGCGAGCGCGCCGGGACGATAGCCTTGCAGGAATACGTCGCAATCCTTGACCAGGCCGCGCATGGTTTCGGCTTGCGCCGGATCGCGCATGTCGATGTGCGCCTGCAATTTGCCGATGCCGGTATCCACATCAGAGGGTGCGCCGAGGTCGGGCAAGTCGCGGCGCGTGATGCGCATCACATCTGCGCCGTGTTCGGCGAATGCTTTGGCGCACGAGGGGCCGGCCAGCACGCGGGTAAGGTCGAGCATGCGTATGCCGGATAGCGGCCTGTTGCCTTCAGCAAATGTAGGCAAAGGTTGCACCGGCGCTTCACCGATTTTGACGATATCGAACAGCGGAATTTGCGCGGCGCTTTTTTGATGTGCACACTGTTCCCACTCGGCTTCGCTGCGGATGAAGCCGCCGCAGCCGCCGTTTTCAAACATCGCGGTTTCGAGTTCTAGGCCTTCGCGCTGGGCCACGGCTTTGGTGACTGCCGCCTTGTCCATGGGCACGTCCAACGCTTTGAGGTTGCCGTCGCGCACATTGGGGAAATTACAGTGCAGGTAAATCCAGCGACCGTCTTTCAGTTGATAAAAGCCAGTGACTTTTGCGCCTTCTTCTTCCACCTTTTTGCCGTCGATTTTGAGATAACGCGGGCTGCGCAGCGCGGCGGCAGCAGCGTAGGTATCGAGGCTGATTTTTTGCGCGCGGCCGGTTTTGAGTTTCCACAGTTCAGCAGCCGCCATGCCGGTGGCCGCGATGCACGCCGCACCCGGCCCGACGAATGGGTAGGGTGTCGGCAGCAGCAGATCGGTGCCGGTGATGTCCACGTTGTCCGCCGTGGCGGCGGGCCATCCGGCGAGTTGCAGCAAGTGATTCAGATGTGCGTTGGCCATGACTGATCCTTTTTGCTTCTATGAAACTTTCGGTAACGTCTCGCGCTTTTTCGAGCCGGTGTAGAGCTCCGGCCAGCGGCGCAGGGTTTCGTCCGTGTCCGCCGTATACATATGACAGGTGTTGAAAGTGCGCGGCACGCCATCCATTTTGTGGCCACGGGTTTTTTGCCGTTCGATATTCGTGCACTGGTACGCGGCTGCGGCGATGCGCCCAAGCAGTTCCCACTGATGGGTGCAGCCGTTCGCGCCACCGATGATATCTTCGAGTGGTCGCGTCCAGCCGCGCGTGATGCGCATGCCCTTGAGTTTCTCGAACTTCGGCGTGATGTCGCAGCACAAACGGTAAGGGCTGCTGTCGGTGACGGCCACGCATTCGTGGATGTTCATGTCCAGATCAATGGTGAGGCGGATCCACATATCGTGCGCGGGTATGCCCGCAGGCAGATCGAGGCTACCGGTGCGTTCAAACCAGTTGACGGCTTTGACATCGGTGAGATGGCCTTCGATATCCCAAAGGCCATCGTCACGCTGGTAGCCTCGGCAATCGATGACGCGGTTGTGTTGCAGGGTTCGTCCTACGGGGCGGGGCAGGGGCATTGCGTTAACCTTATTCCTTACTTGACTTGCAGAGCAGCCAGGGCATCGACAGCCTTAACACCACCATTCGCGCCTTGTCCCTTGGGCATCACCAGTACGGGGTTGATATCCAGCTCGGCGAGTTGGCCTTCCAGGTTCACTGCCAGGTACGACACTTTCACCAGCACATCGGCCAGCGCATCGATGTCGCATGCGGGCTTGCCTCTGAAGCCCTGTAACAGTTTTGCGCCTTTGACTTCGGCGATCATGTCGTGCGCTTCGGTGAGGGTGATCGGGCAGTGGCGCATGGCCACGTCCTTGTAAACTTCGACCATGACGCCACCGGTGCCGAACAAAATTGTCGGGCCCATTTGCGCATCGTAGGTCACGCCGACGATCACTTCGACACCGCCGCTGACCATCTCCTGCACCAGCACGCCGTTGAGTGTGGCGTTGGGGGCATGCTTTTTCGCGTTGGCGAGGATGGTGGCGTGCGCCGCGCGTACTTCGTCAGCATTGCGCAGATTCAGGCGCACGATGCCGGCCTCGGTCTTGTGCGGGATGTCTGGGGAATCTCCTTTTAAAACAACAGGATAGCCTATTTTCTCAGCGGCCTTCACGGCGGCTTCGACATCCTTGGCGCAGACTTCCAGCGAGATCGGCACGCCCCAGGCGGCGATGAGTTGTTTGCTTTCCGATTCGGACAGCGCGCCGCGCTTTAAGCCTTGCACTTTCGCAAGCGCGTCTTTTTGCGCGGCGTTGATTGCGGGCGCGGTGGCAAAACCCTGCTGCAGACGCTTGTCGTGCCACGCGTGGTAATCGATCAAATGCCGCAGACCGCGCGCCAGCGAATCCGGCGTGTAGAACAGCGGCACGCCGGCTTGCTTAAGTTTGCTGAGCGTGGCACTCGCGTCCCGCGTGCCGGTCCACATATAGGCAACGTTTTTATCCGTCTTGGCGCGCAGCGCGATGATCTGATCAGCCTGCAATTCGCGGCCCGCGCTGGCGATGGCGAGCGTGCCGACGCCGGGTTCTTCGATCATGGCATCCATGATCTCGGGGAATTGCTCGCTGTTGGCCTTGCCGGTGAGATCGGCCGGGTTGGAAGCCCAGCCAAAACCCTTGAGGATGCCGTTGATGGTGCCGAGCGCTTTATCGCTCAGCACCGGCAGGTCGAGCCCCGCCTGACCGCACATATCGGCTGTCAATGAGCAGATGCCGCCGGAGTGCGAAACGACCGCTACGCCGGCGTGTTTGGGCTTTTTCGATTGCGCCAGCAGTTGCGACACTTCGAGCAGATCGTCGTAACTCGGCACGCGGATCACGCCGTATTGCTTGCAGATCGCGTCGTAGAGCGCGTCGCTGCCGGTCAGCGCCGCAGTGTGCGAACTGGCAGCGCGTTTGCCCAGATCCGAGCGGCCAATCTTGATCAGCACGATGGGCTTGCCGCGCTCGGCGGCGAGCTTGGCGACTGCCATGAATTTTTTCGCGTTTTTGAAGCCTTCGACGAAGCCCGCGATCACCGTGGTGCCGTCGTCGTCGAGCAGGTAACGCGCAAAATCCGAAAAATCCAGATCGGCCTCATTGCCGGTAGACACCATGTAGGAGAGGCCCATGCCCATATCCGTGGCGCGCGCCAGAAACGGCCCGAATAGCGTCGCACCGCTTTGGCATACCAGACCCACTTTACCGGCCACACCCGCCGTGGCACGGCTGGATGAGGTGAGCCAGATGTCGTCGCGCACGTTGGCCAGACCCAGGCAGTTGGGGCCGCTGATGCGTAAGCCCGATTCGCGCGCGAACTTGGCGACTTCGCCTTGCAGGTCGGCGCCAGAGGCCGTGCCGCGCTCGGAGAAGCCGGCAGAAATCACGATTGCCGCGCGCGTGCCTTTGGCGTGTGCTTCCTTCAGCGTATCGAGCACGTAGTTGTAGGGCACTACCACCGCGATCACATCCGGCGCTTCCGGCAGATCGGTGATGCTTTTATAGGATTTGACGCCGAGGATTTCGTCGTACTTCGGGTTGACGGCGTAAATGTTGACGCGGTCGCGCATGCGCAACGCGCCATTGAGCATGCGTCCGCCGTACTGCTGGCGCGGCGTGGCGCCGACAATGGCGAACGATTTCGGATTGAGCATCTTGTGTATCGATGCCATCTGGTCTTTAGTCCAGATCGTCATATCTGACATGGCTGAAATTCTCTTTCGTGAGCGTGAATGAAGGCCGCTGGAAACCGCGCAGGCTGGGTATACACGGCTGATGCAGAATGTAACGGCGCGCCGCAACATGCGCAAGTACGCGCCGGTACACAGGGTGACTTACATTCCGCACAGTGGAATGGAGTAGACTTTCGCGTGCAGCTTCGATTCATTCACACACACGAGGTTTCCCATGGAAAAGAAATTCATCAACCCCGAGGGCATGCTCAAACCCGGCGCCTACACGCCGGTGGTCAGCGTCAGCGGCGGCAGAACGCTCTACGTGTCCGGTCAAGTATCACAGGATGGCCAGGGCCAGCTCGTCGGCAAGGGCGACCTGCTGGCGCAAACCGAGCAGGTTTACAAAAATCTCAGTACGGCACTGGCAGGCGCGGGGGCAACTTTCGCCGACGTGGTGAAGCTCACCGTCTTCGTCGTCAACTACCAGCCCGAGCACCGCGCACTGCTGCGGAATTTTTCAAGCTAGTTGTCGCCTGAATGGTTGTGGTCAAGCTGCTTTTTTTGGTTTTTCTGGTTGATCCTTTCGAAGGTTTTGTTCAGTAGCATGGTGCTGATCCGGATTCAGGTAAACAATTCGGATTGGCTGCCAGTTTCTG
>CAMBGJ010000177.1 GCA_945865805.1 Bordetella parapertussis
CGGATGCTTGGCACGGATTCGCCAGTAGATTATGGTGCCGGATGAATCCTCGTATGAGTGGACAGGCTGTAGCTCGTAGCCTTTGCTAATAACCTCAGCCGCAAAGCGTTTCACGGCGTCTTGTAGGGATTCAGTCATGGCAGCCTCCCAAGTCCCGTAAGGCATCCCTGAAACCCAGCCCAGTGATTAAACGATGCAGCGCGATGATGTCACCGCCTTTCGCCCCGCAAGCGTGACAACGAAAATGTCCTTCAGTCAAATTGACACTCATGCTGGGATTTTTCTCTGCGCCGTTTTTGTGGGACGGGCAGGTAATCAATGCCCACTCGCCTTTTAGTCTGCGAATGAGTAGCCCGCGCTCCGTTAAATATTGCAGCGGTGTCGGCAATGATTCACGGTTCAGTGAAACCGCTGTAGGCTTACAGAACAGTTGCGCGTAAAGGCGCAGTCCCACGCCTTGATTGGGGCTAGTAGGTGCGGTATGCTTCGACTTGAAGTGTTTGATCCCTGCGCCCCGGTTGCTGGCCCCCGCCAGCGCCGGGTTTGTTTTTGTGGGTGTCATTTTGCACCCCCGGAAAGCATGGCGGCTATTGAAACAACAGGCCAGAGCAGCTTATTGCCAACTTTTACTGGGCGAATGCCGAAGCACTCGCCGGTGAGGCAATAATTTTTGCGGATGGTTTGTGAAGCGTGATTTGTGACCTTGCCGTACTCATCGGTTTCGATGTGGTCTCGTCCACTCGCTATTGCAGCCAGTTCTGGGAAATTTTCCGTAACCATCAGTTCCTCCGTGGGGAGAAGTGCGCCGACGCGGGAGTGCGTGTTGTGGCGCGTTGATGGTTTCGATATATATATACCGGCACTTTCTAAGGTAATGCCGCCGGTATTCGCTACACTCTTGTGCGTCCTTGAATACCGGCAGTTTTGCCACAGAAAGTGCCGGTATTACCACTTTTATTTAGGTCTTGCGCGTTTTCCCATTCAGGCAGCCATTCAGGGAAATATTTGGTAATCATCGACGTCAGCGCTTTATCGTTTGCATGTTTCTTAGCCAATAAAAAAACCGCGATAAGGGACGGATTCCAAAGAGAAGAACCTTTGCCCGGCGCTCCTTTTGCCATACGTGCTGGCTGTAGCCACTTTGGCGTATCGGATAGGGCGCGATCTAAGCTTTTCTGGTTGAAGGGTTGGCGCAGAGGCCAATGAATGGCGAGTATTCGCTCGCGGGGCAATCCCTGACTAGAGATGGGAGGGCTACTCTGGGGAGTCGACTTCGGATCCCATTCGTAGGAGTAGCCCTGTTTTGCAAGCCAAGTGTTGATGTCAATGGGCAATACGTATGGAAGGGGATCCTCTTCGCTTTCCATAGATTCTGGTGTTCCCTTTATGGGTCTTCTTGTTACCAACTGCTTTTGGCGTATTGCCTGAGCCATCTCAAGCCACAGGCCTATGCTTTCCTCTGGAGTTAGCCCCTCAATTTCAGCAATTTCTTGAGCTGCTTGGGTGTATAGATATAGCCCAAGCTTGGGGATTGGTCGTGGAATTTGATTCATGAGTTAGCCGCCTTCTTAACCGCCTTCAAGAAGGAGGCACCAGACAGGCGGGTGAAGGTTTCCCGCTTTTTGCTCCGTCGAGCTAGTCCGGTGCTTTGCGTTACGCTACCCCAACTTGCGTATCAATTCCATAGTTTGCGCGTGGGCGTAGCGGGAAAGTTGTGAAAGCGTTCGGTGGCCAGAGATTGCCGCAACTTCCACCACGTTAAGTCCGTGTTCAAATAATCGGCTTACCCCTTCATGGCGCAGGTCGTGAAAACGCATGTCTGCCAACCCGGCACGAATGCACGCACGGTGAAAGGCTTGCTGCACTGCGCTCTTGGTAAGCGGAAACACGCGTCCGTTAATTGACCGTGGCATTTGCGACAAGACTTGCGCGGCATGGCTAGATAATGGCACGGTGCGAGCTTCGCCGTTTTTGGTGTCGTGCAGTTGCGCGGTTCGTGCGCTCAAGTTCACGTCGCGCCATTCGAGTTTCAGTAATTCGCCTTGCCGCATGGCAGTTTCCAGTGCCAGTTCTACAATTGGGGCAATCCAGTGATTGCGCGCGCCACCGTCAAAAGTGCCATCCGGTCGGCGGCCACCGGCTTGCAGCACCGACAGCAACTTTTGCGCTTCGTCCGGTGTCAGCCTGCGCTTTCGCCCCTTGGTAGTGGAAGGGCGGCGAATCAAGGCCACCGGGTTTTCAATATGCACACCCCATTCCTTGCGGGCGACGTTTATGGCGGCACTTATCAGGTTCAGTTCACGGTTCACCGTGGATGCACTGACAGCAGATAGCCTTCTATCGCGCCATTCGGCCATGAGTTTGCCAGACAGGGTAGAGGCTTTGCGCTTGCAAACGGGGTCGCGCTGCAAGGCTGAGATGCAAATGGTTTCGTTCCTGTGTCCCTTGTGGGTGGGCGATACCTCGCTGGCGTAACGGTCGAGGATGTCGCCAAGGGTCTGTTTATCCGCTTCGGTGCGGTCAAGAAATAGCCCCCGGTCGAGTTCGTTCTCGATTTGGCGCGCCCACTTTTCAGCGTCGCGTAACGTGGTAAAGCATTTGGAGCGGGCAGGGTAGCCCGTGTGCCTGACTTGTGCTTGGTAGCCTGCTTCGCGGCGGGTAATCGTGGCCATACGCAAAACTCACTGTGTAAGATTTGTGTAACTGCCGACAATTCAGAGGGTTATTCCCGCCACCAAAGACGCTAAGTCCTTGATTCTGTGCTACAGTCTGGTGGTGGGCGGTACTGGGATCGAACCAGTGGCTTCCACCGTGTGAAGGTGGCACTCTACCGCTGAGTTAACCGCCCGGAAGAGAAAGTTGCTTGCGAGTTGCACGTGTAGCCGGTGCAGCACTTGCAGCGGCGCGAATTCTACCACTGTTGCTCGTGGGTAGACAACGCAAGGTACCGGGTATCCTCTATAATTCCCTGCTACAACAAAACCTTACGAACTTACGACGAACCTACGGGAAGCAGCGTGGCAAAAAATATAACCATCATCGGTGCCGGCATCGTCGGTATTGCCACGGCGAGTTATCTGCGACGCGAAGGCCACGCGGTGACGGTGGTGGATATGCGTCCGCCGGGGGAATACACCTCGTTTGGTAACGCCGGGATTCTGAGCCCCGGCTCGTGTGTGCCGCAGGCGCTGCCGGGCGTGCTGTCCAAGGTGCCGGGGTATTTGTCCGATCCGCTGGGGCCGCTGGCGATACGGCCCGCGCATTTTTTGAAAGCGCTGCCGTGGTTTTTGCGGTTGGTGGCGGCTTCGCGTCTGTCGCGAGTCGAGCAGATCGCTGATGCGCTGCGGCCGTTGTTGCAACAAACCTTTGATGCCTATGCGCCGCTGGTGCAACAGGCGGGTGTGGCCGACATGATCCGCCAGACGGGTTATGTCGTAGCCTACACCACGCGCGCGGCCTTGCAACGCGACGCCTTGGCGTGGAAGCTGCGGCGTGATCGCGGCGTGGTGGTCGAGGAAATCGACGCCGCCGGGGTCAAGCAAAAAGTGCCGCAACTCAAAGGCAGCTACGAAGTCGGACTGTTTTTGCCGGAGCAGGGCTACGTCACCAACCCGGAGCGCTTGACCAAAGCGCTGGCGGAGCAATTTCAAAAAGACGGCGGCAAAATTTTGCAACGCAAGGTGCTGGATATCGACGTTTCGCTGCAAGGCCCGCGCGCGCTGGTGACGGATGCGGGTAACTTACCGCTGGAAACGTTGATCATCTGTGCCGGTTCGCATTCGAACGAATTCACCGCGAAGTTCGGCGACGACGTGCCGCTGGAAGCCGAGCGTGGCTATCACGTGACGTTTTCTGACCCGAGTTTCACGCTGCCGATGCCGGTGTTTTTGCCGCAACACAAGGTGTTTGTCACGCCGATGGAGATGGGCTTGCGCATAGCGGGCCAAAGCGAATTCGCCGGTAACGAAGCAGAGCCGAATTATGGCCGCGCCGATGTGTTATCGAAGCAAATGCAGCAGATTTTTCCCGGCATCAGCAACGTGGATGCCACGCGCTGGATGGGGCGGCGGCCATCGATGCCGGATTCGCTGCCGGTGATCGGCCCGGCGTCGAAAGTGCCGAATGTGTGGTACGCGTTCGGTCATGGTCACATCGGGCTGTGCGGCGGCGCGCCCACCGCGCGGCTGATGGCGGAAATGATCGGCGGACGGCCAACGAATATCGACGCCACGCCGTTTAGCGCTGGCCGCTTTTGATATTTTTTTGATATTGCGCAAACGTTGTGCACCGCAGGGCAGGCACAATCGTTGTTTACGCAGAGATTCCATTGATTATGAAAAATTCTTTTAAAAACAAATACTTAAATATTGTGTCGGTCGCGCTGTTGTGTGTGCCGATGTTTGTGCCGATGGCTGCGCAAGCGCAACTCGCGTTCTTGTTGAACTCCAACGACGACACGTTGAGTCTGATCGATGTCAAGACCTACAAGGAAATCTCACGCACGCGCGTGGGTCGCGAGCCGCACCATTGGGCGATCACGCCGGACGACAAATCGCTCATCATCGGCAGCGTGCAGAGTAACGATCTCACCTTTTTCGATCCGGTGACAGGCGCGTTCCAGAAGCGCATCGACAAGATTAGCGACCCGTATCAGATCGGCTTTTCGCCTGACAAAAAATGGCTGGTGTCGGCGTCTCTGGCGCTGGATCGCACGGATATCTACAACGCCAGCGACTACAAGCTGGTGAAGCGCATCGCCACGCCGCGCGGGCCCAGCCACATGGCCTTCAGCGCGGATAGCAGCATCGTCTACATCACGCTGGAGCGCAGCAACGAAGTCGCCTTTATTGATCTCGCCACGCATAAGGTGCGATCCGTGCACACCGTGGGCAAGGCGCCCGTGGGGATCTGGCTCACGCCCGATGGTAAACACCTGCTGGTGGGCCTGCTGGGCGAGGATCACGTGGTGGTGATGGACGCAAAAAGCGGCAAGATCATCAAGAAAATCACCACCGCCAAAGGCACGCACAACTTTGCCGCCCTGGGCGACAAGCGCCGTTTGTTTTTGACCAACCGCATAGCCAACAGCATTTCGATCATCGACATGAACACGCTTTCCGTGCTGGAGACTTTCCCCGTGCCGGGCGGGCCGGACGACATGGAGGTGACGGCGGACGGCAAGGAACTGTGGGTGACCTCGCGCTGGGCGCAGAAAGTGACGGTCATTGATCTGGAAACCCGCAAGGTAAAGCAGCAGATTCCGGTGGGCCGTTCACCGCATGGCATATACCTGCGCAATCATGCGCCGCGCGAGTAGCGTCGTCGCATTGTGCGTTGCGCTGCTGGCCTCAACCACGCATGCGCAACAATGCAAAGGCACGCTGTACCTGACCATCGACACCGGCTGGATGAACCATGCCGAGCTGATCGCGAACACCCTGAACCAACACAACATCAAGGCCACGTTCTTTCTGGCGAATGAACGCACTTTCCGCGGCGATTGGTCGCTGGGTGAAAGCTGGGCGCCGTTCTGGCGCGCGCGCGCGGCAGAGGGGCATGTGTTCGCCACGCACACCTGGCATCATGGCTACTTTCGCGGGGATACCAGGGATGGCCGCACGCTGTATGTGCACATGGATGGCAAGCGTGAGACGTTCGACCGCGACGCGATGTGCCGCGAACTCGATCGTGTGGAAGAGGTGTTCGGCAAAATGACGGGCAAAAAAATGGAACGCCTGTGGCGCGCGCCCGGCGGCATCACCACGCCGGGCGCACTGGAACTCGCCAAACAATGCGGTTACCCGCGCCACGTGAAGTGGGGGGCGGCGGGCTTTCTCGGCGACGAGTTGCCGTCGGAGACTTTCCCCAGCGCGGTGCTGCTCAAGAACGCGCTGCGCGACATCCGCGACGGTGAAATCCTCGTTATGCATCTGGGCATCCGTTCGCGCAAGGACGGCTGGGCGCCCGCGGTGTTCGATCCGCTGTTGACGGGCTTAAAGGCGCGTGGTTTTTGCTTTGACACCTTGAAGGGCACGTCATGATCGACGCGCTGAAGCAGGGGTTTGTGTCGGCGCAGAGCTGGCTGTTCGAGCAAACGCTGCAGCCGCTGCTGTACACACTGGAATTGATGCCGTACGCCGAGTCGGTCTACGACGGGCTGGGCGTGGCCATGCTCGGTGTGCTGGAAATCGCCGTGCTGTGCCTGCTGTTAAAGCCGCTGGAAGCGTGGCGACCGGTCGAGCGCTGGAACGAAACGCGCGCCGTGCGTGCCGATGTGATCTACACCTGGTTGAACCGCCTCGGCGTGTTGCCGCTGTTGATTTTTTTCGCGCTGGTGATCCCCGTTGACGAACTGGATTCGTGGTTACGCATGAACGACATCGTGCGCCCTAACATCGAGGATTTGATCCCGGGCCTCGAGCGCAACTCTATCGGCGCGTTCATTGTGATGTTGCTCATCCTCGATTTTGTTGAATACTGGTTGCACCGCGGGCAGCACCGCTTTAACTGGTGGTGGGCACTGCACAGCCTGCATCACAGCCAACGGCAGATGACGTTCTGGACGGATGACCGCAACCATATCGCCGATGACCTCATCACCTCGGCGGTGGTGGCGCTGGTGGCGCTCGCCATCGGCGTGCCTTCGAATCAGTACGTCACGATCATCATCGCCGGGCGCATGATTGAAAGCCTGTCGCACGTCAACGCGCGCGTAAGCTTCGGCTGGCTTGGCGAGCGCCTGCTGGTGAGCCCGCGGTTTCACCGTGCGCACCATGCTATTGGCGTCGGCCACGAGGGGCAATATCAGGGTTGCAACTTTGCGGTGTTGTTTCCGCTGTGGGACGTGCTGTTCCGCACCGCGAATTTCACTTCCGCGTGGGAGCCGACCGGCATCCGCGACCAGCTTGATGGCCGCGGCTATGGCCTGGGCTTCTGGCGCCAGCAGTGGCTGGGTTTGTTGCGCATGAAAAATGCGCTGTTGGGGCGGCCCGCGACACATTAGAATGCGAGGCTTGGGCTATCCAGCCGCTTCCCATCCGGAGGAACCATGTACGTCAATTCCATAGCGGATAACGCTGAATTCGATTATGTCGTTATCGGTGCAGGCTCATCCGGCTGCGTGATGGCCGCCAAACTGTCCGAGGCGGGGCACAGCGTGCTGCTGCTGGAGGCTGGCGGGCGCGATACCAGCTTTAACATCAAGGTGCCGCTGTTCGTGGCGCATGTGCTGAACGATGAAAACCTGATCTGGCCGTACATGACCGAGCCGCAGGTTCATTTAAATGGTCAATCCCAGCGCTGGACGCGTGGGCGCGTGATCGGCGGCTGCAGTTCGATCAACGGCAATCTGTTCGTGCGCGGCGACCCGCAGGAATACGACAACTGGCGCGCGCAAGGCTGCGAAGGCTGGGGCTACAACGACATGCTGCCGATTTTCAAACGGCTGGAGGATTTCCCCGAAGGTGATCAGAGCGTGCGCGGCGCGGGCGGGCCGATCCACTGCACGCCGTTGACGAACTTTGATCCGCTGTCCGATGCCTTTTTGCAGGCATGCGGCGAAGCCGGTTACAAAAAGCCCGCTGATTACAACGATGGCAACTACGAAGGCGCGTTCTACCTGCAGTACTCCACGCGTAACGGCTGGCGCAACAGCACGCCAGTGGGTTATCTCAACCCGGCGTTGAAACGTTCGAACCTGACTGTGCTGCCCAACGCCATCGTCACGCGGCTTATGCTCGAAGGCGATCAGCAAAAACGCGCGACGGGCGCGGAATATCGGGTGGGCGACACCCCGTTCAAGGTGAAGGCCCGGCGCGAGGTGATTTTATCTGCCGGGCCGCTGGCATCACCGAAAATTCTGGAATTGTCCGGCATCGGCAACAGTGACGTGCTGCAAAAATTCGGCATTGCCACGCAGCATCATCTGCCCGGCGTGGGCGAGAATCTGCGCGATCACCCAAACACGCGCATCACCTACGAATGCGCCAAGCCCATCACCATCAACGACGTATTGCGCAGCCCGTGGCTGAAACTGAAAGAAGGCCTGCGTTTCGTGTTCAAGCGCGAAGGGCTGTTGACCATTTGCTCGGCGACGGCGCAGATGAACTATCGCAGCAGCGACCGCGTGTCGCAGCCCGATCTGGTGCTGCGCCTGCTGCCGTTGTCGGGCCGCGATCGCTATGCGCGCACACCGGACAAGGGGCTCGATCCGCATCCGGGTTTCACCTTTGGCATTACGGTGTTGCAGCCCTTTTCGCGCGGCACCATACATCTTAAATCGACCGATCCGTTGCAGCAGGCGGCGATGGACCCGAAGTATCTGTCGCACGAAGCCGATGTGCAGACGTTCCTCGATGGCATGCGTGTTGCGCGCAAGGTGGCGTCGCAACCTGGGTTGAAGGATTTGATCGTGCGCGAAACCCGCCCCGGCCCCGAGGTCAACGACGACGCCGGGCTGATCGATTACATGAAGGGCACTATTCAGACGAGCTGGCATATGGTTGGCACCTGCAAGATGGGCGTGGACGATATGGCGGTGGTCGATCCGCAGTTGCGCGTGCGCGGTCTCGCGGGTTTGCGCGTGGTGGATTCGTCGATTTGTCCGTCGATACCGTCGTCGAACACCAATATTCCGTCGATTGCGATTGGGGAGAAGGGCGCGGATATGGTGTTGGCGGCGGCGAGTTAAATCAGCTACGGTATCGATTCAATCTGAAACAACTTAAAAGCATCCGCCACAGAGGACACAGAAGTCACAGAGAATTTCAAAAGCGGGGTTCTCTGTGACCTCTGTGCCCTCTGTGGCAAAAAAGGTTTTCAGAGCTTGTAATACCTAGAAGATTTCCATTAGAAAAAAATGAATAAAATCAAATACTTATTGATATCCTTGTTAGTAGGGTCTGGCGCCTCGCACGCGCAGCAATATCCGGTTAAACCGGTGCGCGTGATCGTCGGCTTCACCGCTGGCGGGCCGTCGGATATCGTCGGGCGCATTGTTGCCGCACAACTCAGCGAGCGCATGGGTCGCCAGTTCGTGGTAGAAAACCGCGCGGGCGCCACCGGCATGATCGGCGCTGAACTGGTGGCGAAAGCGCCGCCCGATGGCCATACCCTGTACATTGCCAGCCAGACCACGCACGCGGTCGCGCCGTACATGTATGCCAAGCCGCTCTACGATCCGGTGAAGGAATTTGCCACCGTGTCGCTGGTGGCGCACAACCCGTTGCTGATGGTGGTGCACCCGTCGATGAACGTGAAGAGCGTGAAGGATTTGATCGCGCTCGCCAAGGCGCAGCCGGGTGCGGTGAATTTTGCCACCGGCGGCATCGGTTCGTCGCCGCATATGTCGATGGAGCTGCTGAAAAGCATGGCGAAGATTGACATGGTGCCGGTGCATTACAAGGGCGATGGCGCGGCGATCATCGATCTGGTGGGTGGGCAGGTGTCGTTGTTCACCGCCAGCATTGCCGGGCTGGTGCAGCACGTTAAAAGCGGCAAGCTGCGTGGCATCGCCGTCACTGGCGGCAAGCGTTCGGCGATCGCGCCGGAATTCCCGACCGTGGCCGAATCTGGCTTGGCGGGTTTTGAAGTAGTGACGTGGTTCGGCCTGCTGACCACGGCGGGCACGTCGGCGGATGTGATCAACAAAATTTACACGGATCTGGGCCAGTCGTTGACGCAGCCTGCGGTGAAGGATCAGTTTACCAAGCTGGGGTTGGAGGTTGTCGGCAGTGCGCCGGACAACTACGCGCAGTTTTTGCGAGCGGAGAATACGCGCTGGGGGAATATGGTGCGGCAGTTGAAACTCAAGGCAGATTAGAAAATTCTCCCCTGTCATACCCGCCTGCGCGGGAATGACAGCGGTGGTTTGTGCGTCACGCAGTTCTCGGAAAGTTCTGTTCAAGGAAATCAAATGAACGAAAAAATGGGCGTCATCAGCCCCGAGGGTCTTCAACTCAAACCCGCTGGCGGCGTGAGCCGACATCTGGACACCCTGGCGGGCAAGACCATCGGCGAGGTATACAACAATCACTTCAAGGGCGAGCAGATGTTTCGCGCCTATCGTCGGCTGCTGACCGAAAAATACCCTGGCGTAAAAATCATCCCCTACGATCAGTTCCCGATTATTTATGTCGGCGGCGATCCGGCGTCACAGAAAAAAACCGCTGAGAAAGCCGCCGCGCTGGCGAAGGAGTGGGGCTGCGACGCCATCATCACCGGCAACGGTGGATGAGGCACCTGCACTCCGGCCTCGGTGAGGCCGGCGGCAGAAGCGGAAAAGCTGGGCATCCCCAGCGTGGTGGTGACGACGACGGGTTTTACCGCCATCGCCAAGGCAGCAGGCAAGGCGCAAGGTGTAACGGGCCTGCGCGTGGC
>CAMBGJ010000178.1 GCA_945865805.1 Bordetella parapertussis
AAAGCGAAATTCACTGCCTGCTCCGGCCATTGAATGACGCCGATTTTTTTGCCATCCGGCGCTATCACCCAAACGCCGCCGGGGCCGGTGCAATACACGCGGCCGAGGCTATCGACCTTAAGGCCATCAGGAATGCCCGGTTCGTCGCCTTCATTCATGTCGGCGAAAATGCTGCGGCCCACCATGTTGCCCGCCGCGTCGAGCTTGATGGCGTGAATGTATTTCGACGAGCGCGTATTCGCCACATACAGCGTGCGCTCATCGGGCGAAAACGCGAGGCCATTCGGATACTCACAGTTCACCACGCGGCTGACAGTGCCATCCGTCGTCACGCGATACACGCCCGCGCCATCCCACAGATTGCCACCAGAGTAACGGCCCGGGATTTCACGCTCCTGATAGGTGCGACGCTTGTCGGGATCGGTAAAATAAATGCTACCATCGCTGCGGCATATCACGTCGTTGGGGCGTGAAAAGCGGCCACCCTGAAAGTTATCCGCCAGCACGCCCACCTTGCCGTCGGCGCCGGTACGCGTGACGCGCCGCGCGTCACCTTCGCACACAATCAGATTGCCCTGCAGATCAAACGTGGTGCCGTTGCCGCCCTCGGTATTGCGCACCAGTTCGACCGGCTGCCCGATCTTGATCCGGTGCAACCGGTTCGGCCGCAGATCGACAAAGTACCAGAAATCATCCGGATGCCACAACGGGCCTTCGGTAAAGGTGAAGCCGCCGGCGACTTTCACGGCTTCGGTGGTTTCGAGTACGTCGGGCAGATAGTTGCTTGCTGACATGGGGCCTCCTCGGGCAGTGAGTGACTCGGATTGAGATTGACGACAGAGGGTGAGAGAGGACGAGAGTGTAATTCTTAGCCGGGTTGGACGCCACGTTCACGCCGTGGCCTGCGGCGAGTCACCCATCATGGCTCAAAGCGGATGTTGGCGTCTTTGATGAGTTTGGCGAATTTCGCCATGTCGGATTTCAGCAACGCGGCGAATTGCTCCGGCGTCGAGATCAGCGGCTCCAGCCCTTGCGAGGTGAGCCGTTCCACCACGTCGGGCGAGGCCAGTATGCGCGCCATCTCGCCGGAGATTTTTTCGACGATATCCTTTGGCGTGCCCGCCGGCGCGAACATGCCCGTCCAGCCTGAAATGTCGAACGCGGGCAAGCCGGCTTCGGCAAATACCGGCACCTGCGGCAGCGCGGGCACGCGGGTTTTGCCGGTCACGGCGATGGGTCGCAACCTGCCGCTCTTGATGTGTGGCATCACGGTTATTGTCACGTGAAACGACAACTGCAACTGCCCGCTGATGAGATCAATAGTGGCCGGCCCCGCGCCTTTATACGGAATGTGCAACATCTTGATGCCAGTGAGATTGCACAATAATTCACCCGCGAGATGATTGGTATTGCCGGTGCCGGACGAGCCATAGGTGAGCTGTCCGGGTTTGCTCCTGGCCAGCGCAATCAACGCCTGCAAATTGCTAACCGGCAGCGCGGGATTCACCACCAGTGTCTGCCGCGAGCGGGCGATGGTGGCAATCGGCGCAAAATCCCGGATCGCGTCATAGGGCGTGGCAAACAGACTGGGGTTGACCACATGCGGCGTGCCGACGACCAGTATCGTGTAGCCGTCTGGCGCGGCCTTGGCCACCGCGTTGGTGCCGATGATGGTATTCGCGCCGGGGCGGTTTTCCACCACCGCGGGCTGGCCCCATCGCTCCGACAACTTTTGCGCCGACATGCGGGTAAGCGGGTCGAGGCTGCCGCCGGGCGGGAACGGCGTGATGAAGTGGATGGCCTTTACGGGGTACGGCGTTTGCGCGAAAACGCCACCGCTCACGCCGGATAGCAAGGCCAACAAAACGTAGGATGTGGTGACGAAGGAACCGCATCGTTCGTGTCGTACGCTGCCGCGAACGATGCGGTTCGCGGCGCTCACCGGCATCTTACAAATCCCCATGGCTCGTTACTTCGGCACACCAAACTCGCGCCGGCATACCTCCGCCAACGCCGCCACGCCCTGATGGATTTCTTCGTGTGTTGGGCTGGCGAAGCACAGCCGCATACGATTGCGGCCATAGGCTTTGTTCACCGACCACTCTGCGCCGGGGTTTATCGCCACGCCGGCTGCCATTGCTGGTTGAAAGAGTTTTTGCGTATCGACATTTTCCGGCAGCGTGACCCACAGAAAAATGCCGCCCTGCGGATCATTAAATGTCGCCGCGTCGCCAAAGTGTTCCTTCACCGATTCCATCAGCGTTTCAAGTTTGGCACGCAGACCTTTGCGCAACGCGGGCACGTGTTTGGCGAAATGCTTGACGCAGAATTCGGCCAACACCATTTGCTCCAGCGCGCCGGAGCCGCCATCCGTTTTCAGCGGCAGCAGGCGCGACATCACCGCCCACGGCGCGACGATGAAACCCACCCGCAGCGCGGGCGCGATGGATTTGGAAAACGAACCGATGTGAATCACGTTTTGATTCTGAGTCATCGCATATAACGCTGGCGGACGCACGCCCGACCAAATGAGATCAGCGTAGCAATCGTCCTCGAAAATCGGCACGCCATGCGCCGTCGCCAGCCGCAGCATTTCCTCGCGTCGTGCTATCGGCATGATGGTGCTGGTGGGGTTTTGCACCGTGGGTATGGTGTAGATGAACTTCGCGCGCACGCCCTTCTTCTTCAAGTCATCCAGCGCGTTCGACAGCAAATCCATACGCATGCCGCCAGCGTCAAGCGGAATACCGATGATGTTGACGCCCAGCCTGTTGAGCCGATTGATGGTGCCCTGATAACAATCCTGCTCGATTATCACCGTATCACCGCGCTCCAGCAGCGTGGCGTTCACCAGATCCAGCGCCTGCAGTGAACCCGAGGTGATCAGAATATCGTCCGCCGCAGCGTTGATGCCGGCATCGGCCTTAAGTTTGCCCGAGAGAAATTCACGCAGCGGGCGATACCCCTGCGGCCCGCTGGTCAAGCCGTACGTCGACATCGTACGGCCTTCGCGCTTTAACACGGCTTCGGCGGCGGCAGTCAGTTCCTCCAGTGGCAGCCGATCCGAATCATTGTTGCCGCCGGTGAAATCAAACTTGACACGACCCGTCCAGCGCGCGGCGGCAGGGGGCAGGGTCTTGGGGAAGAAAGAGGTGAAGTCAAAGGGCGAGGTAGACATGATTGGGATGCTCCAGTAAGAAATTATGGATTACTACTATGCGGCAAAAATTTACCGCGAAAACATCAACGCGACGCCCGCCAGGCAATATCGATCTTTCTGTGTGTGGTAACGCAATCCCGCAGATAAAGGTTGATCAGACTCTGATAGGGCACGCCTTTTTCTTCGGCCATTTGCTTGAAGTAGCCGATGACATCTTCACTCAGCCGCATCGTCACCGGCTTCTTGAGCTTCGCCGCGTAGGGGTTCTTGCGGGATTTCATTTTTGACAGATCGTATTCAGATTTCATGACTGGGTTTCCCGGTAATGCCTGCTTTCGTTTTTCGTCGCCTTTCGCGCGGATATGATGCTAATGATATTGCCTTTCCCGCGCTCGCAGTGACAGACCATCAACAAGCGTGCCGTGTCGCCAAGACCCAGCATCAAGAACCGGTCTTCCGGTCCGGAATGCGCTTCGTCAAAGAATTGCACGGCGAATTCGTCGTAAAACACGGCGCGCGCCTCCTCGAAAGTCACGCCATGTTGCGCCTTATTTGCGGTCGCCTTGACCGCATCCTACTCGAAGCTGATCATCAATACATTGTATGCACGTTCGACCTGCTGTCAAGGCCGTAACATGATTGGCTACTCAATACCCCTGCGCCCGATCCACCACACCCTTAAGCGCTTCGCCCGCCAGCAGCCGCCGCGCATTTTCGGCAAACAACTCGGCCACGGCCGCCGTGCGATCCGGGTGACCGCCGCCGAGATGCGGCAGCACCAGTATGCCTTCGGTCTGCCAAAACGGGTGCGTGGCGGGCAACGGTTCTTCGCGGAACACGTCGAGGACGGCACCCGCGATGGTCTTCGCCTTCACGGCGGCAATCAGATCTGCATCAACGATCAGCGCGCCGCGCGCGAAGTTCAGCAGCCATGCGCTGGGCTTCATCGCCTTTAGTCGGCTTGCGTTGATGGAGTTTTCGGTCTCGGCTGTCGAGGGCAGCAACAGCAGCACAAAATCCGATGCGCCCAGCACCTCGTCCACCGCTTCTTGCGGATATACCTTGGCGACGTGCGGCAGCGGCTCGGGTCGGCGCTTGGTGCCGATCACGCGCATTTCCAGCGCGTCGGCCTTACGCGCGAGTTCCTGCCCGATGGCGCCCAGCCCAAGAATGCCCAGCGTCTTGCCCGCCAAAGAGATCGACTGGCGCTTCGCCCAATGGCTGTTGCGCTGATCGAGTGCAATGGGCATATAGGGTTTGGTGAGATGAAAAATCGCGCCGAGTATGTTTTCCGGCATCGACACACGATGCGTGCCGCGCGCGCAGCACAACGGCACCGTCTTGTTCAAGTCGGGGCTGGCAAGCCAGGCATCGACACCCGCCGTCATCGCCTGCACATAACGCAGCTTCGGCATGCGCTTTAACGCACTCGCCGGACGCCAGCCGGCGAATAGCTCGGCTCGCGCCGCGAGTTCATCGGGCACCGATTGATCCACCTTGAAACTGTGCACTTCGACCTTATCGGCAAGGCCCGCGCGGCTCAGTGCCTGCTCAAACAGTTTTGCTTCGTTCAACCACACAATACATACGGGCTTGCTCATGAATTCGTCCTTGGTGTGTCTATCAATAGTTGTATCAGCTACCGGCAGCAGCAGGCAATGGCGACATCGCGTAGCCCGCCTCGATCAGAGCCACTGCAGCTGCATTGTCAGATAAATCCGCGATCGGCGGCAGCCCCTCGCGCACGCGGCGCAACGTGTCACGCACGTATTCCGGGTAGAAAAACACATTGGTGAGTTTCATCTCGCAGGTGGTGCGTTGCCGATCGTTGGTGACGATTTCCAGCGTGCTATTGTCGCGCGCGGCAAAGTAATGTTTTTCGGTGCGGATGCTGTAGTGCAGATCGAACACGGAATTCGGCGCGGGATATAAATACCCCGATTCGACCATGCAGCTCGCACCGCCGCCCTGCATCAACAGAACGGCGTGATCCTCTATCGTCAGCCCGGCGGCGCGGTTGGACATCATCGCGCCAGTCACCGTCAGCTCGGCGTTGTTCAGCAGCACGCGGCACAGATCGACAAAGTGTATGCCCAGATTCAGCATAGGCCCGCCGCCGGAAATCGCGCGATCAATCACCCATTCCACCTTCTGCTGATGATAGCGATCCACCATGCCGCCGATGAACTTGAACGACAGATACTGGATTTGCTCGCCCGCCGCGATCTCGCGTATCGCCGCGATGATCGGGCAATAACGCACCACCAGCGGCACGGCTACAAATACCTTGGCCGCCGCCGCGCGCCGTGCGATGTCGTGCGCCTCCGCCGCCGTGCGGGCACAGGGTTTCTCGATGGAAAACGGGATGCGACTATCGATCAGAAAACGCGCTTCATCGGCCATTTCACTGTGGCGGCCCAGCACGAAGGCGAAGTCGGGCTTTAACTTCGCGCACATCTCGCGGTAATCGGTAAACACCGGGCATTTCGCCCTAGCGGCTAAGGGTGCGGCGCGCGTAGCATCGGGATCGCTGACGCCGACGATGGTGGCGTCTGTCATCTCCAGCACCGGCTCGGCATAGAAGGGCGTGTGCCAGTGCGAGACGCCAATTAGAACGATGCGCATGATTTTGCCCTCTCCATGTCAACGTGCGAGATTTAAGGTGTGCAAAAAATTTGCGTCAACTGGCCCGCCGTTCATGCTTCGACTTCGGCCAAAATTCGGCCTACGCTCAGCACGAACGGCTACTTTTTCCTGTCAGCCGCTCTTAGGGTCACACCTCGCCGAAATGTATCCGCCGATAAGGCGCCGAAGGAATCTTGTCGTCCACATGCAAGTCCCACAACTCGGCCTGCCCTGCTTTGTCGTGTGCCGCGAACAGGGTTTTGAATCGCTCCAGCGTGGTGATTTTCTCGCCGCGCAAGCCAAAGCCGCGCGCAATCGCCGCGATGTCGCCACGACCATGCACCGACTCCGCTGGGTCATAGCCCTGCGCGCGGAATTTGTGCACTTCGGCGCCGTAGCCGCCATCGTTCACCGCGCAGATCAGCATTTTGATGCCCTGGCGGCGCACGGTTTCGAGTTCCTGGATATGCATCATCAGGCTGCCGTCGCCCTCGATCAGCATCACTTTGCCGTCGTTGCGCGCGGCCGCCACGCCGATGGCCACCGATAGCGCCGAGCCGATAGCGCCGAAGTCATTGATTACATGGATATTTTCAGCTTTGCGCCCGTAAAAGTGCGTGACTGCGATGCCGGCAAAATGCGCGCCGCCCATCACCACCGTCCAGTCTTTGGGTATGGCCGCATCGAGTTCCAACATCGCCGGACGCGGATCGACCACATCGGCTTGCACCAGAAATTCCTTGCTGTCGGGCCGTGCAGCCATCGCTGCGATTTGATTCGCCAGCATGGGCGTGCGCGCACCGGCGGACGAGGTGTTGTTGCTCACCAGCTTCGCCAGCACCGCATCGGCGGTGGCTTTGGCATCCGCGCGGATGTGCATGTCGGCCACGCGCAAACCTTGATGCAGGCCTCGCGGATTCAGATCGATCTGCACTGTTTTCGCATTCGGATAAAGGTAACCCGCCTCGGTGGTGTAGTGACCCAGCCCGGCGCCCACGCCGATCAACAGATCGCACTCGGCAAAATGTTCGCGCGCCAGAGGGCTGGCGTACGCGCCCGCCACGCCGATGCCAAAACGGTTATGGTCGAACAGGCCCTTGGCGAACAGCGATGTGGCCAGCAACGCACCGCAGCGCTCGGCCAGTGCCTCCAGCGACGGCGCGGCGCCTGAGCGTATGCAGCCACGTCCGGCGAGAATAATCGGCCGCTGGGCCTCGGCGATCATCGCCGCGAGTTTATCCACCAGCACCGGATCAGGTGCCGGGCGTTGCTGCGTGGGCATCAGCTCGGTGGATGGCGAATACTCCGCGCCCCACGGAAACGGCAGCTTTTGCAGATCGAGCGGCACACCCAACACCACCGGGCAACGCTCCTGGCGCGCGGTATAAAACGCCTCGCGCACGGTGTCGAGCATGCGATCGACACTTTTCACCGGCAGGTAACGCGCGCCGGTGGCGGTGGCGAGCGGCCCCAGTTCAAGCTGCTGCACATACCACGCAGCGGAGGTCGGCGAATCGCCTGCGAACACCACCAGCGGGATGCTGCCGCGCGCGGCCGTGGTCAGTGCGGTCATGATTTGCGTAAAGCCGGGGCCGCAAGTGACCGTAGCTACACCGATCTTGCCAGTATGCCGCGCATAACCATCAGCCATCGCCACCGCGCAGTGCTCGTGCCGCGCGTGCACGACGCGCACGCCGTGCTTCTGCGCCATGACCGTGCCCCAGTACATATTGGCATCGCCCAGCAGCGCAAATAGCGTGTCTACGCCTTCCGCGACGAAGGCTTGTGACAGTACTTCATATCCATTGATTTCGCTCATGTGATCCCCTTGTCGTTTTTTCCTTCGTTTTTCCCTATGAGGCCACGCGCACCGTCCATCAGCGCCCGTCCCAATATCTTCGCGCCCGATGCCGCTTGCGCCTGTTCTGGCACGGCATCGCCGCCGCCCGCACGGCGCTGCTCAATCACACGTAACAGATTGGCGGCAAAGTCCGCCAGCAGCGCGCGCGCCACATGAACCCCCCCAGCCGACGCGAACATTTCCAGCGGGCCGGCGACTTCAAAGCCGCCTTCCAGCGTCACATCCGTGGTGTCTGTGCCACGCGCTTCGACGTCGAAATTCGCGCGGGCGCGCGAGGCACCACGCTGATCAATGCCGCGCGCTTCGATGAGGCAGCGCTTCACGGGATGATTGTAAGTCAGCTTCGCCTCGCCGCGAAACACCGCCACGGTAGGCCCAAACTTGAAGGTAACCTTGCCGCGATGCGCGCCTTCGGGCGTCAATTCGGTCAACTCCGCGCCCGGTATGCACGCCGCCACCATCGCCGGATCGGCTATCAGCGGCCACACTTCATCCGGCGGCGCCGGCACCGAAAATTTTTCCTTCAGTTCTATCACGACTGCTCCTTGGGGTTTGCGGCTACGTTTGTGCGCTACAGCCGATGAACGGGCTACGATAATACGATAATACCGTTCGGTGAACAGCCATGACCGATGGGGCCAAAAAACCATAAAGCCTTGTACAATCCGTGCCCGCTGAGGAGACACCACGCCATGAATACCCCCCACGATCCCACAACTCACGACGGCGCGACCGTCATTGCCGATTATCTGATCCGCGAAAAAGTCCCGTATGTGTTCGGCCTGTGCGGCCACGGCAACATCGGCTTTCTCGATGCGTTGCACGCGCGGCAGGATGAAATCAAAACCGTTTCCGTGCATCACGAAAGTGTCGCGGGTTTCATGGCCGATGTGTATTACCGCGTGTCGGGTCAGCCCACTGCGACCATCACCTCGTGTGGCCCCGGCTCGGCCAATCTGCCGATCAGTCTCGCCAACGCGTTTTTTGATTCGGTGCCGTTTTACGCCATCACCGGCAACATCCCCACCAGCCAGTTCAATCGCGGCGCGTTTCAGGAAACCTATCGCCACTATCAGGCGGATTTTCCCTCGACGGTGCGTGCGTATTGCAAGCGCGTGTTCCAGCCCACCACGGCGGCGCAATTGCCGATCGCCGTGCGGCAGGCGTGGAAGACCATGGTCACCGGTCGCCCCGGCCCGGTGGTGCTCGATGTGCCTTTTGATATCTTCAACGAACCGATTCCCGAACCCACGCCGCTGCCGGAAGAATGGAATTCCAATATCAGTTGCCGCTGTGGCGCAGACCCGGAAGGCGTGCGTAAAGCGGCTGACATGCTGATGTCGGCCACGCGTCCGGTGATTCTCGTCGGGCAAGGCGCGCGTTACGGCGGCGCCACGCAGGAATTGCTGGCGCTCGCTGAAAAACTGCGCATTCCCGTAGCGATGTCCGCCAGCGGCATTGGCGCGATTCCGGCGGAACATCCGCTGGCGCTGGGGCTGGTGGCGCGCAACGGCCCGTATCAAGCGAATCACGCCGCGCGACAGGCCGATGTGCTGCTGGCGCTGGGCGTGCGGTTTGACGACCGCACGTCAAGCTCGTGGATACCGGGCTTCTCGTTCACTATTCCGCCCACCAAGTTGATCCACGTTGATATCGACCCCGACGAAATCGCGCGCAACTACCCGGTGGCGCTGGGGCTGATGGCCGATGTGCGCACGTTTTTGCGGCAGTTGCTGGGCGAACTCGAATCGCGCATGAACAAAGGCCAGATGCCCGCCGAGCGCAGCCCGTGGCTGGACGCCATCGCCGGTTACCGCAAGGAGTGGAACGACTTTATCGCGCCGGGCTACAAGGCCGACACCTCGCCGATAGCGCCACAACGCGCCGCGCACGAAATCGACAACGCATTGACCGAAGACACCATTCTGGTGAGCGACATCGGCGTGCATCACAACTGGCTGATTCAGTTCTGCAAACCCAAACGCCCCGATTCACTGATCGGCTCGATGGGCTTTGGCCCGATGGGCTTTGGCGTGGCGGGCGCGCTGGGCGCCAAACTCGCCGCGCCCAACCGCCCGTGCGTGGCCGTGGTCGGCGACGGCGCTTTTTTGATGCATGCCAACGTGCTCGCCACCGCCTACGAATACAACATCCCGGTGGTGTATGTGATCTGGAACAACTACGCCTACGGCTCCATCCGCGGCCTGCAACGCGGCTACCTCGGCGGCCGCGAACTTGCCACCGATTTCAAACACCCCGGCACGCAGACGCCCTATAACCCGGATTTTGCTGCGATGGCGCGTTCAGCGGGTGTGCATGGCGTGAGTGTGGACCGCGCGGCAGATTTGAACGAGGCTATTCGCAAGGCGATTGCCGCTAACAAGCCTTGTGTGATTGATGCGAATATCAATGGGGATTTGAATCCGGCTGGGGCAGGGATTTGGGAATTGCCGGGGATGGGGCGGAGTAAGCCGGGGATTGGGGTGCAGTACATTCCATAGCAATGGCTCCTTAATTAATTGGTCTCTATTCAGCCCGAGTAAAAAGATTGTACTTTAAGAGCAAGTGCCGTATGCTGTGAGTCATGGAAAAGTGCCCGGAAACACTACCGGATCTGTCGCAGCTCAACCATGAGCAGAAAGACGCGATCATCCGCGCGTTGTTTCCGCTGATCGCCGAGGTCAAGCGCTTGACGGCGCGTGTTGCAGAACTCGAA
>CAMBGJ010000179.1 GCA_945865805.1 Bordetella parapertussis
CGGAATCGAAGCAAATCGCAGTTGTTCTGGCGTAGAATCCATGGTGGGCAAAGACCTGTTCGTGTTGACGAATGTGTTTCTCAATAACTCACATTGTACCAATCACTTACAGTGTTCTTTGCCCTTTTTATGCAAAATTCAGGCTAGAACTGCAAGCGTGCGCCCACCTGGGCACTACGTTTGCCCAGCGGCGCGATGTCTTTCAGGAACGACACGTGGTTGCGCGCATCTTCATTCAGCAGATTCACCCCGCGCGCAAACAGTTCCAGATTGCCCGCGTGCAAGCCCGGCGTTTTCCACCGGTAACTCACCCCGGCGTTGAGCAGCGTGTGGCCGTCGGTGGGCAATTCGCCGACGGCGACGCGGCCCTGCGCGGCAACACGCAGGACATCCACGCGCGCGCCGAACGCATTGCGGCGATAGTCGAGGCCAACGCCGAAACGCCACGGCGCGATACGCGGCAGCGGCTGGCCGGTGCTGGAATCCTGCGCGCGCACGCTGTCGAATTTCAGCTGCACATCCAGCGTGCTCGCGCCTTGTTCAAACGCACGGAATTTGCCCTCGGCCTCCAGTCCGCGAAAGCGCGCGGGCACGGCGCGATACTGCAACTCACGCAGGATTTCCTCGCCGGAACCGTCGGCCACGCCGTCGCCGTCCAGATCGGCCGGATTCAATTCGCCATCCGCGCCGCGCCGGTTACCCGCATCGAACAACGTCAGAAAGTTCTGGAACCGGTTCTGAAACACGCTGATGCTGGCACTGTGTTTGGCGGATTTCCAGCGCAATGCCACATCCACGCCGGTGGATTTCTCCTTGTCGAACGCTACGTTGCCTACTTCATAGGCGGCGGTCGCCACATGCGGGCCGTTGGCGAACAATTCGTAGGACGTCGGCGCGCGCTCGGTGCGCGTGCCGTTGACCGCTAGCGCCAAGCCGGGCGTAAAGCGCCACAACGCGCCGAGCGATCCGCTGTTGGCGCTGAAATCGCGCTGCTGCGCGGGATCAAAACGCGGATTGCCGGTGGCCGGGTCGACCGGCCCGCCGCCATCGGAACGCACGCCGGTGCGCTCGTGGCGTGCGCCGAACGAAAACGTCAATCGTCCCAGTCGTTCGAATCGTGCTTCCTCGAACAGAAAAACTGCACGGTTGCGCGTGTTGGTGGACGGGATAAATGCCTCCGCGCCTTGCGCTGAAAAATCCACATCGCCCAGTTGCGCGCCGAAGGCGCCTTGCAACGGCCCCAGCTTTGCGTGCGTCAGTTCTACGCGCGAGTCGTAACCCTGGCTGCGAAACATGGTGCTGGTCACGCCCAGATCGATTTCCCGGTGCTCGTAATCCGTGCGACCGAACTTGAATTTCGCGCCGGTGATAAACCTGCCGATATCGCGCAGCTCGCCGGCAAAATCGAGCCGGTTGCTTTTCATGTCGATCACCACGTTGGGTTCGGCCACGGTGCCGTACTGCGTATCGGTATTGGCATAGGATAGCCCCGCGTAGCCGCGATCCCACGTCATCGATGCGCCGAGCGCGCCGCCCCTGGCCTGTGCCGCGCTGTTGGGTAGCGTGCCGAAGGTCACCGCTCGCGCTAGATCCATCTGCTGTAGCCGTGGCGAGATATTCGCGCCCTTGATCCTGAGGTCATCGGTATCGCGGGTGTAGGCGTCGGCGTGCAACACCACGCGCCCATTGCCGGTTTCCAGCACCACGGCACCGGCGGTTTCACGCTCGGCACCACCCAGACGGGCTTCGCCGCGCCCGGTGAATCCCTTCACCGCAGATTGCGGGATGCGGTTATCAATCACATTCACCACGCCGCCCACGGCGTTACCGCCATAGAGCAAGGCGGCCGGGCCGCGTACGACTTCGGCGCGCTCCACCACCAGCGGATCGACCGCCACTGCGTGATCGAAACTCAGCGACGAGGCATCCAGCACGCCGGTGCCGTTCTGCAAAATGCGAATGCGGTCGCTGTCGAGGCCGCGTATCACCGGGCGGCTGGCATTGGGGCCAAAGTGAGTGGAATTCACGCCGGGCAAGCCATTTAAGGTCTCACCCAACGTGGAGCGGCGCAGTTGAAACAGATCCTGGCCGCCGAGCACGGAAACGGGCTGTACCAATTCAAACAATTCACTGCCCAACGGATTGCCGGTGACGACCACCGGCGGTAATACAACGGGGGGTTTGCTTTGTGCGTATGCCGGAGCCTGCGCGAACGCGGAAGCCATGGCAGCGGCAACCGCCCTTGCGGTTTTACTATACATGAAATTTTCCTCAGAAATGAACACGGCGCGGCGGCACGGATGTGCACGCCGCGAATACGGAGTTACGGTGTTGTGACCGGCGGGTTACGCCGGATTTCAGAGGACTACGGGCGGGCCGCGCGCAAGCGCGGGAACAGCATCGACACTGCTGCGTGTGTTAAGCGCGGCGGCAACCACCAGGGCAGCCGCCACAACCGCTGGCAGCGGGGCACTGGCACCATGCACGCCGCCCAATACCTGGCCAAACGCGAGATCAAATGCGCAAAGACTGGCCTGGCCGGTAGGGGGTTCGTGGTCGTGACCCTTGTGGTCATCCTGCGCATTACCATGAGGCGCATCGCCCTGCTGTGCCTCGTGAATGTGCGCGGCATGTTCGAGGGTATTGGCGTGCCAGGTGGCGTGCACCAGCGCGCCCTGCTGCGCCACGAGCAGCAGGAAAACCAGAAGATAATGAATATACCGGCGGGACACGATGGATGGGATAAACAGCAACGTTTCAGCAATAGGCCCGCGCGCGGCGCGGAATTCGCCGCAACGCTATTTCGCGACCGTCAACACCGCATCGGTAAGACGATAATAAAGCCCCATCGGATCGTCTTTCAGCACCGAGAGTTTACCGGTCAGCAGTATCGGCTCGAAGCCGTATTTCACCGGCGACTTGGCCTGCACTTCAACCATTTGCTCGGGCCCGCCCGGCAAGCAGAACGAGCACGATGGCGGCAGCGCGGTGAGGATGAAACGCTGCTGCCGTTCACCCATGTCGAGCGGCATCATGAAGCCCTGAATCTTGACTTCTTTTTTATCCATTGCGGCAATTGACTTGGCGAACTCCGGTACGAATTTGTCTTTTTGTTTCACCGGTTTGACTTCGCCCAGCGTTTTCCATGACAGCACGCCTTTCAATTCAGGCAGCGGCTTGTCGTACAGCGCTTGCTGAGCCGCCGCATCCGCTGCGGGGTCTTTGGCCATCAGATCTTTGCCGGCGGCTGGGCCTTTTTGTTGCGCCCAGGCAGCGCCCGTAACCGCCATCAGTGCCGCCGCCTGTGCCACTACAACGACCGACAGGAATTTTCTCGTGTTCATCGTATCCTCGTTAGAACGATTCTTTCAGTAACAAACTATACTACTCCAATTGTCGGTAGGCCAATAACTTATTGTTTTTATTGACTTTATTGATACAAACCGCTTGTGCTCAGTGCTTGTGCTTCATGCCGCAGAACTTGCCGATGCCCAGCCCCTTGCAGTCCTTGACCAGTTGCGCGTGACATTCCTTCTCGCCCTTGCCGGCTTGCAAACATTTTGCCGCCGCCACATGCGCGTCGGCCATCGCCAGATGATCCTGCACGTCTTTTTGCACTTCGGCAGCGCTATGCGGCTTGTCGCTCTTTTTGGCTTTGTCCTGCGCCCATGCGGGTGCGGCCAGACACAAGGCCGCCGCCAAAACGGATATGAAAACTTTTTTCATCCAACACTCCTGTAAACGTTCCGGTAAATGATATGACACTAACCGCGCGCCAAAGTGCCCGCGATATCGGTGCGATACGCGCGCCAGGCCGGAATCAGCGCGGCAATCACGCCCACACCCGCCGCCAGCGCCAGCACCCACCATTCCTCTTTGACCCAAATCCAGCCGGTCACCGACACCTGCTGCGCCGCGCGCAAGGCGTGGCCGAGTATTTCGGTCAGCGCGTGGCCCAGTGCGAGGCCCAGCACGCCGCCGATCAGCGCCAGCAGCAGCCCTTCAAACAGCAACAGCAACATCAGCGTGGCCGGACGCGCGCCCAGCGTGCGCATCACCGCCAGATCGTAGCGTCGCTCGTTCAGCGCATTGTATAGCGCGATAAACACCGACAGCCCCGCACTGAACACCAGCACCAGCGCGAAGCCGCGCAGCACATCCACACCCACGCCGATGATGCTAAAAAGCCGCGCCGTTTCATACGCGGGCGAGGCCGCCTGCATCGCTGAATTATTATTCACGTAACGCGGCAAAATCGCCGCCGCGATGGGTGACGCGTATTGCAGCAACAGCGCGGTGTATTCTTTTTCTTCATCCTTCATCGCGTTGGCGATGTCGCTGATGTCCTTGATTTCCAGATGCGAGGCGTGCATCGCCCACACGCTTTCAACACTGCAAATCACCAGCCGGTCGAGCACCGAGCCGCTGCGCGCGAGTATGCCCACCACCACGTAGGGATGCTCCTCGTGCGCGTCGCCCTTGTCGCCCAGCCCGTGCGAGCCGTGAAACTTGTCACCGAGTTTAAGGCCCGTGCGCACAGCGACGTCCGCACCGATCACTGTCTCCAGCGTTTTTTCCCAGCGCTTGCCCTGCGCGAATTTGGCGTCGTAATGCTCAAGATACGCGTGCGTGGTGCCGACGATACGCGAGCCCTTGTAAGCATCGCCCAGCGCCAGCGGAATCGCCTTTTTCACCGTGCGGTGTTTGCTGATCTCCAGCGCCTGTTTGTACGGGATATTGCCGGTGGGCACATCGAGATGATAAATGCTCGACAAAATCACCTGCATCGGGCTGCCCTTGGCGCCCACCACCAGATCGATGCCCTGCGCGTCGCGCCGCATGCGTTGATCGAGCTGCGTGGTGGCGAGCAACAGCAACACGATGGTGGCAACACCCAGCGCGAGCAACAGAATATTCAACAGCGTGTTGAGGCTGCGTGCTTTCAGGTAGGCCAGGCTGATGGTGGCGAGGTTCATGCGGCCAGCCCCAATTCAAAGTGATTCGCCACCCGTGCCTTAATCCGCTGATCATGCGTGGCAATCACCAACGTCGCGCCACAAGTCTTGGCTTGATCCAGCAACAAATCCAGCACCTGCATACAACGCGTATCGTCCAGATTCGACGTCGGCTCATCCGCCAGCAGCAGCCTGGGCCGGTTCACCACCGCGCGCGCCACCGCCACGCGCTGCGCCTGCCCGTGCGACAGTTCATGAGGATGCGCGTTCGCCTTATCGGCCAAATCCAGACTCGCCAGCACCTCGCGCACGCGTGCGGCATCCTGCTTTTCACCCGCCATGTATTGCGCCAGCAGCAGATTGTTCAGCACTGTCAGACTGTCGATCAAATGCAGCCGCTGCAACACGATGCCGACGTTTTTGCCGCGAAACCGGTCCAGGCCCGAAGCCGACATCGCCATCAAATCCTGCGCCGCCACCGTCACCTGCCCGGCGCTGGGCCGCAAAATCCCCGCCAGCACATGCAGCAGCGTGGTTTTGCCGCTGCCCGATGGCCCCAGCATCAGCCACTGCGCGCCCTGCGCCGCCTGCCACGACGCGACGTTCAGCACGGTGGTACCGTCGTAGGCGTGGGTGAGGTTTTGCAGGATGAACATGGGGTGTCTATGCGCGCGGCGGTCACGTTGAGCGAGGCGCATTCTACCGCTACCCCGCGCTGCGTGGCGTTTGCCGTAATTTCGTAACTATTTGTTTTTATTCAACAATTTTATCAGACACGGCACAGCATTAATGCCCGTGCTTATCGTTATTATTCTCAGTCCAGCCCGTCGTCTTGGCGCCCTCGGTGGCGATCAGCACATAGGCCATCACGCAGGGCTGATTGCCTTGAACCACCCAGTTGTGATTGGTGCCACGCTGGATCACCACGTCGCCGGGGTTGAGCACCACGGCGCCTTCTTCCACCTCCATGCGCATTTAGCCGGAAATGCAGATCGCGTAATCGACGGAATCGGTGGCATGCCAGCGCGCCACGTTGCCCGGCGTATAAACGCCGAAGCGGAACACCGAGCCGCCGGCGAGGCTGGTACCGAGCTCCCAGGTGTTGGGATCGTCTTCCACCGTTTCGACCGGCAGTTTTTTGGTGGCCCACATCGGCACGTTATCAAAGCCGGGACGCAGGGTTTTGGGCTCGATTTGCGTGTCCCATTTAATGCAGCTCTTGCCGTCTTTGTTGAATCCGGTTACGACGCGTCGAAATGCCATTTCTTTGTTCTCCATTCACGTGACTATTCATCGGGTTGCGCCCGTTCGCCCGCGTACGCTACCACAGCGCGTTGAAGATTTGCGGCGCGGATGGGACAATTCGCGCCAAACCGCATACTGAGGAGCAACCCCATGCAACAGATCCGTCTGATCCAGCGCGCCCGACCGATGGCCGCAGCGCTGCTGGCCGCCGCCTGCGTCGCGTCCGCCCATGCCGCCGACCCCGCGTGGCGGCCCACCAAGCCGGTGGAGCTGGTGGCGATCAACGCGCCGGGCGGCGGCTCGGATCGTATTTTGCGCCTGATGGTGAAGGTGTTTCAGGAGCAAAAGGCGATGGACGTGCCGGTCAATCCGGTGAACAAGCCCGGCGGCGGCGGCGCGATGGCCTACGCCTACGTGAATCAGCAGGCCGACGGGCACTACCTGGTGCTGGCCAACAAGTCGATGCTGACCAATAACATTGTCGGGCGCGGGCCGAGCTACACGGAATTTACGCCGGTGGTGAATCTGTTTGGCGAATATATCTCGGTGACGGTAAAACCGGATTCGCCGCTGAAGTCGGGCGGCGATTTGATCGAGCGGCTGAAAAAAGACGTGAATTCACTCAGCCTCGGCATTGCCACGAGTATCGGCAATCCCAATCATCAGGGCGTGGCTATCGCCTTCAGCCTTGCCGGCATCGACATCAAAAAAACGCGCAACGTGATCTTCCCGTCGGGCGGTGCTGCCACCACTGCGGTCATGGGCGGGCATGTGGACGTGGCGCCGGTGACCGCCTCGTTCGCGGCGTCGCTCGCGCGTAACGGGCAAGTGCGCGTACTCGCGGTGGCCGCGCCGCGGCGGCTCGGCGGGGCGCTGGCCGACGTACCCACCTGGCGCGAGCAGGGTTACGACGCCGTCGTATCAAACTGGCGTACGTTTTTGGGCACGCGAAAAATGACCCCCGCGCAAGTCACCTATTGGGAAAACACGTTTCGGCGCTTAAGTGAATCGGATGAGTGGCGCAAGGAACTCGCTGAGAACCTCTGGCTCAACGACTTCCTACCCAGCGCGGAAGCACGTAAACAAATGGATCGCGACGACGCGCAACTACGGGTGTTTTTGAAGGAACTGGCGCTGACGAAGTAAATGCGTATTTCTGTAAAAATTTGTTTTTATTGATGTTTTAACATCTAAAAAACCTCGCCGCAAAGGCACAAAGAGCCCCCGCAAAGAAAGGCCCTTCTTTGCGTTTCCTTTGCGTCTTTGCGCCTTTGCGGTGGATGTGTTTTAAGCCCACGCTCAGCGCAGCCCCAAACTCTTGAATCGCAGATACAGCTCGCGTCCGATCCACGCATCGGTGGCCGCGTAGGCGATCTGCGACGGCGTGAGCTCGGTGGCGGCCCAGTTCGAGGTGCGCGCACCCTTGGTGACACGGCAGCCTAAAAAGATACCGGCCAGATTGCGCACGCCGGTCTGCTCCAGCCCGTAGCGGCGCCCGATCACGCCCAGATCGATGACGTTTTTCTCGGCGAACGCGAACACTTCCTTCAATTCCTTCAAGTCGCGCGCCACGGCTACGCCGGCTTTCACAATGCCAGGAGCGGCGAGCATCTCGGCCAGGCCCGGTATCACATCCACCCGCCGCAGTTGAAACAGGTACACACAGCGCGCGGTGGCCACCTGCACCAGCGCCGGGTCGTAGCGCTCGCCCTTCTTGAATGCCGGGCGGGTTTCGGTATCGAAGCCGACCACTGTTTCCTGCTGCATGTCCGCGATCGCGTCGTTTAGCTCCGTGCGAGTCTTGACCACGCATACCGGCCCGTCGTAACGGCGTATGGGGAGGGCCGCCATCGCTTCACGCGAAATGGCGGGACGTAGGCCTTCCGGCAGGGTGAACGTGTCAGGGTTGCGCATCACCATGTAGGTTAACCCTGCGCGGCCCGCAAAGCCAGCGGCGCGGCGCTTGTAATCGCCCCAAGCCCGCAAATTGTGCCTAATTTGTAAATTATGTCTGCGCCCCAGCTAAATTCAGCCTTCATACGGTAGCATTGACAGATTATTGATAATCGCACGGATTACCTATGAAAGTAACACTATGCCGCGCCGCTCGCGCGCTCGCGCTGGCGGTCGCGATAGGAGTAATGCCCGCGACCGGCTTAGCCGCCCCCGACGAAATCGTGGTGTTTACCGATGTCTTCGAGAAAAAGGGCGAGGTCGGCTACGAATTGCACCTGAATTACGCCGCACGCGCGCGCAAAACGCCGGATTATCCCGGCGAACAGGCGCCGCACCGCGTGTTTCGCGTGATGCCGGAGGTGGTTTGGGGCCTCTCCGACAAATGGAATCTCGGCGTGCACGTACCGATGTCTTACGACTTCAAAACCCGTTCCGCCACGGTCGATGGGTTGAAGATTCGTCTGCACAACCTCAATGTCATCGAGCACGGCAAGGACAGCACCACTTACTACGGCGCCAACTACGAAATCGCCATTTACCACAAGCGCATCACCGAATCGCGCTACAACGGCGAGCTGCGCGGCATCCTCGGCCACAAAAGCGGCGACTGGAAGTTCACCATCAATCCCATATTGACCCAAGCCCTGAGCAAAAACCCCAACGGCCGCCCGGTGGAGCTGGAAGTGTTTGGCCAAATCATGCGCGAATTCGGCGAAGATTTCGCCGTCGGCGTAGAGCACTATTCGTCGTTTGGTCGGCTGTCGCGGCCCACCTTCGGCTCGCAGGCCGAGCAAACCACGTATCTGGTGATGGATATCAAGACCAAAAAGCACTTCGAAATCCACTTGGGCGTGGGCCACGGCTGGACCGCCCCGACAGACAAACGCGTGTTCAAGGCGCTGATCGGCCTACCGTTCTAACCCGGCGGTTTGCCCGCGCGCCCTGCGACATTTTGCTGTACATGAAGCCTCTGAGGTAAGGGCACACCATGAAAATTCGCACGCAGTTGATCCTGCTCGCCGCCACCAGCATTCTGCTGGTGTTGATCACCGGCGCACTGAGCGTTTATTCCAAGCGCAAGGTGGATGTGGCTCTCAATGCCAACACCCTGCTGACCACGGTGCTGCGTAATCACGGCGAAGCCGACATGATGCATGACGCCCTGCGCGGCGATGTTTTTGAGGCCGTGCTCTCGGGCTCGCGCGGCGATGCCGGGCACATCAAGAAAGTACAAAAGGAATTCGCCGAACACGCAAAAAATTTCAAGGAACGCATCGCCGCCAACGGTCAGCTCGAACTCGACGACGATCTGCGCGGCAGCCTGAAAGCGCTGCAAGGTCCGCTCGAGACCTATATACGCACGGCCGAAGAATTAATCACCGGGGCCGGCGACACCGAAAAAGTCATGCCTAAACTCAAGGGCTTTCAGGAGGCCTTCGAGGCGCTCGAAAAACCGATGAGCGTAATGAGCGACAAACTCGAAGAGCAGGTCAAACAACGCAAATTGGCGGTCGACAACGCCACGCGCGCATCGGAAATCGCGGTGCTCGGCGTCACGCTGGGGGGCGTCATCCTCATGACGATTCTGGGCGTGGCCGTTTATCGCAACACTTCGCGCTCGCTGCGTCGCGTGCAACGCGCGGTGGACGATCTGCGTGCGGGATCCGGCGATCTCACCTACCGCCTGCCCGCAATGCCGGGCGAATTCGGCAACCTGAGCACGTCGCTCAATCAATTCATCGGCGGCCTGCACGACATTGTGGCGCGCGTGCGCGACGGCGCATCCACCATCGGCGAAAGTTCGCAGCAAGTGGCGCAGGGCAACCAGAACCTGTCGGCACGCACCGAGGAACAGGCCGCCGGACTGGAAGAAACCGCCTCCAGCATGGAACAATTCACCTCCACCGTGAAACGCAACGCCGAAAGCGCCGAGCGCGCCAGCAGCGTGGCACAGAGTGCGTCCGCCGTGGCGCAACTCGGCGGCGACACCGTGCGCGGCGTGGTGACCACCATGGAAGGCATCGCCGAATCATCGCGCCAGATCGCCGACATCATCGGCGTCATCGACAGCATCGCGTTTCAGACCAACATTCTTGCGCTGAACGCGGCAGTGGAAGCCGCGCGCGCCGGCGAACAGGGCCGCGGCTTCGCCGTGGTGGCCTCAGAAGTGCGCGCGCTGGC
>CAMBGJ010000180.1 GCA_945865805.1 Bordetella parapertussis
CTCAAACTCAATAAATCCAGCGCCTCGGCGTTCGGTGACCGCCTGGTGGTGCGCCATGCCAACGAAGTGGTGGGCATGGACGAGCCGCCCGCCGTGGCCATGCGCAGCAAAAAAGATTCGTCGATGCGCGTGATGGCTGATCTGGTCAAATCGGGCGAAGCGCAAGCGGCGGTCAGCGCGGGTAACACCGGTGCGCTGATGGCGATTTCGCGCTATGTGTTGAAAACGTTGCCTGGCATTGACCGCCCCGCAATCGCCTCCATCATGCCGACCTTGAGCGGGCGCGTCTACGTGCTCGACTTGGGCGCGAACGTCGATTGCACGGCGGAACACCTGCTGCAATTCGGCATCATGGGTTCCGAGCTGGTGGCGTGTGTCGAGCACAAAACCGCGCCCAGCGTCGGTTTGCTCAACATCGGCGAAGAAGATATCAAAGGTAACGAAGTCGTCAAACAGGCAGCCGAGTTGCTGCGCGGCAGCGGGCTGAATTTCTACGGTAACGTGGAAGGCAACGATATCTTCAAAGGCACCACCGATGTGGTGGTGTGCGATGGCTTCGTCGGCAATGTGGCGCTGAAATCCGCCGAGGGTCTGGCGCATCTGATCCGCACGTTTTTGCAGGAAGAATTCAAGCGCAACGTGTTCACCAAACTCGCCGGACTGGTGGCGATGCCGGTGTTGAACGCGTTCAAAAAACGCGTCGATTATCGAGGCTACAATGGCGCCAGTTTGCTGGGGCTGCGCGGTATCGTGCTGAAAAGCCACGGTTCGGCGGACGCTTACAGTTTTGAATGTGCATTACGGCGCGCGGTGGAAGAAGTGCGCACCGGCATGCTCGCGCACATTTCCGAGCGCATGGCGCTGATACACTCGAAATCGCATGGGCAGACGATGCCGTCACCCGTACCCGATAATGTCAAACCCATCGGATTGAGCGCTTGAGCATTTATTCCCGCTGTTATTCTCGCATTGCTGGTACTGGCAGTTATTTACCGGCCAAGGTGCTGAGCAACCAGGACCTCGAAGGCGCGGTCGAAACCTCCGACGAATGGATATTCAGCCGCACCGGCATCCGTCAACGGCACATCGCGGCAGATAACGAATTCGCCAGCGATCTGGCGCTGCACGCCAGCCGCCGCGCGCTCGAAGCCGCGGGCATTACGCCCGCTGATTTGAGTCTGATCATCGTCGCCACCACCACGCCGGACATGGTGTTTCCCAGCACCGCGTGTATTTTGCAGGCCAAGCTGGGAGCCGCGCTCGGCGCAGCTCACTGCCCGGCCTTCGACGTGCAGGCGGTGTGCAGCGGCTTTGTCTATGCGCTGACCACGGCCGATCATTTCATGCGTTCCGGCCAATACAAAAATATTCTGGTGGTGGGCGCCGAAGTGTATTCGCGCATCCTTGATTGGGAAGATCGCACCACCTGCGTGTTGTTCGGCGATGGCGCAGGCGCGGTGGTTTTGCAACGCAGCGAAACGCCGGGCATATTGTCGACGCATCTGCATGCGGACGGCAGCCACGCCGGTATTTTGTCGGTGCCGGGTTCGGTGAACGGCGGCAAAATCAGCGGTCGGCCGCTGCTGCAAATGGAAGGCAACGCGGTATTCAAATTCGCCGTGCGTGTGCTGGGCGAGGTGGCCGAAGAAGCGCTCGCCGCCAACGGCATGCAAAAATCGCAAATCGACTGGCTGATACCGCATCAGGCAAATATCCGTATCATTCAGGCTACGGCGAAAAAGCTGGGTATGCCCATGGCGCAGGTCGTGACCACGGTAGATCGCCACGCCAACACTTCAGCAGCATCGATACCGCTGGCGCTGGACGTAGCAGTACGCGACGGACGCATATGCGCCGGGCAGCATGTGCTGCTGGAAGGCGTAGGCGGCGGTTTTACCTGGGGCGCAGTGGTGGTTCGTATGTAACTTATTGATTTTATAGAATTTTTAAAAACAAAGCCGTTTGCCACAGAGGTCACAGAGGACACAGAGAGCGGCATACCGCTATTCTCTCTGTGCGCTCTGTGACCTCTGTGGCAAAAAAAGTTTTCAGGTTTTTTCTGTTACCATTCTTCAAAACGCTACTATGAAATTCGCCCTTGTTTTTCCCGGTCAAGGCTCGCAAGCGGTGGCGATGATGCAGCCGTTCGCTGACGTGCCGGTGGTCAAGGATACCTTTGCCGAGGCATCCGACGCGCTGGGACAAGACCTGTGGAAGCTGGTCGCCGAAGGCCCAGCCGAGCAACTCAGCGCCACGGTCAACACCCAGCCGGTGATGCTGACAGCCGCTTATGCCGTCTATCGTGCGTGGCAGGCGGCAGGCGGGCCGACGCCGACGATGGTCGCCGGGCACAGCTTGGGCGAGTACACCGCGCTGGTGGCAGCGGGTGTGATCGCTTTCAAAGATGCGGTGCCGCTGGTGCGCTTTCGCGCACAGGCCATGCAGGAAGCCGTGCCCATGGGCACAGGTGCGATGGCGGCGATTTTGGGTCTGGACGACGATAAAGTGCGCGCCGCTTGTGCCGAAGCCAGCCAGGGAGAAGTCGTTGAAGCGGTCAATTTCAACGCCCCCAGCCAAGTGGTGATCGCTGGCAGCAAGGCTGCTGTCGAACGCGGCATGGCGGCGTGTAAGGCGGCCGGGGCCAGGCGTGCAATGGCGCTGCCGGTAAGCGCGCCATTTCATTCGTCGCTGCTCAAGCCTGCCGCCGACCGGCTGGCGGAATATCTGAAAAACGTCACCTTTAACGTGCCGCAAATTCCCGTGGTAAATAACGTCGATGTGGCCGTGCTTGGCGACCCAACCGCGATCAAGGCTGCACTCGCGCGGCAGGCCTGCAACCCCGTGCGCTGGGTGGAAGTTATCCGCCACATGGCCGGGGCCGGGGTTACCCATGTCGCCGAATGCGGGCCGGGCAAGGTGCTGTCGGGCATGACCGGGCGCATCGAAAAAGAACTGCAAAGTTTCGCCATTACCGATCCGGCGTCGCAGGCGGCGGCGATGGAGGCGGTAAAGTGACCGCGTTGGACGGCAAAGTCGCCCTGGTCACCGGCGCGACTCGTGGCATCGGTCGCGCCATCGCGCTGGAACTGGGCAAGGCCGGTGCAACCGTCATCGGTACGGCGACCTCGCCAACGGGGGCTGACACCATTTCGCAGGCACTGGCCGAAGCGGGCATCAAGGGTGCCGGCGTCACGCTGAACGTCACCGATGCCGCACAAATCGATGCCGTGCTGGCGGATATCACCCAGCGTTTCGGCGATATCGGCATCCTCGTCAACAACGCAGGCATCACCCGCGATAACTTGCTGCTGCGCATGAAAGACGAGGAATGGGACGACATCCTCAATACCAATCTCAAGGCGGTTTTTAAGCTCTCCAAGGCGGTGCTGCGCGGCATGATGAAGGCGCGCGCGGGCCGCATGATCAACATCGGCTCCGTAGTGGGCGAAACCGGCAACGCGGGGCAGGCCAATTACGCAGCGGCCAAGGCCGGCATGATCGGCTTTTCCAAATCGCTGGCGCGCGAGATTGGCAGTCGCAATATCACGGTTAATTGTGTGGCGCCGGGGTTTATAGATACTGATATGACGCGTTCGCTCTCCGAAGAGCAACGCAAGGCGCTGATCGGACAGATTCCATTGGCGCGCCTGGGCGAGGCCGCCGATGTGGCGGCAGCAGTGGTGTTTTTGGCCTCGTCGGGAGCGGCCTATATCACCGGTGCGACGTTGCACGTCAACGGCGGCATGGATATGGCGTGATTAGCAACCATGATTTACGTAACTATTTGTTATTAAAGACATTTTTATAGGGTAGCGGTTTTATTTTGTGGTAAAATACGTCGCTAAACTGCACCGTGCCATCCGAGGAGCTGGCTGGCGCGGGTAAAACACCAGAATCACCAGAATTATCAGAAACGTTAAAAAGGGGAACACCATGGAAAATGTCGAGCAACGCGTCAAAAAGATTGTTGCCGAACAACTGGGCGTGGCGGAAGCCGACGTCAAAAATGAATCATCGTTCGTCAATGATCTGGGCGCAGACTCGCTCGATACGGTAGAGCTGGTGATGGCACTGGAAGAGGAATTCGAGACCGAAATCCCCGACGAATTCGCCGAGAAAATCACCACCGTCCAACAAGCGGTTGATTACATCAACGCGCACGCCAAAAAAGCCTGATTCAAGGGCAATCATCCATCCGGCGGCGTAACCAGCGTAAACATCTGGTTCGCCGCCGTCTTACTTTTCGAGGGTAGTTCCGAACACCATGCCGCGCTCATCCTCACGCAGAGTTGTCGTCACTGGATTAGGCATTGTTTCGCCCGTCGGCACCGGTATCGCCGAGGCCTGGGGCAACATCACCGCGGGCAAATCAGGCATCGCGCCGATCACCCGTTTCGACGCCTCAACCTACACCTCGCGCATCGCTGGCGAAGTCAAAAACTTCGATGTCGGCCAGTGGTTAAACGCCAAGGAAGTGCGACGTTTCGACACCTTTATCCACTACGGCCTGGTGGCCGGGATTGAGGCGCTGAAGGATGCCGGCATTGATCTTGAAAAAATCGACCGCGACATGGCCGGCGTGTGTATAGGCTCCGGCATCGGCGGCCTGCCGCTGATCGAAAACACCCACGACGCCATGTTGGCGGGCGGCGTGCGCAAGATCAGTCCATTTTTCATTCCCGGGTCGATCATCAACATGATATCCGGGCAACTGTCGATCATGTACGGCCTGCGTGGGCCGAATCTGGCGGTGGTTACCGCCTGCACCACGGCCAATCACAGTATCGGCGAAGCAGGGCGCTTGATCGAATACGGCGACGCTGACGTGATGATTGCGGGCGGTGCCGAAGATGCCATTTCGCAGCTCGGCGTGGGCGGTTTTTGCGCCGCGCGCGCGTTATCCACCCGCAACGACGACCCCACAGCCGCCAGCCGTCCATGGGACAAGGATCGCGACGGTTTTGTCATCGGCGAAGGTGCCGGCGTGCTGGTGCTCGAAGAATATGAACACGCCAAAAAACGCGGCGCGCGCATTTATTGCGAACTCGCGGGCTACGGCATGAGCGCGGACGCCAACCATATCACCGCGCCGAGTGAAGATGGCAACGGCGCGCGGCGCTGCATGGTGAATACGCTGCGTAACGCTGGCTTGAATGTCGATCAGGTCGATTACGTCAATGCCCACGGCACCTCCACGCCACTCGGCGACATCGCCGAAACGGTGGCAGTGAAAGCTGCCTTTGGCGAGCATGCCAAAAAGCTTGCGGTCAGCTCCACCAAATCCATGACCGGGCATTTGCTCGGCGCGGCGGGCGGCGTCGAGGCAGTATTCTCCGTACTGGCGATTCGTGATCAAGTCGCACCGCCGACCATCAATTTGCACAATCCGGATCCGCAGTGCGATCTGGATTACGTGCCGCATACCGCACGGCCGATGAAAATCGATGTCGCGCTGTCGAATTCCTTTGGTTTTGGCGGCACTAACGGCAGTCTGGTTTTCCGCAAAATCTAAGCATTTCCTCCGGCCCTGGCCATGATGTTAGTTAACAGCACGCCGGCCAACGCCCTCCCCGCCGACGACCGTGGCCTCGCCTATGGCGACGGCGTGTTTCGCACGCTGCGTTGCGTCAATGGCCAGCCGCTGCATTGGGCGCGTCAGTTTGCCAGGCTGGCACACGATTGCGGGCGATTGAGCATCGTTTGCCCCGGTGAGGAATTACTGCTGGGGGAAACCCGTAAGGCGGCGAGTACCTACGCCAATGCTGCGGTAAAAATCATCGTGACGCGAGGCGCGGGCCCACGCGGTTACGCGCCGCCTGTATCGCCAGTAGCAACGAGAATCATCGCGGCCAGCGACAGGACTTCCTCCCGCGCGCCAGCCGGGGAGGCAAGGGAACACTGGGGCAGCATCCAAGCCAGGGTTTGCCACCTGCGCCTGGCCCACCAACCCGCGCTGGCTGGCGTTAAACATTTGAATCGATTGGAAAATGTATTGGCCCGCGCGGAATGGCGCGATACGGAAATTCGCGAGGGGCTGCTGCTCGATCAGGAAGGCAACGCCATCGGCGGCACCATGAGCAATCTTTTTATCGTCGAAAACGGCACCTTGGCGACTCCCGATTTATCGCGGTGTGGCGTGGCTGGCGTTACCCGCGACCGGGTGATGGCGCTTGCCGCCAAACTACCTATCGCCTGTCGCGTGGAACCACTACCGCTGCAACGCGTGCTTGATGCGGACGAACTGTTTTTCGTCAACAGTCTGATTGGATTGTGGCCGGTGGCGCAGCTGGCAGTGCGCACCTGGACTACCGGGCCAATGGGTATGCGCCTGCGCGACGCGCTCACCGCCGACGACGCAACACCGTGGATGACGTAGTAGCCGTCGGGTTTGTCAGCGCGCTCGGTCTTGAGCAGATGCGCGATGTGTTGAGCGCGCGTTACCCAGACATGTGCTGGCGCATGGGCGAGAGCCACTATGAAGGCGATTATCTCAAGGGCCGCACGCCCGAGCAGGTGGCTGTGCGCATCCTCCATGAGGCCAGCCGCTATTGCGCCGAGATCTATTTTCCGCTGTCGGACGATGCCAAGCCCGCGCTGCCAGATGCGGATAAGCGCGCGTTCATGCAATGGCTGGAAGCTGAACTACTCGCCGCGATAAAGGCAATGGACATCGTGCCTTCGTGAGTCGCGCGCTTATTTCGCAAACCCCAGTTCGCGTAACAGCTTGGCCGCCACTTCACGCTCCGCCACCAGCTCACGCTTGAATTGTGCCGAATCGGCGAAGGCATCTGCCCAGCCATATTGCGCCAGGGCTTTTTTCCAGGGCTCGGTTTTCATCAGTTTGCCGAGGCGCTCGTCCCAGAACGCAATCACCTCGGGCGGCGTGCCGGGCGGTGCAAACAGACCGCGCCAGTGCAGAATCTGCATGTCGATGCCCATGCCGCGCCAGTGCGGCACACCTTTCAGGTCGCCACCCTGCGGCGTGGGCGCGGAGGTGGCGATCAACCGCGCTTTGCCCGCCTTGACGTGCTCCATCGCCTCGGATGCCGTGGTGGAAATCACTTGCACGTGGCCGCCGAGCAACTGAATGTTCAGATTGCCGCGAAACGCCGCGATACGCAGTTTTTTGTAATCCGCGCCGTGCTGCATCGCCGGGCGCACGGTGTTGAAATAATCGTTGCTGGGCATCGAGCCGACGCCGAAGGTGACCGACACCGGATCGCTCTTGATCTGATCGAGGATGTCTTTGGCGCTGCGCTGCGGCGCATCCGCGCGCACCACCCACACCAGATACTCGGTGACCAATCGCGCCACCGGCACGAAGTTGTCGAAATCCAGTTGCGTGGTGCCGACAATCTTGTTTTGAAAAATGCGATTGCTCTCGACGTAAAGCACATGCGCGTCACCCTTTTTCTGCTGCACGTAGTTTTTTGCCGCATCACCTGCAGCGCCGCCCATGTTGTTGATCACCATCGGCTGGTCGAGCAATTTGGCTTCGTGTATCGCGTTGTCCAACGCACGGGCAGCGGCGTCGAGACCACCTCCCGCGTTGCCCGCTGGCACCACTTCAATGCGGCGCGTGGGGAAGGCCGCTTGCGCGCAGGCGCAGATCAGCAGCCAGCCAGCGGCGAACAGACACAAGGCGTTTTTCATGGTGCCACGTTCTGCTCAGGATGCCGCAGGAGACTTGATTTCGGGTGGTTTACGCGGCGCAGGCGGCGCGGTGTAGTAGGTGCCGCGCCCACTGGCGACCAGCTCGCCCTTCACGTCGTAGACATAGGCTTCCGCCGTGGAATATTGGCCGCCCGAGCGCACGACTTTCCCTTTGGCGATCAAGTCACCGGGCATCGCAGCCTTGTGATAATCCACGCGCATGTCGATGGTGGGCACGGGCTGGCCGAGTTGCAGCGCCAGCGCGTAGTCGACAGCCACATCGATAATTGCGGCGAGGATGCCACCGTGGGTGTAGCGGCGCTCGGGGTTGACGATCCATTCTTCGCGCCAGGTCGCTTTGAGCTCCAGGCTGTCGTCGTCCATCTTCAATACCTTGAAGCCGAGCCAGCGGTTAAACGGCCCCACGGCCAGACGTGCTTCGAGTGATTCTACGGTAAATTTCGCGTCAGCCATTGTTTGTTGCCTCCGGGTGCGACGCGGCTAGCGCGCGCAATTGTTGTTGATCGATTTTATTGGTGCCCGCCAGAGGTAGTTGCTGGAGAAAAAACACCCGTCGCGGATGCTGATAGGCGGGGCCGTTGGCGATGGCGTATTGCTTGAGTTCGTCTTCGCTGGCGGTTTTGTCGTTGCGCAACACCACAAACGCGTACGGCACCTTGTCTTTCAGCGCGTGCTCGAAGGGCATCACATACGCCTGATGCACTGCCGGGTGTTTTTCCAGCAACGATTCGACCTCGATGGGAAAAATATTTTCGCCGCCGCAGACGAACATATCGTCATTGCGGCCGACAAAATAGTAGAAGCCTTCGACATCACGTCGGCAAATGTCGCCGCTGTAATACCAGCCATCGCGCACGCGCTTGGTGGTCTCGGCGGGCAGGTTGTGATAGCCGAGCAGAATGCCGGGGTTTTTCAGCACCAGTTCGCCTTCGTCTGAGGTGGTGCCGCCCACCAGTTTGGCTTCGGTGCCTGCGTAAGGAAAACCGATGGAACCCACCGGGCGTGGCTTGCCTTCGGGGTGCGGCCCCAGCGGCACCGGGCCGCCTTCGGTAACGCCATAAACCACCAACGCTTCGGCATTGGGGAATACGGTTTTCAGTTCGCGCAACAGTTGCGCGGAGGAGGGCGCCGAACCCATCATCACCGTGCGCACTGAGGTGGTGTCAATTTTCGCCAGCAGATCACGGCGCGTGAGTAGCATCGACATCATGGTGGGCACGCCGGAAATCACCGTGGCGCGGTAGCGGCCCATGGCCTCGATGTAACGTTCAATATTGAATTGCGGCAGCAGCACCAGTTGCGCACCGGCGGTCAGGCCTTGCTTGATCGCGTTCAGCGCGTTCTTGTGATACAGCGGTGCGGCGACGAGAATGACATCCGCCAGCGTGGTGGCGCGGGTGTGGGCAAGAACCAGCCGACTCCAATTTTGGCCAAAGTGGCTGAGCAGCACACCCTTGGGCCGACCGGTGGAGCCGGACGTGTACGGCTGGATCGCCACAGTGTCGGGCGCGGGGTCGATGGCATCAAACGACCCGCCATCGAGGAATGCGTTGAAACCTTCGCCAAATTCCACCACTCGTGTGCCGTCAGGGCAGAGCTTGCGGTAAGCACTCTCGGCAAACACCCGCTTGGCACCCGCGTCGTTGAGGATGTAATGCACGGTGTCGGCGGCGAGTTTAATGTTAACCGGCACTGGCACCACGCCTGCGCGCATCGCTCCCAGCAGCGTGGCGGCGAACTCAATGCGGTTTAACGACAGGATTCCGATACGATCTCCCGCGCGTAGCCCCGCGCGTGTCAGCCCGCGCGCGACGGCGTTGCATTGGTTATCGAGTTCGCGAAAACTGACCGGGCGCGGTTGGGCAGGGTTGCTCAAATCAACAATCGCCGTTCGCTCTGACTGCGCATGGGCGGCGAACAAGCGGCCGAGGTTACCGGCGTAACCGCGCGGCTCGGGACAGGGGATCAATGGCTGCGTATGATTCATAAAAAAATAACTCAATAAAAACAAATACTTACGGTTTTATGATCACTTTGCCAAACACCTCGCGATTTTCAATCAGCCGCAGGCCCTCGGCGGCGCGTTCCAGCGGCAGCACTTCGTCGATCACCGGCTTCATCGTGCCTTGCTGGATCATGTCCATCAGTGCCTTGAGGTTTTCGTCGTAAAAACTGTTGGAGCCAATGATCTGGATTTCAAAGCTCCACACGTAACGCAGGTCTTCTTTCGGGTCGTAACCGGCGGTGGCGCCGCACACCAGAATTTTGCCGCCGCGCTTGACGCAACGCAGCGTCGGCGCCCAGGTGTCGCCGCCGGTGAAGTTGATCACCACGTCCACGCCGCCCTCGTTGGAACGGCGCTGGGGCTTACCGAATTTCTCGTTGGCCCACTTGGAGAAATCCGTTTCCTTGTAATTGATGACGTGATCCGCGCCGAGGTCTTTCAGGCGCTGGATCTTGTCAGCGCTCGACGCACAGGCGATGACTTCCGCGCCCAGCATTTTCGCCAGCAGCACGCAGCCGGTGCCGACACCACCGGAAGCGCCCAGCACCAGCACCTTGTCGCCTTTTTTGATGGTGTTATGCGTGATGATCATACGGTGAGCCGTGCCGTAG
>CAMBGJ010000181.1 GCA_945865805.1 Bordetella parapertussis
GAGCAGGGCTACATCCTCACCAATGCCAACGTGGTCGAGGCTGCCGACGAAATTGAAGTGGCGCTTGCCGATAACCGCCGCGCCAAGGCCAAGGTGATCGGCACCGACCCGGAAACCGATCTGGCGGTGATCAAAATCGATCTGCCACGGTTGCCCGCGATTGCCTTCGGCCAATCCGATCAGGCGCAGGTGGGCGACATGGTGCTCGCCATCGGCAACCCCTTCGGTGTGGGGCAAACGGTGACGTTCGGCATCGTCAGCGCGCTGGCGCGCAGCCACCTCGGTATCAACACGTTTGAGAACTTTATCCAGACCGACGCGGCGATCAACCCCGGCAACTCCGGTGGCGCGCTGGTGGATATCAACGGCAATATGATCGGCATTAACACCGCGATTTACTCACGCACGCCGGGCGGCGCATCGCTGGGCATAGGCTTTGCCATCCCCGCCACCACCGCCAAAATGGTGCTTGACCAGTTGGTGCAAAACGGCGCAGTCACGCGCGGCTGGATTGGCGTGGCGGTGCAGGAACTCACGCCCGAATTGGCCGAATCGCTGAAAATCGCCGAGCCGCGCGGTACGCTGATCACCGAAGTGTTCGCCGACACCCCCGCCGCTCAAGGCGGCATGAAACCCGGCGATGTGCTGATTGCGGTTGACGGCAAGCCCGTGACTGATTCGGCCGGCATGCTGACACTGATATCCGCCATCGCACCCGGTAGCGGCGCCACGCTGCGCGTGATACGCGCGCAAAAAGAACTGGATTTGAAGGTCACCGTGGGCAAACGACCCAAGGTGGCGAAGAAAAAATAATCAATAAAAACAAATAGTTACAACAACTTAGCGTCCGCCGCTGTTTTGTTTTTTTTCTATCGCGGCCATTTGCTGCGCCAGCGGATCGGTGCCAACAACGACATCGGTTTTTTCCTCCGGCGCTTTCACCTTGGACATCAGGCTGGCGACGATGATGCCGGCCTCGTAAAGCAGGCACATCGGAATCAGCAATGCCAGCATAGACACCACGTCCGGCGGCGTGACCACGGCGGCGGCTATCGACGCGCACACCACGAAATAGCCGCGAAACTCGCGCAACTGCGCGATCGACACCACGCCCATGCGCACCAGCACGATGATCGCCACCGGCACCTCAAACGCCACGCCGAAGGCAAGGAACATGGTGAGCACAAACGACAAGTATTGCTCGATATCCGGCGCGGGCGTGATGCTGGCAGGGGCAAAGCCCGCGATGAAGGAAAACAACTGCCCGAACACGAAGTAATAACAGAACGCCACGCCGACAAAAAACAACAAGGTGCTGCTGATCACCAGCGGCACCACCAGCTTTTTCTCGTGTGAATAGAGCCCCGGCGCAACAAACGCCCACACCTGATAAAGCACATACGGCAGCACCAGCATAAAGCCCGCCATCAGCCCGACCTTAAGCGGAATCAGAAACGGCGTTATCACGCCGGTGGCGATCATTTTGGAGCCGACGGGCAGGGTTTTGATCAGCGGCAGCGCCAGGAAATCGTAAATCACGCCGTAGGTCGGCCAGAAACCGATCAGCGCGAACGCCACCAGTATGGCGATCAGCGCACGTATCAGCCGGTCACGCAATTCGACCAGATGCGAAATAAAGGTATCTTCGGTGAGCGCCACGGGGCTAGGCCTTAGTGGTTGCGGGTGCCACGGCTGGCGGCGGCGGCGAACTTACGAGCGCCGCAGGCGGCGGCGCATTGAATCGTGGCAAAGTATCGTCAAGGTCCAATTTGAGTTGCGCGGTTTCGACTCTCGGCGCGACGGGGACTTCCATCGGCGGTTCGGTCAACGGCGGTAGTTGAACGGCGGGTGACTGCACCGGCGGCGGATCCGCGAAGGCGTCGGCTACCGGATCGCTCGCTTGCGTAGCAGATGGGTCGCCGCTTTGCAGACCCAGGGGATCAGACAACGCCTTTTGTGTGCTGTCGCCGATCTGCTTGAATTCCGTTTGCACCGAGTCGAATTGACCTTTGACCGACTGCTCAATCGAGTTGGCGGTGTTCTGCATTTCTTTTTGCAGCTTGCGCAATTCGTCGAGCTCGACTTCACGATTGATATCGGCCTTGACGTCATTCACGTATCGCTGCATGCGCCCAAGCAAATGGCCCGCCGTGCGCGCCACGCGCGGCAGTTTTTCCGGCCCTAGCACCACGAGTGCGATGACCGCGATGACGATCATCTCGGAGAAACCGATGTCAAACATGGGTTGTTGGTAACCAGTAAACCGTGAACGGTGAACAATGAACAGAAATCGCCGCAAGGCGCGGGGTTACTGTTTCCCGTTTACTGTTCACGCGAATGCGCGATCACGTTTTCGACGGTTCCTTCTTCACCTCGGCCTCGTACGTGTTACCGGTTTGGCCGCTGGCAGGCGGGATTTCGCCCTTGGTTTGCCCAGCTTGCGCGGTCTGCGCAGCGTCGGCGGTTTTGTCGCCCTCGCTCTTCATGCCGTCCTTGAAACCCTTGACCGCACCACCCAAGTCACCGCCCAGGTTGCGTAGTTTCTTGGTACCGAAAACCAGCACAATGATGGCCAGTACGATCAGCCAATGCCAGATGCTGAATGAACCCATGATGTTCTCCTGTCGAATATCCCGTAAACGGGTAATAAACCGTTCACGGCACTACTTTTCCCCTCGCCCACCGGGACAAGGGCACACTTGAAGCGGAGCAGAGGGGAAAGGGGTGAGGGAATAGCCGTAAAAGTATTGTCAAAGACTTCACTTACGCGATGTCTTCTCTGCCACACCCGAGACACCCTCGCGCCGCTGCAGTTCCGCCAGCACATCGCCGGGCGTCAACCCATGCCACGCCAGCAACACCATGCTGTGAAACCACAAATCCGCCACTTCGCGCACCAGATGCAGTTTATCACCCTCTTTGGAGGCCAGCAGGGTTTCGGCGGATTCCTCGGCTACTTTACGCAAAATCGCGTCTTCGCCCTTGGCCATCAGCCCGGCAACGTACGAACTGGCGGGATCGGCGGCCTTACGCGCGGCCAGCGTTTCGCCCAGCCGTTGCAATAAGTTTGGGTCGATCATTTTTGGTAGATTTCCTTCGGATCCTTGAGCACTGGGTCAAGCGCCACCCACTTACCGTCCTCGAGATGGTTGAAAAAACAGCTTTGCCGTCCCGTGTGACAGGCGATACCGCCCACTTGTTCCACCTCGACCAAGATTACATCTTCGTCGCAATCCAGGCGGATCGATTTGACCTTTTGCACATGCCCCGATTCCTCGCCCTTATGCCAGAGCTTTCTGCGCGAACGCGACCAGTAATGCACCTCGCCGGTCGCGGCAGTCTGCTTTAACGCCTCGCGATTCATCCACGCCACCGTCAACACGCGACCACTCGCCGCGTCCTGCGTGACGGCGGGCACCAGGCCGTCTTGCGACCAGTTGATTTTGTTGAGCCAGGTGTCGTTCATGTGGAGGACCGTGAACGAGTGAACAGGTGAACGGGTGAACGGGTGTTCCCATGCTTGTTATGGCGGGTACCGGGTTTCAGTACGCACTTTGTGACGGGCGCGCGTAACTGGCGCAAAGTCCGAAAGTGGTTTTGCTCGTTCACTCGTTCACCCGTTCACTAGTTCACGCATTAAAGTCTGACCTCAATCCCTTGCTTCGCCATAAATTCCTTCGCCTGCCGCACGGTAAATTCACCGTAGTGAAAAATGCTCGCCGCCAACACCGCGTCGGCACGCCCCTGCAATACACCATCGGCCAGATGTTCGAGATTGCCCACGCCGCCGCTGGCGATCACGGGAATCTCCAGCATATCTGAAAACGCCCGCGTCAGTTCGATATCGAAACCCACGCGCGTGCCATCGCGATCCATGCTGGTCAACAAAATCTCACCTGCGCCCATCGCCTGCATTTTGCGACCCCATTCCAGCGCGTCGATGCCAGTCGCCTTGCGCCCGCCGTGGGTGTAAACCTCCCAACGCAACGCACCTTCGCCAACCACACGCTTCGCATCAATGGCAACCACAATACATTGCGCGCCGTACCGCGCCGAAGCATCGGCCACCAGTTGCGGATTCTGCACCGCCGAGGTGTTGATGCTCACCTTGTCCGCGCCCGCGTTCAACAGGCGCCGCACGTCGTTGACGCTGCGCACGCCGCCACCGACGGTGAACGGGATGAACACCTGCGTCGCCACGCTTTCGATGATGTGCAGGATCAAATCACGATCATCGCTGCTGGCAGTGATATCCAGAAAGGTCAGCTCGTCCGCGCCCTGATCATCGTAACGCCGCGCGATTTCCACCGGATCGCCCGCGTCGCGCAAGCCGACGAAATTGACGCCCTTGACGACACGCCCAGCGGTGACGTCGAGACAAGGGATGATACGTTTGGCGAGACCCATAGTGATCAGTAAACCGTGAATAGTGAACCGCAAAACCCAAAGGTTACTGTTTACTGTTTACTGTTTACCCGACAATTCATCCGCTAGCTTCTGCGCTGCGGCAAAATCCAGCGTGCCCTGATAGACCGCGCGCCCGGTAATCGCGCCCTGGATGCCTTCGCCTTGCACCGCGCACAGCGCTTTTACGTCGTCCAGATTGGTAATACCCCCGCTGGCGATCACTGGCACGGTCAACGCCTTGGCTAGTTTTACCGTGGCCTCGATGTTGACGCCGCTCAACATGCCATCGCGGCCGATGTCGGTGTAGATCACGGCTTCCGCACCGTAATCCTCGAATTTTTTTGCTAGATCGATCACGTCGTGCCCGGTCATTTTTGACCAACCATCCACCGCAACCTTGCCGTCCTTGGCGTCCAGCCCCACCATCACGTGGCCGACAAACGCGGTGCACGCATCGTGCAGAAAGCCTGGCGTTTTTACCGCCGCCGTGCCGATGATGACGTAGCTGATGCCGGCATCGAGATATTGCTCGATGGTATCGAGATCGCGTATGCCGCCGCCCAGTTGTATCGGCAGTTTGTCACCGACAGCGGCAATAATCGCCTTGATCGCGGCACCGTTTTTGGGTTTGCCCGCCGACGCACCGTTCAGATCAACCACGTGCAGGCGCCGCGCGCCCAGATCCAGCCAGCGTTTCGCGGTGGCACCGGGGTCATCTGAAAAAATCGTGGCGCTGGCCATGTCGCCTTGTTTCAGGCGCACGCATTGTCCATCTTTAAGATCAATGGCCGGAATAATCAGCATAGGATCGAGCGATGTGGTTAAACAGGAGGAACGGATAGGAAACGAATGTAGAACGAATTTGCGTTTTTGCGCGAGGCCGCGCGGCAGGCGTTGTCGGGGGGGGGCAGTAAGACTTGAGTGGCTCTTGCGGCGTGCGAGGCGATAACCGGTTCAGCAGGTTCGACAGTGTCTGCGGTGTGCAAAGTCAAAAATTATCCGTTATGCACATCATACTATAGCCGCAAAATTCTTGTTGCGCCTCAGGCGGCGGCACCGATTGCACTGGCCGCCGGAGACCATGTTGCGAAATTCGCCAGGAGCTGCAAACCCGCCGCTGCGCTCTTTTCCGGGTGAAATTGCACCGCAAACAGATTGTCGCGCGCCGCAGCACAGGAAAACGCCGCCGGATATCGGCTGACGGCGGCAGTCAACCCAGCCACCGCGGGTTCCGGGTAATAACTGTGAACAAAATAAAAGCGCGCGTTGGGCGCGATGCCGCGCCACAGCGGGTGATCGATGCGCTGCTCCACCTCATTCCAGCCCATGTGCGGCACCTTGAGTTTTTGTCCGTGCGCATCCGTCAGGTCGTGCGCAAAGCGCCTTACGCGGCCCGGCAACACGCCCAGACCCGGCGTGTCGCCTTCTTCGCTGCGCTCATACAACATTTGCAGGCCGATGCAGATGCCCAGAAACGGCTTGTCACGCGCCGCATCGATCACCGCTTCGTACAGGCCGCGCCCGCGCAACTCGCGCATGCAATCAGGCATCGCGCCCTGCCCCGGAAACACCACGCGTTCCGCGTCGCGCACCACCGACGGATCATCCGTCACGCGCACATCGGCACCTGGCGCAACATGTTCGATGGCCTTGGACACCGAGCGCAGATTACCCATACCGTAGTCGATTACTGCGATCATTTTGCTTGGCGTAAATAGTTAACGGGTAACGGCGGTTAATAGTGAATAGTGAACAGTAAAAGCAGCGGGGTGGAAGTTACGGTTCACGGTTCACTATCTCCCGTTGCCTAAAGAGAACCCTTGGTCGAAGGCACGCCCAACATACGCGGATCAAGCTCCACCGCCATGCGCAGCGCGCGGCCGAATGCCTTGAACGCGGTCTCGGCCTGGTGATGGGCGTTGTCGCCCTTGAGGTTATCGATGTGCAGCGTGACCAGCGCGTGATTCACAAAGCCCTGGAAAAACTCACGCGTCAGATCGACATCGAATTCGCCGATGCGCGCACGCACGAAATCGATGCGCATATCAAGGCCCGGCCGCCCGGACAAATCGACCACCACGCGCGACAGCGCTTCATCCAGCGGCACATAAGCATGCCCGTAACGGCGCACGCCGACCTTGTCGCCGATGGCCTTGGCAAAAGCCTGACCCAGCGTGATGCCAACATCTTCCACCGTGTGATGTGCGTCGATATGCAGATCGCCCTGGGCATTGACTTCGAGGTCGAACACGCCGTGGCGCGCGATCTGATCGAGCATGTGATCGAGAAACCCCACACCGGTGGCGAGTTGGGATTTGCCGCTGCCGTCGAGATTCAGCGACACGCTGATCTGCGTTTCATTGGTGTTGCGCGTGACTTGCGCCTGCCGTGCCATTTTAAGGACTCTATTGGAAAATCGTAACTATTTGATTTTATTGACTTTTACGATATCACGCAAGGCTTCGACCAAACCCGCGCATTGCTCGTCGGTGCCGATGGTAATGCGCATGAACGGCGAAATCCTCGGCGGATTGCGAAAATGCCGCACGATGATACTGCGTTCGCGCAATTTTGCCGCGATATCCGCGCCGTCACGGCCCGGAAAACGCGCAAAAACAAAATTCGCCGCCGACGGCAACACCTCAAAACCCAACGCTTCGATATCGGCAACCAGTTTGGTTTTGGACGCCATCACCTTGCGGCACATGGCATCGAAATACGCATCGTCTTCCATCGCCGCTGTAGCACCCGCCTGCGCGAAACGATCCAGCGGATAGGAATTGAAACTGTCTTTCACGCGATTCAGCGCTTCGATCAGCCCGGTGTCGCCAGTGGCGTAACCCACGCGCAAACCTGCCAGCGCGCGCGACTTCGACAGCGTGTGCGTGACCAGCAATTGCGGATATTGGCGAATCAGCGGCACGCAGGACTCGCCGCCGAAATCGACATAAGCTTCATCGACGACTACCACGGAATCGGTATTGGCCTTGAGCAGCCGCTCGATTTCAGCCAGCGGCACCAGTCGGCCTGTGGGCGCATTCGGGTTGGGAAATATAATCCCGCCGTTGGGTTTCAAGTAATCGCCGATATCGATTTCAAAGGCATCGTTGAGCGGCACCTGCATGAAATCTATGCCATACAAACCGCAATACACCGGGTAAAAACTGTAGGTGATATCGGGGAACAACAACGGCGCGTCGTGCTTGAGCAAACCCATGAAGACATGCGCCAGCACTTCGTCCGAACCATTGCCGACAAACACCTGATCCGCCGTGATGCCGTGACGTTTCGCAATCGCCGCGCGCAGCTTGTCGCTGGCGGGGTCGGGATACAAGCGCAGCGTATCGCCGATTTCCGTGCGCAGGGCGTCGAGCACCTTGCGGCTGGGGCCGTAGGGGCTTTCGTTAGTGTTGAGCTTCACCAGGTTGGGCAACTTCGGCTGCTCGCCGGGGACGTAGGGCGTTAGGCTGTGGACTACCTTGCTCCAGTAGCGGCTCATCCTGGAATCCGATACGCCGCCGAAGCTGCATGTGCGGGCAGCCCTTCGCCTCGCGCCAATTCCATCGCGATCGCACCCAGCTTGACCGCCCCCTCGCGCGAAACATTAATAATGCTCGAGCGCTTCTGAAAATCGTAAACCCCCAGCGGCGACGAAAACCGCGCGGTACGCGAGGTCGGCAGCACGTGGTTCGGCCCGGCGCAGTAATCGCCCAGCGCCTCGGACGAATACCGCCCCATGAAAATCGCGCCAGCGTGGCGGATTTTTGGCAGTAGCGCCCTGGCATCCTCAACCGACAGCTCCAGGTGTTCCGGCGCAATGCGATTCACCAGCTCGCAGGCTTCATCCAGATCACGCACCTTGATCAGCGCGCCGCGCCCATCGAGCGAAGCGCGAATGATGTCCTTGCGCGGCATGTCCTTAAGCTGGCGTTCGATGCTGGCGGCGACCTTATCCAGATAAACCGCGTCAGGACACAACAAAATCGCCTGCGCCAGTTCATCGTGCTCGGCCTGCGAAAACAGATCCATCGCGATCCAGTCGGGCTCGGTCTTGCCGTCGCACACAATCAGAATTTCCGACGGCCCCGCCACCATGTCGATGCCCACCACGCCGAACACGCGCCGCTTGGCCGCCGCCACATAGGCGTTGCCGGGGCCGGTGATTTTGTCCACTTGCGGCATGGTTTGCGTGCCGTATGCGAGCGCGCCCACCGCCTGTGCGCCGCCGATGGCAAACACGCGATCAACACCCGTCAGCGCCGCCGCCGCCAGGACCAACGCATTTCTTTCGCCATGGGGCGTGGGCACCACCATGATGATCTCGCGCACGCCCGCCACCTTGGCCGGCGTGGCATTCATGATCACCGTAGACGGATACGCTGCCTTGCCGCCCGGCACATAAATACCCGCGCGATCCAATGGGGTAACCTGCTGCCCCAGCTCGTTGCCGTCAGAGTCAACGTAAGTATTTGTTTTTATTGATTGTTTTTCGTGGAACTCGCGCACACGTTCGGCGGCGGCAGCGAGCGCGTCGCGTTGCGCGGCGGGCAAAGCCTTCAACGCCGCATCCAGCTCGCGCTTAGGGATTTCCAGTTCGCCCAGCGTTTTTGCCGACAAGCGGTCAAAGCGCTGCGTGTATTCAAGCACCGCCGCATCGCCGCGTGTTTTCACATCGGCCAGTATCGCGGCAACCGTGGCATCCACCTGCGGATCCTGTGCCGACTCGAACGCCAGCAGCGCCGCAAGCCGCGCATCAAAATCCGCATCCGTACTGGAAAAACGCCGCATGATGTTTACGTCAGCTTATTACGCCACGGCCTTGGCAAACGCATCCAGTATCGGCTGCATCGCCTTGCGCTTTAACTTTAGCGAAGCCGGGTTCACGATCAGCCGCGAACTGATCTGCGCGACTTCTTCCACCGCCACCAGGTGATTCGCCTTCAACGTACTGCCCGTGGAAACCAGATCGACGATCGCGTCGGCCAGCCCCACCAGCGGCGCCAGCTCCATCGAACCATAGAGCTTGATCAGATCGACATGCACGCCCTTCACCGCGAAATGCTCGCGCGCCGTCTGCACGTATTTGGTGGCCACCTTCAACCGCGCGCCCTGCTTCACCGCGCCCGCGTAATCGAAACCCTCGCGCACCGCCACCATCATGCGGCAACGCGCGATGCGCAAATCCAGCGGCTGATACAAACCCTGCCCACCCTGCTCGTCGAGCACATCCTTGCCCGCGACACCCATATCCGCGCCGCCGTATTGCACATACGTCGGCACGTCGGAAGCGCGCACAATCAACAAGCGCACATCGGGTTTGTTGGTGCCGAGAATCAGCTTGCGGGATTTATCCGGGTCTTCGGATGTGCCGATGCCTGCCGCGTTGAGCAGCGGCAAGGTTTCGTCAAAAATGCGGCCCTTGGAGAGGGCGATGGTGATCACGGAGGGAAAAGGCTTGAATTAAAACAGGATTTTACCGTACGCGCCCCCATCGTAGGTCGGAACGCGTAGCGGTTCCGACAATTTGCGATGCTACGCCGCCTTGTCTGTCGGAACCGCTACGCGTTCCGACCTACGGTTTTTGGTGTGCTGCAAGATAGAACGCCAACGCCAGCATGCGCGCAGGTGCGTCAACTGAGCCCCCTGAGAGCCGCCGAGCAGCGCTGCCATGCCGGGGGCAGTCGGCGAGGACTGTCTGAGTCCTCGCGTGCTGTTCGCGAGGGCGAGTTCCGCAGCCGCCCGGCGTGGCGAGCAGCGCAGGGGAGCCCGTAGGGCCGACGAACCGGGGGCCGCCTTCTTTTGGTTACTTTTCTTGGCGGAGCAAGAAAAGTGACCAGCCGCCGGGCTGCCCCCGG
>CAMBGJ010000182.1 GCA_945865805.1 Bordetella parapertussis
GCCTGTGCCGCCATCGCCAAGGTCAACACGCTCGACCGGCTGAAGGAAATCACCTGCCCGGTGTTCATCATCGTCGGCGAGGAAGACCACGGCACGCCGCCGGAAATGGCACGCGCGATCCATGCGAATTTGCCGGGATCAAAGCTGCTGGTGATCAAATCCGCCGCGCATTTGTCGAACGTGGAGCAGGCTGAAATCTTTAATCGTGCGCTGGTGGATTTTCTGGCGCGCGTGAATTAAACATCAGCGCGGCGCGGTCTCGGCATTCTTATGCCGCATGAACAATCCCCCGCCCGCCAGCATCACGGCATTCGACAGAAACACCGGCACGAATCCGAACGCGGTGCCCACGCTGCCGAAAAACAGCGGGATGAATAAATGCGCGACGTTGTTGACCATCACGCGCAGGTCTGCGGCTTCGGAGGATCGGCCCGGCGGCGATAGGGCGTAGATCAGCGACATCGACATCGGCTGGCCGCTGCCAACGCCCAAGCCGAGGATGAAGGCCGCGCCCGCGAGCAGCCACGGATTGACGAAGAACGGGAACAGCGTGAATGCGAACGCGGCGATGAATACGCCGTAAATCAGTATCTGCGCTTCGCCGGTGCGTCTGGCCCACGCGGGCAGGATGGTGCGCACGATGAAGGTAGCGAGGGCGAACGTGGACAGTACCGCGCCTATGACCGATGCCGACAAGCCTATGGAGTGGCCGTAGATCGGAAAATAAAACTGGAACAAGTCCCACGCAGCAGACAGTATGCCGCTGGCGATGAAGGCGCCGCGCAGCTTGGGCACGCGCCACAGGTCGAGTGCGCGCTGGCCGGATTTGTCGGTCGTGGATTTCGTAGCCTTGGGCAGAAAATCGGGCTTTAGCCACATCAGTAAAAACGGAATCAGGGTAAACGCCGCGAGTAGGGTGAAAGCTTTTAAATGCCCCAGATGATCAATGGCAAGCCCCGCCGTGAACGGGCCGATCAGCCCGGCGGCAGAAAAGCCCAGGCTCACCAGAGAATAGTTGCGCGCGCGATTTTCCGGCCCGCCGACGCCACCAGCGGTGCCGTGGACTGACACAAAAAAGAAATGGAACGCCGAACCGGTCAGCAGCGCCGAGATATAAAGCGTGGTCAAGCCGGGAAACAACGCGGGCAACAGCATGGCGATGCCGACGCCTGCGGTGCCCACCATCATCGGACCGCGCGGCCAATGCGATCGGCCAGACGGCCCGCGTAGAGGGCCAGGAACAGCGGGCAAATCGCAAACAGCGCCATCAGCACGCCGATGGTGAACTGGCTGGCACCCAGCTCCAGCGCATAGAGCGACATCACCATGCGGCTGCCACTGAAACAGGCGTGATTCAGCAGGCACAGCAGAACAATCAGATGTATCGCCATGACTACTGCGTCACTACCACCGCACCCACGCCATCAAGCGGATACCGTCAGGTAGTGCACCGAAAACAGTTGCTCCTCGTCGCACCAGCACTGCGCGGGCACGAAGCCAGCCTGGCGTGCGAGTTGCTGAAATTCGTCCACCGAATATTTGCAGGAATTTTCGGTGTGTATGGTCTCGCCGCGAGTAAAAGCGAAGCTGGTGCCCGCCACGCGCACCGATTGATCGCGCAGGCTGCGCAGGTGCATTTCGATGCGACCCTCGAGCACGTCGTAAAACGCATGATGCTCGAACGCCGCCAGATCGAAATTGCCGTCGAGTTCGTGGTTGATGCGCGCCAGCAGATTCAGGTTAAACGCAGCGGTGACGCCTTGCGCGTCGTTGTAAGCGGCGTGCAGGCGTGCTGGATCTTTTTTCAGATCGACTCCCACCAGCATGGCACCGCCGGTTCCCGCCAGCGCGTGCGCGTGACGCAGGAAAGCCAGCGCATCGGGTCGCGTGAAGTTGCCGATAGTCGAACCGGGGAAATAAATCACCCGCCGCCGCGGTGCGATGCCGTCAATCGCCGGGAGACTCATGGGCCGCGAATAATCCGCGCACACCGCCGCCACTTTCACCCTGGGATAGGCTGCCGCCAGCTCTGCCGCGCATTGCTGCAAAGCGGTGCGTGAAATCTCGATGGCCACGTAGGCTGCAGGCGCGAGCGCTTCGATCAGTACGCGGGTTTTGCGGCCCGACCCGGCACCGTATTCAATCAGCAAGCACTCTGGCCCCAGCAGCCGCGCCATTTCCGCCACGCGCGTCTGCATCATCGTGAGTTCGGTGCGTGTGGGGTAATACTCGGGCAGGTCACAGATGGCCTCAAACAATTCGCTGCCGCGCGCATCGTAAAAATACTTCGGCGGCAGCGCCTTGCGCGCTTGCGCCAGACCGATCAATACATCGTCGCGAAAGTTTTCGCTGTCGGGATGCAGGTCGTAGTATTGGTAAGGGGCGGTGCCGGACATAGGGGATGTGTTACGCAACTCCTGCGCGCCGTCCAGCGGAACGCCGCAGTTAATCGCAATTAGCCGACGGTACGCCCGGCGTGATATTCAATCCATTTCCTGATGCGATTGGCGTCGCCCGCGCGGCTCAGACGGCCCCAGGAATCGAGCAGCACAATCACAATCGGCGATCCGGCGATGGTGGTGTGCATCACCAGACAACGCCCCGCCTCGCGGATGTAGCCTGTCTTGGAGACATTGATATGCCAATCGGGGCTGACAATCAGCGAATTGGAATTGCCAAATTGCAAGGCACGCCCATTGTTCGTTTGCACTGCGTGGGCATGACCGGTGGAATACTGGCGTATCAGCGGATATTGATACGCTGCGGTCACCATTTTCGCCAGATCCTGCGCGGTGGACACGTTGCCGCTCGATAGCCCCGTGCTATCCACGAACGAGGTGCGTGACATTTCCAGCGACAACGCCTTGAGGTTCATTTCTTTCACAAACGCCGCCATGCCGCCCGGATAGGCCCGCCCCAGCGCCGAGGCCGCGCGGTTTTCGGAAGACATCAGCGCCAACCGCAACATGTCGTCGCGCGTCAGCGTGGTGCCGATGTGCAGGCGTGAGCCGGTGTTTTTGATGTAATCGAGATCGTCTTCGGTGAGTGTGATGGATTCATCCAGCGCCAGCTTGGCATCCAGCACCACCATCGCAGTCATCAGCTTGGTGATCGAGGCGATGGACGCCACGGCGGTAATATTTTTGTCGTAAATCACGCTGCTGTTGGCCGGGTTTACCACCAGTGCGGCGGTGGACTGCACATCCAGTACATCAGGATTGAACACTTCCGGCGGCGGTGCCACGGCACGCTGCACGACCCGATGCTTGCCGCCGGTATGCTTGGCAGCCAAGCGCTGGATGGGCTTTTGCGCGGGTTTATGCACCGATTTCGCGCCGGTCGCAGCCTTGGCCACGGTATGGCGTTGTTGCTGTTTATTCGGTGCCGCCTGAGAAGCACCTATGCTTATCGTCATCGAAAAAGCCAGCGCAAGCACTAGCATGACCACCGCGCCCACAGGCCGCGACATTTTTTGCGGCATTTTTGAGAACCAACCGGGTAACAAGTTTGGCAACGGGTCTGGCAACAAATTGTCCTCCAGCATTTTTAAAGTTATCCCTTAAAAATACAGGGTTACGGCGTATATTTCAAGTGTAATTTATGTTTGGACGGTGATTTTGTTGCGTCGCACCTCGGCGCTCGCCCGGCGGCACACTGCCCAAAAAAAAATCCACCTGGGATAAACCCCGGCGGAGTTGAAAGAGACCATACAATCACTTGCTCAGCACAAATAACTGTAACTACTGGCCTCCGAGGAGGAAAATCGGGCTACTGAATCCGGTTACGCTCTTAGTGGTAGCGCTCGGCTGACACTACTGCGAACCATCACGTACCACAAAAACCGATAACATTAAAAATATCAGCAATAGCTTACGCAGCACTTACGTATTTATACTTCAAATAGACTTGAATTCACTTGGTAATCAACTGCTGCCATGCGCATCCTTATCGCTGAAGACGACCCGGTATTAGCTGATGGACTCACGCGCTCGCTGCGCAGCGGGGAATACGCGGTCGATTGCGTCACCGACGGCATGGCCGCAGACCACGCTTTATCGGCGCAGACCTACGACCTGGTGATACTCGATTTGGGGCTGCCGCGCATCGACGGCTTCGAGGTGATCAAGCGTCTGCGCCGCCGCTCGCCGACGCCGCCGGTGCTGATCCTCACCGCGCGCGATGCATTGCAAGATCGTGTGCGCGGCCTCGATCTGGGCGCCGACGATTACATGACCAAGCCGTTCGAGCTGCCGGAACTCGAAGCCCGCGTGCGAGCTCTGATCCGGCGGGGAATGGCAGGTGGTAACTACTTGATTTTAAATGGAAAATTACATCTAGATACTACCGGACGCCGGGTCACCGTAGACGATCAACCGCTGGATTTATCCGCACGCGAACTCGGTGTGCTCGAGGTGCTGATGATGCGCAGCGGCCACGTGGTGAGCAAGGATCAGCTGGCGGAAAAACTCTACGGCTGGAGCGAAGACGTCGGTGCCAACGCTATCGAAGTGTGCGTGCACCGCCTGCGCAAAAAAATCGAACCCTCGGGCGTGGTCATACGCACCATACGCGGCCTCGGCTACCTGATGGAAAAAGACCAGGAAAAAGACGCTGTATGAGCGGCGGCTCTACTTTACGCCGGTTGGTACTGGCGTGGGTGTTCATACCCATGGGCATCCTGTGGATGATCAGCGCCTACATCGATTACGACATCGCCAAGCGCTATGTGAACGTGGCCTATGATCGCGCCCTGCTGGAATCCGCACTCGACATCGGTCGCCAGGTGCGTGTGCTGCGCGGACGCATATATGTGGATCTGCCGGAAGTCGCGATCCAGATGCTGCGCACGCGCGAAACTGGCCAGCTCTATTACATGGTGACCGGGCCGGATCGCGAGTACATCACCGGCGAGCCGGATATCAAACCCGCCGTACCTTCCGTCAGCGGGCAGGCGATCTACTACGACGATGTCTACCGCAATCAGCCGGTGCGTGTCGCCGCCATCCAGTTGCCGGTCGAAACCGATGATATACGCGGACAGGTCACGGTTTACGCCGTCGAAACCCAACGCGCACGCACCGACTTGATCCGCGAGCTGTCGATCGGCTTCGCGCTGCCTCAGGCGCTGGTGGCGATGCTGGCGTTTATCGTGATCTGGTTTTCGGTGATGCGCGCGCTCGCGCCGCTGCAGGTGCTGCGCCATAAAATCGAGCAACGCTCGCATCGCGATCTGTCGCCGCTGCCAGTGGCTCGCGTGCCGCTGGAAATACGGCCGCTGATCGAATCGATGAACGCGCTGCTCGATCGCCTGAGCGCGGTGCTGTCCTCGCAACAGCGTTTCATCGCCGACGCCGCGCATCAGTTGCGCACGCCCATCGCGGGCCTGCGCACGCAAACCGAACTCGCGCTACGCCAATCCGATCCGCGCGAAACGCGCGCGGCACTCACGCAGATGCAGACGGCGGCGGATCACACCACACACCTGGTGAATCAATTGCTGTCGCTGGCGCGCGCGGAACCGTCAGCCGCACACACGCAGGCAGTGAAACGACTGGACATCACCGATCTCACGCGCGCCACCACCACCGAGTGGGTGCCGCGCGCCTTGTTGCGCGGCATTGATCTTGGCTTTGAAGGCACGACGCAATCCGCAGTGCCTGTCTACGTCAACGGCGACAATTTTCTGTTGCGTGAAATGCTCGGCAATCTGATCGACAACGCCATCCGCTATACGCAGCCGGGCGGTCACGTCACCGTGCGTCTGGCACTCGTGGCGCAGGCGATCGATCTCAGTGTCGAGGACAACGGCCCCGGCATTCCCGAACACGAGCGCGATGCCGTACTGGAACGCTTTCATCGCGTGCTGGGTACCGGCGTGGACGGCTGCGGGCTGGGGCTGGCGATCGTGCGTGAAATCGTGTTACGCCACGGCGGCAACATCAAGCTGCTGGCGGGGGCCGGCAGTCAAGGAACATTGGCACGCGTGGTGCTACCCGCAGGCTAGCAATGATCCGCAGCGACGTGACGATATGACAGTCACGCGCGCAATCCATCCATCCATCAATCAGCCTCTTTTTCTTTCTCCTGCTGCTGCAGCGCCCACATCTGCGCGTATAAGGCGTTCTGCTCCAGCAGCTCACGATGCGTGCCGCGCTCGACGATGCGCCCGTGATCCATCACCAGAATCTGATCAGCGTCCATCACGGTGGATAGTCGGTGCGCGATCACCAGGGTGGTGTGGCCGCGGGCGATGCGCGTGAGTTCTTCCTGGATGGCTTTTTCGGATTTGGAATCGAGCGCGGAGGTCGCCTCGTCGAAAATCAGAATGCGCGGATTTTTCAGTATCGCGCGCGCAATGGCCACGCGCTGCTTTTCACCGCCCGAAAGCTTCAATCCGCGCTCGCCCACGGGCGATTCGTAGCCATCAGGCAGGCTAACGATGAAATCGTGGATGTGCGCGGCGCGTGCGGCTTCCAGCACCGCTTCTTTTTCTGCGCCGGTACGACCGTAGTGAATGTTGTAATAGATCGTGTCGTTAAACAGCACGGTATCCTGCGGCACAATGCCGGTAGCCGCGCGCAGACTCGATTGCTGCACCTCGCGGATATCCGCGCCATTGATACGTATGGCGCCGCCGCCGACATCGTAAAAGCGATACAGCAGCCGCGCCAGTGTGGATTTGCCCGAACCGCTGTGCCCCACTACCGCCACCTTCGCGCCCGCAGGGATATCGAAGCTCACGTCGAACAGAATCTGCCGCTCCGGCTCGTAGCTGAAATTGACGTTCTCAAAGCGCACCGTTGCCGGCCCTTCGGTCAAGGGCTGAGCGCCGGGCTTGTCCTGAATTTCGCGGTTTTCCTCCAGCAGCAGGAACATGCGATCCATGTCAATCAGCGACTGCTTGATCTCACGGTACGCCATGCCTAGAAAGTTCAGCGGGATATACAGTTGAATCAGCAACGCGTTGACCAGCACCAGATCGCCAATCGTAAGGTTTTTCGCCGCCACGCCTTGCGCGGCCAGCACCATCAGGGTGGTTGCCGCGACCGCAATGATCGCGCTTTGCCCGATGTTCAGCAGGCCGAGCGAGGCTTCGGTTTTGACCGCCGCCGCCTCGTAGCTGACGAGGTTGGCGTCGTAGCGCTGCGCCTCGAATTCCTCGTTATTAAAATACTTGACAGTCTCGTAGTTGAGCAGACTGTCCACTGCGCGCGTGTTGGCGCGCGAATCCAACTCGTTGGCACGGCGGCGGATCGCGGTACGCCACTCGGTAATTGAAATCGTGAACGCGATGTAGGCGATCACCGCGCCAAACGTCACGGCGACAAAACGCCAGTCGAATTTTGCGAACAGCACCACCGCCACCAGCACAAACTCCAGGATCACCGGAATAATCGAGAACAGCATGTAGGTGAGCAGCGTGGAAATACCGCGCGAACCGCGCTCTATGTCACGCGTCATGCCGCCGGTCTGGCGGTTCAGATGAAAACGCAGCGACAGGCTGTGCAGATGGCGGAACACATTGAGCGCCACGCGCCGCACCGCGCGCTGCGCCACGCGCACAAACACCATATCGCGCAGCTCGGCAAACATCGTATTGGCGAAACGCAAAAAACCGTAGGCAATCAACAGCATCATCGGTACCGCCAGTACCTGCTGCGTGGGCGTCAAATCATCGACGATGCCCTTCATCAGCAGCGGCACGCCGACGTTGGCGAACTTGGCGGTCACCAGAAAAATCAGCGCAATAGCGACTCGGCCTTTGTATTCCCACAGAAACGGCAGCAGCGTCGGCACCACCCGCCACTCGTTGCGCTTTTGCGTTTTGGGCTCGGCATCGCTCTCGTCGAGCACGCCGCTGGATTGCGGGACCGTGCTCACAAGTGGCCCCTATGTTTGATTTCAATAGAGCGCATGGTAATTTTTATCAATAAAAACAATTAGTTACAAATATACGCGCCGTTAGAGTAAACCCAACTCACAGGTCAATGCGTGGTGATCCGAGCTGTGCCGCCAGCCGCGTCCGCGCTGCACGCGCGCATCGAGCACCCGGAAACCTCGTACATAGATGCGGTCGAGGCGCAGGAAAGGCAAGAGCGCCGGAAAACTCAACGCAGGCTTTCCACCGTTGGCCTCGAACACTTCGTGCATATTAAGCGGATGCGCAAACTCATGCGTCGCGCGGTGCCGCCAATGCCAATCGTTGAAGTCACCCGCCACGATCAGCGGCGCGCCAGCAGGCACCATGCGTTCGATGCGCTGACGCAGACGCTCCAGTTGGCGGCCTCGGCCACGTGCGGTGAGCGCCAGATGCACGCACACGCAATGCAGCGTCTGCGGCCAATCGGGTATGCCGATTTCGGCGTGCAACAGCCCGCGGCTTTCAAAGCGATGCGCCGACACATCCTGATTTTCCCAGCTTACGATCGGATAGCGCGACAAAATCGCATTGCCATGCTCGCCGTGATCGTACACCGCGTTGCGACCATAGACATGACTGTATACGTGGCTGTAAACGTTGTCCCGCCAGGCAGGGTCAGCGAGAAACTCATGCTGCGGCTCGTGTGGCCAGTTGCCGTGGCGATGCGCATGGGCGTCGTTAAGCCCGGAAACTTCCTGCAGGAAAACCAGGTCCGCGCCGAGCGCGCGCAACTGATCGCGCAGCGCATGAATCACCACCCGCCGGTTGAAAATCGACAAACCCTTGTGGATGTTGCAGGTTGCGATGCGCAAGCGCGCAGCAGGCATTTGCGACGGGTTCATGGATTATAAAAAAAAGGCGTGCCACTTTCGTGGCACGCCGTTCCCTGCAACCTTAAGTTCAGGAGACCGCCAGCATGCGATCCAGCGTGATGCGCGCAAGATCGGCGTCGCGTTGCGGTACTTTGATCTGATTGACAACTTTGCCCGCGACCAGGTTTTCCAGCGTCCAGGCCAGATGCTGCGGGTCGATGCGCGCCATGGTCGAACACATGCACACTGTGGGCGCCATGAACTGCACCACCTTGCCATGCGGCTTGAATTCCTCTGCGAGACGGTTGACCAGATTCAGCTCGGTACCCACCAGCCAGCGTGTACCGGGCGCGTTGGCGGCGATGGTTTTGATGATGTAATCGGTGGAGCCGACATAATCAGAGAGCTTGCACACCTCAAAATTACACTCGGGGTGACTGATCACCGCGCCGGTCGGATTCTGCTGGCGCCAGCGCAGAATATGCGACGCCTGGAACATCTGGTGCACCGAGCAGTGCCCTTTCCACAGCAGCACCTTGGCCATCTTGATCTGTTGTGCGGTCAAACCACCCATCGGCAGATCCGGATCCCACACCAGCATTTCAGCCAGCGGAATATCCATCAGATACCCCGTCCAGCGGCCCAGATGCTGATCGGGGAAGAACAGCACTTTTTCGCGCCGTGCAAAAGCCCATTGCAATATCGAACGCGCATTGCTCGACGTGCATACGATGCCACCGTGCTCACCGCAGAAAGCCTTGAGATCGGCGGCGGAGTTGATGTAGGTGATCGGGGTGATTTTTTCGTCGGGATCGATCACTTCGCCAATCTCACGCCAGGCGCGCTCCACCTTGGTGAGATTCGCCATATCGGCCATCGAACAACCCGCGCTCATGTCCGGCAGGATCACGGTTTGCGTGGGCTTGGACAAAATATCAGCCACTTCAGCCATGAAATGCACGCCGCAGAACACCAGGTAATCGGCGTCGGTGCGCGAGGCGAGCTTGGACAACCCCAGCGAATCGCCCACCAGATCGGCATGCCGGTAAACATCGGCACGCTGATAGTGGTGGCCGAGAATCACCGCGCGTTTGCCCAGCGTTTTTTTAGCCTCGAGTATGCGCGGCAGACAGTCGCCGTCGGCGAGCGGCTTGTAGCGCTCAAACTTGATCGGACTTGCCGTAGCACCAGTAGTGTTTTCCATATGCCCCCCTCGTCCCTTTTCCGTGTTCAGATGCGCCTGCAACGAACGGTTTTCAATCACAATCAGGAAGAATTCATAAAGATATCACACTAAGACTGATTTTCCTGCACCGAATTCCCGTGCCCGAGTACACAGCCGGAAACACATTAAGGGCACCTCTCAAAATAGCTTAATTTCGAGGCACATTGTAAACGTTGGGCGGGTATGTACGTTGTAAGGTTAAATCACCGAGACGAAGCCAAAGCAAAATGCCCATACGCCTTCAACCGAGCTTTTTCGACATTCATGAGCGCAGCGCCAAGCTTACCGA
>CAMBGJ010000183.1 GCA_945865805.1 Bordetella parapertussis
AAGACTTCACCCGCATGAAAGAGCACGTCGAGAAACTGGATGCCAGGTTGCTGGTTCGCGCGACGGGCCGCTTTGAGAATACACCGCACGCACACCAGACCTTCATGGTGGTCGATCCTTCCAACAATGTGCTGGAGTTCAAGTGTTACTTGCGGTCAGAGCTCAGCTATTAAACGGCTGTGGCACTTCGCGGTGCGATAACGATCAAACACCCATTGAAACCGTTCTTGATATCCCCATTGTTGGCCGACGAGCGTCGCCTTGTCTAATTTAGGAAGCAGCGATGGCTGACATGATCATGATCATTTGCATCGTGATCAGTGCGTATTTCATACGCGGCATCACGGGGTTTGGTTCCGGCCTGATTTCGATTCCGCTGCTGGCGCTGTCGTTCCCGCTGACGTTTGCCATACCTTTGCTGCTGGCGCTCGACTTCACGGCGGCGATGGTCCTCGGTGGCGTCAATCGCAAGCAGACCCAGTGGGGCGAGATCAAGGTGTTGCTGCCGGCGGGCCTGGTGGGCGGGGTCATCGGCGTGGTGGCGCTGCTCAATCTGCCGTCGACGCCGATTCTGGTGGCGTTGGGGGTCTTTACGATGTTTTTTGGTTTTCGCAATGTATTTGGTTTGCAGCCAGTCGGGCAGATAAACAAGGGATGGGCGGTGCCCGCAGGGTTGGCCGCCGGGGCCACGGGCGCGTTGTTTGGCGTCGGTTCGCCGCCGTACGTAATGTATCTGTCGCGCCGCATTAGCGATAAGAGTCAGATGCGGGCCACTTTTTCGTGGTTGATCGCGGTGGACGGCGCCGCGCGCCTGATCTGGTTTGCCATCGCCGGTTTGCTGTTCGACAGCAAACTGATGGTTGCGTACCTGGTGTGCCTGGTGCCGATGGCGTTTGGTCTGTATACCGGCAATAAGGTGCATATGGACATGACCAGTATCGGCATGCTCAAGGCCGTGGGTATGCTGTTGGTGCTTAGCGGTGCCATGCTGTTTTTGAAGGCGGTCGCGTGATGCGCAGCTACGGTTGTGTCACGAAATGGAGCACGATATGATGAAATCGGTTCGCAATTCTTTGCGGGTAGAGGTGACAATGAGCGCGACAATCAGAACGACAATCAAACTGAGAATCCTTGCCTTGGAGGCGGCGATTTTGGCGCTGACTTGGCCGCCAGCGACACTGGCGCAGACGCAAGGGGGGGCACCGGCAAAACCCTATGCGTTCAACGTGCTGAATCAACGCACCATCGCGCTCACTGCGGAGTATTGGAACCCGATACTCACCTACGTCAGCAAAAAAAGCGGCGTGCCGCTGGAACTCAAGCTGGCCAAAAATGCGCGCGAAGGCAATCAGATCGCCGAAAAAGGTGGTTACGATTTTCTCTATACCAATCATTTCTTCACGCCGGAACGCGACGGTCTCGGGTTTCAGGTGATTGCCCGCCCAGTGGGGCCCGGCGTTCAGTCGCAAATTGTCGTGCCCAGCGATTCGCCTGCGCGCACGCTACAGGATCTTGAGGGCAAGGATGTCGGGTTTGTGTCGCTGGACGGATTTACTGGTTATTACTTGCCTTACGATGCCTTGCTTCGCGCCAAGGTCAATGTGAAAGTGGCGATTACCGGCAATCAGGAGGCGTCGGTTGCGCAGCTCAAGGTGGGTAAACTCACGGCGGCCGGCTTCAATGGCACCATTCTGGAACGTTATGCGCGCCGTGAAGGTTTCGCGTATCGGGCGTTATGGTCTTCGCCGCTCTATCCGGTCCTATGCTTCATGGCGCACAAACGCGTGCCGGCCGACAAGATCGCCGCATTGCGGGCGGCGCTCGCGGGGATGGATAAAGATCCGGAGGGGCGCAAAGTTCTCGAGACATCGGCGGCACTGCTCAAGGCTACCGGTGAGCTTGGATTTGTCACGGCAGAAGACCGTGATTACGACGGTTATCGTACGTTCTTCAAAAATTCGCTGGTGAAGCGACAATGATGGTTGCCGTGCCGGGTACGGACTAACCAATTATTAAGGCGTTGCCAAATAGGTTGCCAAATAGGATGCCAAGAGGTCGGAATGGAAAAGCGCTGGTTTGAATTTTGGGCTGATTGGGGGTTGGTGCCACGTTTGATGCTGACCGTGGGCATCGCGGTGGTGGCCGGCGGTATTCTTCAGTCGGCGCTGCTGGTGGTCGAGGGCGCTAGCGACAACAGCACGCGCCTGCAACGTGACCAGGGTGAGTTGTTACAGTATCTCGCGCCCGTGGTGGCGGATCAGGCCTTGGTCGGAGATTATGCCGCGATCGAACAGATTCTCAAGAAGCAGGTAAACCGCACAGACGTGCAACGCCTGTGGTGGAAAGACGCCGACGGTCGCGTGCTGAGCGGGGATGATTCGTCGGGGAAATCCACCGCGCCGTCGTGGTTCATCAAGGCGGTGAAATTTGAATTGCCGGAGCATCCCGGCGTGGATGTCATCGCGGGCGGGGTGTCCTACGGCAAGCTGTTTGCGAACATGGATCCCGCGAGTGCACAGAACCGATTGTGGCAACAATTTGTCAAGCAATTGCAGATCGTGGTGGCTACGCTATTTTTGATGTTGCAATTCATCTGGCTGATTTTTCGCGGCAATCTGAGCACGCTGCGCGATCTGGCCACCGGTGCGAACCGCTTTAGCCAGGGTGATCACGCGGTGCGTATCGATTCCTCTGGCGCGCCAGAGGTGCGCCTCGCCGCCGACGCGTTTAATAACATGGCCACCAACACCGAGACGTTGCTGACTTCGCTCAGCCAAAGCGAGACCAAGAATCGCCTGCTGGCGTCGATCGTCGAACAGTCGAGCGAGGCGATCTGGACCACGGACGTCGAGGGGCGGGTGACCAGTTGGAATGCCGGCGCGGCCACCATGTTTGGCTATACCGCCGCCGATGTGCTGGGGCATGTGGTCAGCGAAACCGGCAAAGGTGACCAAGCATCGGAAAAAGAACGCATGCAGCGATTGTTAAAGCTGGAAAAGTTTTCGTACGACAGCAAGGCTGTCACCAAAGCGGGCGGCCATATCGAGATTCAGGTGGCCGTGGCGCCGCTGCTCGGTGATGCCGGACAATGCGTCGGCAAGATTTCGGTGGCGCGCGATGTTACTGAACGCAATCGCAATGAAGAAGCGCTGCGCAGCGCGCGCGCCACCGCCGAAACCGCGAGCCAGGCGAAAAGCTCGTTTCTCGCGCGCATGAGCCATGAAATCCGCACGCCGATGAACGGCGTTCTGGGGATGACCGAACTACTGCTGGAGACTGGACTGACCAGTACGCAGCGCAAGTACGCCGAAACCGTGCATCGTTCGGGCACCAATCTGCTGGGCATCATCAACGACGTGCTGGATTTCTCCAAGATCGAGGCCAGCAAGCTCGAGCTGGAGCAGATCGATTTGGATGTGCGCCGCACGCTGGAAGACGTGGTGGATATGCTGGCCGAGCGCGCACACGTCAAGGGACTTGAGCTCGCTTGCAGCATACCGGCGGATCTGCCGTTGAATCTGATGGGAGACCCTCTGCGCCTACGGCAGGTGTTGACGAATCTGGCGGGCAATGCGATCAAGTTCACCGAGGCGGGCTCGGTGCTGATCCGTGTATCGAGCGTCGAAAGTGCCAGCGACCGCGTGACGTTGCGATTCGATGTCAAGGATACCGGGCCGGGCATATCACTGGAGGCGCAAAGCCGTATCTTTGACGAATTCTCGCAGGCCGACGGCTCCACCACGCGCCAGCATGGCGGATCGGGGTTGGGGCTTGCAATCAGCAGGCAATTGGTGGAAATGATGCTGGGCCGTATTCAACTGGAGTCGGCGCCCGGTGCCGGGTCCACGTTTGGCTTTACCGCGGTTTTTGCCAAGCGGGCCGAGGCATCAAGCACGGCGGCATCGACGGTGAGACTGGAAGGCGTGCGCGCACTGGTGGTTGAATCGAGCGCGGTCAGCCGCGGGATACTCTCGGCGCAGGCAAACGGCTGGCGCATGGTCACCCGTGTCGCGGAATCCCTGAGTCAGGCGCTTGAGTTACTCAAGCAGGCTGCCGCGCGCGGCGTGCCTTTTGATATCGTCATCATGGACATGGGCTTTGCAGAAGAAAGCCCGCTCGGATTCGCGCGCACGGTGCGCGCCGATACGGCGCTGGGTAAGCCCAAACTGGTGATGCTCGCGCCGGTGGGCAATCATGCCATCATCCAGGAAGCGGGTAGCGCGGGCATGGATGCGTGCCTGGTGAAGCCGGTGCGTCAATCCGCGCTGTACGACACGCTGGTGGGCGTGATGGGCGGCCAGACCATGGCTGCAGAGACGCAAAGCGGCACCACCGGCGATGCGTCGGCCCCTGGCGACCTTGGCAAGAGCCATCGTTCGGTGCTGCTGGTGGAAGACAATCTGGTCAACCAGGCGGTGGCGATGGGCATGGTGCACAATCTTCTCGGTTACAACGTCACCGTGGCCAGTAACGGTCAGGAAGCGATGGCGCTTTACGCAAACACGCCGTTTGATCTGATCCTGATGGATTGCCACATGCCGATGATGGACGGCTTCGAGGCCACCCGCGAGATCCGCAAGCGCGAAGAGTTGTCCGGCAAGCGGGTGCCGATCATCGCGTTGACCGCCAATGCCATGGCACAGGATCGCGCGGATTGCCTGAACGCCGGCATGGATGACCATCTGGGCAAGCCGTTCAGCCGCCAGCAAATGCAGGAAATGATCGAACGCTGGATGCCGCAGGACAATCAGGCGGCGCTCACGCGCACCGGGCGTATCATCACGTCGCGGCAGTTGCCGGTTGACGTGGTGCTCGACCGGCGCGTGCTGCGCCAGTTGAGCGACCTGCAGGGTGACGATAACCCCGACCTGCTTGCGCGCGTGCTGAAACTCTATGCGCTCGAATCACCGAAGGAAATGGCCGTGCTCGCAACAGCCGTCGCGGCCGCCGACGCGGCGGGCATCATGCGCTCGGCACATTCGCTAAAGTCGAGCAGCGCGAATATCGGCGCCACGGCGATGAGTCAGATGTGCGCGGACATGGAAGCGGCCGGGCGCGGCGGTGAAACGGATTTTGCGCGTAGCCTTTACACGAAACTCGAGATCGAGCATGGCCGTGTGCAAATCGCCGTGGCCGCAGAACTGGCCAACCTTGTTACCGCCTGAAAAGGGAACGTCAATGCAAGTGACAAAACTAACACCGCAATTCGGTGCCGCCGTTACCGGCGTGGATCTCGGCGGCCTGGACGATGCGCAGTTTGCCGCTGTGAAGCAGGTGTGGCACCAGCATCGCGGCCTGCTGGCGTTTCCGGGGCAGCATATTTCCGACGATGGCTTGCTGGCGTTTTCGCGTCGCATCGGGCAGCTGGATTCGCCGCCGAATCAGGAAAATGGCCGCCAGACGCCGGTGGGCTACCCGGATATTTATGTGGTGTCCAACGTCAAGGATACCGCCGGGCGGCCGATCGGCGCGCTGGGTGATGGCGAGGCGGTGTGGCATACCGACATGAGCTACGAAGCGAAACCGCCGTTGGCCTCAATGCTGATCGCGCGCGAAATTCCCGCCAGCGGCGGCGACACCTGGTTTACCGACATGGCGGGTGCCTACGAAGACCTGCCGCCGGCGCTAAAGCAACGCATCGCGCAGTTGCGGGTCAAACACGACGGCACGTATAACTCCGGCGGCTTCCTGCGCGCGGGTGTGAAGCCCAGCAACAACCCGATGCTGGCACCGGGCACGTTGCATCCGGCGGTGATACGCATTCCCGAAACCGGCGACGCGGTGCTGTACCTGGGGCGCCGACGCATGTCCTACATCTCCGGCTTGACGCTCGACGATAGCGAGGCGCTGCTCAATGAACTGTGGCAGTACCCGGCTGCCGCACACCGCATCTACAAACACCGCTGGACCGTCGGCGATCTGGTGTTGTGGGACAACCGTACCACCATGCACCGGCGCGACCCTTTTCCGCCGGCCGAGCGGCGCTTGATGCATCGCACGCAGATCAAGGGCGTGGCAGCACCGGCGGCGTTTAACGCCTAAACGGGCAAACGCCAAAGCGCTGAAGCATTATAAAAATATCAATAAAAACAAATAGTTACGACTTAAATGCAGGTGTGATCTCGTGCGCGAAGCGCCGCAGCGACTCGCGCGAACCGCCGCCCATGCTCGCCAGCAGGTAACGCACGCCAACCGCGTTCAACGCTTCGAGCTTACGCATGATTTCATCGGGGCTGCCGCACAGCGCGGCGGCTTCGTTGCCGCTGGCCGATGTGGCGTACGACAGCACATGAGAGCCGCCCGTTTGCCCTGGTGCGCGCGCCACATCAATCGTGCGTTGACGCATGCGGGCGGCGCGCTCCAGCGCGGCCTGTTTATCCGCCGCATCGCGCGCGACGTACACATCGCGTGCCACCGCGACACTCATGGGGTCGAACACGCGACCGCGCGCTTCGACCTCGGCTTTGAACAGCGCGATGCGTTCGCCGATCACCTCCGCCTGCGCGAACTGATCGAGCAGCAGATTGCAGCCGCGTTCGGCGACCTTGCGGATGGCGGGTGCGCTGCCTGCCGCCATCCACAATGCCGGATGCGGCGATTGCGCAGGCGGCGGTTCGACAATGATGTCGTCGAATTGCCAGAAGCGACCGTGATAGGAAAATCGTTCCTTCTGCGTCCAGGCCTGGATGAGAATTTCGAGCGCTTCATCAAAGCGCGCTTCCGCTTCGACCGCTGGCACGCCGAACCCTTTGAACTCGTTGTGGCGGTAACCCTTGCCGATGCCCAGATCAAGCCGCCCGCCCGAGAGTAAATCGAGCGTGGCCGCCTGCTCGGCGAGCAGCACCGGGTTGTGCCACGGCAGCACCATCACCGCCGTGCCAACGCGCAGCGTTTTGGTGCGCGCCGCCAGCCATGTCAGCAGGTTCAGCGTCGCTGAAATTTGCGTCCAGCCGGTGAAGTGGTGCTCCACGCAAAACGTGCTGTGATAACCGAGCGCATCCGCCTCGATATGAAACTCGATGTAGTCGTGGAAACCCTGGCCCATGCCTGCGCCCAGCGTGGAACCGGCGGCTTGCGCGCCACCGAAGAGACCAAAAATCATGTGGCCGCTTTGCGGGGAAGGGCCGCTGTTAGCCACATGCCACCGCGTAAACATCCTGCACGTTCTGCGGTAACTGCGATTCATGCCACGTAGCACCCGTATCCGGCGTGGCGAACACCTGTCCGCAGCGCGACACGCAGCACACCGCCGCCGCATCGCGCGGACTGACCGCCGAAGACATCATGGTCGCGCGCGCGGTGAAGCCGTGATCCATGCGCCGCCAGGAGGCGCCCACGTCGTCGCTGCGCCACAGCGATCCGACCTGGCCGCGTGAGGATTCCGACAGGCACGCATACAGCACGCGGGGATCGTGTGGCGATACCATCACGTCGCGGCAATAGGTCATCGGCGAATGGCGGCCGACTTCGATATCGCTCCACGACACGCCACGATCAGGGCTGCGGAAGATGCCCATGCGCACAGCGAGAAACGGATTGCCGCTGCTGGCGGAACTCATGGCGATGGCGTGCGAATCGAGCATGCCGGAGGCGTCGGTGTCGCTGCCCAGACGGCTTTTCAGGTGTTCGTTGTCCTCGGACAGCTTGATCAGATGTGCGGACAGATCAGTCCAGGTGTCGCCGCCGTCGCTGCTGCGCAGCACGCCGCTCACTTCGAGCGCGGCATACACGTCGTCCGGGCGTCCGGCATCGGCAGCGATGCCAATGGTGCGCGTGGGAAATTCCATCGGGCAATGGCCGGGGTCGAACGCCGCCTTAAGTTTGATCCAGTTGTCGCCGCCGTCTTCGCTGCGATACAGGCCGACCGGCGCCGCACCCGCGTACATCACCTGCGGTTGGGTCGGATGAAATGCCATCGACCAGATTTTGACGTTGCGCTCGGGAAAGCCGAGGCGCGTCCAGGAGTCGCCGCCGTCGATGCTGCGATACGGGCCATCCTGCGTGCCGACATAAATCACGTCCCGCTCGCGCGGGTGAAACACGATCACGCGTGCCTCGACATTTTCCGGCAGACCACGGGTCAGCGACTGCCATGCCGACATGGAAAAGTCGCCGTCCAGTGTTTTACGAAAAAAGCCGCCGACATAGCGCGGGCCGTTCTTGGGGTTGAAGTAGGCACCGCCGGCGAAAGCGCGTGTGGGGGTAGACATGGGGAGTTTCTCTCAGGTTGCAGGATCGAAGGTTTGTCGACGGGGTTGCATGGGGCCGCAGCCGCGTGGATTCACGATGAGTCTAGTGCCGCGAAATCACCGGGTCAACCGTATGCGGCGGGGGTAAGCGGATGGGCAACGGCTGGTGTATCCGGCGGATCGCCCGGCCAGCGTGATTCAGATTTTCGCCAGGGATCAATCGTAACTATTTGTTTTTATTCATTTATTTCTATACGCAATGTCGCGCACACCAGCGTGCGTACTTCAATCATCAGCGCTTGCCCGGTTAAATCTTCGGCGACGATGAGATTCTGGTCACGCGCGGTAGGATGTTTTGCCACTAGCGCATAACGCGGCGTGGAACTGAATACGTTTTGATAACGCGCGCTGATGCGCGGTTCGACGGCGGCGATTTGCTCGCGTGAAATCGATGCGGTCCTGGTGACGAGGCCGAACACACGCCGCACCGTGCGCGCGCCTTTTGCATCGATTTCCACGTGCAGCGAATTCGCCATCAAGTACACCGCCAGCAGCGCAAACACCACGCTGGCCAGGATAAACGGCACCGCGAAGCCGCCGATCAGCGCCAGCGATACCACCGCCGAGGCATTGCCGGAATCCAGCGGCAGTAGCGCGGACAAGCCCAGTGCAGGCATCACGCCACACAGCAGCGCGAACGCGCCCAGGCAGAGTGCTGCGCCGGGCGCGCGCAGCACGGGGAATGCCAGCGTGATGCCGTTGGCGGTGCGCCGTGCGATGGCGCCGCCGCCAAGCAGCAGAGGATCGAGTTCAGTCAAGCCGGATGTTGGAGGTCTTGGCAACCTTGGCCCATTTTTCCAGTTCCTGCCGGGCGAAGGCGGTGAACTGTTCGGGTGGCATGCCGGAGGCCATTGCGCCTTGCGCGAGGAATTTGTCACGGGTGTCTTGTGATTTCAACATGGTGGCGAGTTCCTGATACACCTTGCCAGTGATTTCGCGCGGCGTGTTGGCGGGCATCACCACGGATTGCCACGAGCTGCCGTCGAAACCCTTGATGCCGCCTTCTTCTACTGTCGGCAGGTTGGGCATCGGCGGAAACCGTTCGCGCGTGGAAATCGCGATGGCCTTTAACTTGCCGCCGTGCACCTGCGGCAACACCGTGGCCGCAGTGTTGAACGCAAGCTGGATTTGCCCGGCGATTTGATCGACCACTGCGGGTGCCTGGCCTTTGTACGGGACGTGCACCATCTTGATACCCGCCATGGCGCTGAACATTTCCATCAACATGTGCGGACTGGTGCCGTTGCCGGTGGAGGCATAGGTCAATTGGCCGGGGCTGGTTTTGGCGAGTTTCACGATGTCGTTCACGGTTTTCGCCGGCAACGCGGGGTGCACGGTCAGCATGCTCGGCAGCATCGCCATCAGCGTGATATGGCTGAAATCGCGCATCGGATCGAAGGCGATCTTTTTGTAGATGGACGGCGAGATCACCTGTGCCACGGTCATCATGCAGATAGTGTAGCCGTCGGGCGGTGATTTTGCGCATAACTCCGCGCCGATGTTGCCGCCAGCACCAGCACGGTTGTCGGCGATGACCTGCACGTTAAAGGCCCGCGCCAGCCGGTCGCCCGCCGCGCGCCCCATCAGATCGGTGGGGCCGCCGGGCGGAAACGGAATGATGAAGCGGATCGATTTCGACGGGTAGGTTTGCGCCAAAGCGGCGCTTGCCGTGGCGCACAGCAACAGGCAGGCGGGTAACAGCCGGACAATCATGGGGTAGCTCCTCGAAGGTGTGTGCCGCAGTTTACCGTGTCGTACTGGCGATGCAACTTGTTCACCATGGCCTTCGAGTTTAGGGCCTTTCGGCAAGACCGGCAGGGCAATTGCATCAAAACCCTATAAGAATGAAATAGTTATGAGAAAGGTCAAAGGCTTGTACTTTTTCGCAAAGCTGTGTAGTTTTCTGTCTTTTTGGAGTGGCGATGGAGACAGAAAAGCCTGTGAGTCTTGCCGAAGCGTTC
>CAMBGJ010000184.1 GCA_945865805.1 Bordetella parapertussis
CATCCTTCCCAATCACTGCCCAACCCGCCGCCGCCTTCCGACTTAATGGGTAGGGTAGACTGCGCTTGTCGTTCTCAAATGCAGCGATTTCAATTCCACATGATGTCAAACGCTTGAGAGCGGATTGTTTATGCAACATTCGGGCTAACGTTTAGCGCACAAAAACATCATGGCCACCTCCTCCCCCAGCCTCAAAGGCAAAACCGCACTGGTCACCGGCTCCACCGGCGGCATCGGCGAAGCTTTCGCGCGCGCGTTCGCGGCGGAAGGCTGCAATGTAATGATGAACGGCCTCGGCGAACCTGCCGCGATTGAAAAACTGCGGGCCGCCATCGAAACCGAATCTGCGGAACATGGCGTAAAAATCGCCTATCACGGCGCGGATGTCGGCAAACCGGCCGAGATCGAAGCCATGGTGCGCGCCACCGAAACGCAGCTCGGCCCGGTGGATATTCTCGTCAACAACGCGGTGGTGCGCCACTACCACAAGATCGAGGATTTTCCGCCCGAGGAATGGGATCGCGCCGTGGCCGTCGATCTGTCGGCGGCGTTTCACGCCATCCGGCTGACGATGCGTGGCATGAAGCAGCGCGGCTGGGGACGCATCATCAATATGTCGTCGATCCACGGCCGCATGGCGGTGCCCAATCGCGTGGATTACGTCACCGCCAAACACGCATTGATCGGCATGACGCGCGGGGTGGCGCTGGAGTGCGCGGAGACCGGCGTCACCATCAACGCATTGATGCCGGGCTGGGTGTTAACGCCGCACGCCGAAGGCCAGATCACGCGGCAAATGGCGGCCACCGGTGACAGCCGCGAAAAAGCCCTGCATACGCTGATGAGCGTACGGCAGCCGAGCCAGCGGCCGATCATGCCGTCGGATATCGCCGCGTTTGGTGTGTTCTTGTGCAGCGGCCCTGGCGCGCATATCAATGGAGCCGCACTGCCGATGGACGGCGCGTGGCAAACCGGCTTTATGCTGACCGCGGGAAATTCTACCTAATGGTGGCAACGAGGACATCCCGGTAAGGTAACGATGCAGCACATGGCCGCCACCGCTTACCGCAAAGTAAGTCAACGAAATACAGGGGAATAGGGCTTCCGCGCGGCACACGCCAATGGCACAATGTCTTTATGAACTCGGCAATCACACCACTTGCAAACCACATGCCAGCCACGGCACCAGTGCCCTTCCGGCTGTTACGTTCGTTTTCCATCGCCAGCTTCATCTGCATCGCGATCGTCGTTGCGTTGTTGTGGCAGTTGGACGAGCGCACGCGGGCACGCGAGCTGTTTGCCCTGGGCAATCACAACAACGCATCGTTGACACAAACCCTGTTGATCACGCTGTGGCCAGAACTGAAAGAGTTGATGCGCATCGCGCCGGGGCTCAACGACGACGCCTTGAGATCACATCCGCAAACTCTCAAGATCAATGACTCGGTGCAAGCGTTGGTACGCGGCGGCACCACTGCGAAAATCAAGTTTTACAATCTTCAAGGCCGCACGCTGTATTCCAGCGAATTAAAACAAACGGCCAATCCCAGGCCAACAATGATGCCTTCAAGGCCGCTTTGGAAGGCACCACCACCACCGCGCTCAATCACCGCGACACGTTCGAGTTGTTTGGAAAAACCGTTAAGCAACGCGACTTGATCTCGACCTACTTGCCGGTGCGGCGCGAGGGAAATTCCATCAATGCCATTATCGAACTTTACGATGATGTCACCCCATTTGTCGCGCGCATGCAGACGGCCAGTCGGCAATTTCTGCTCGCGACCACCGGTATCCTGCTGTTGCTGTATGCCGTATTGTTTTTGATCGTGCGGCGCGCCGACGGTATCCTGCTACGCCAACAAGCGCAGCACATCGAGGACATGCACGCCGTCACCCAGGCGCAAACCGAACTGGCCCAGGCGCACCGCGATCTGCAGAGCCGCGAAACCCAGATACGGCTGGTCAACGACGCGCTGCCCATCATGATCGCGTATATTCGTGACGACGAACGCTACGATTACGTCAACGCGCGCTTTTGCGAATGGGCGAACCGCCCGCGCGAGGATTTGATTGGTCGTACCGTGCTGGAAGTGCATGGCGAGCATGTCCATCCCCGCTATCGCGAAGACACGTTGAAAGCGCTGGCGGGCACGCGCGCATCCGGCACCTACAACGATGTGTCGCGCTCGGGCAAGGTGTCGGATACCGCCTATACCTTTATCCCGCGCCACGACGCGAGCGGCGCGGTGCTGGGTTTTTACGCGCTGCTACAGGACATCACGGAGCAAAAAAGCGCCGAACGCGCGCTGCTGGCAGCCAAGAGCGCCGCGGAGACTGCCAACCACGCCAAATCGCATTTCCTCGCCAATATGAGTGACGAAATCCGCACACCGATGAATGGCGTGCTGAGCATGACGGAAATGTTGCTCGGCAGTAATTTGCCGGATACGGAACGCGAATACGCCCGCACCATCCGCAAGTCCGGCGAGAGCCTGCTGCATATCATCAACGACATACTTGATTTTTCCAAAATCGAAGCAGGCAAACTCGAACTGGAAATCATCGACTTCAGTCTGCACGAGCTCATACGCGATGTCATGGCAATGCCTTCCGAGCAGGCCACCCAGAAGGGCATCCAGCTCGTCAGCGATGTCGCCGCCGATGTGCCTGAAGGTCTGCACGGCGATCCCACGCGGTTGCGGCAAATACTCACCAACCTGGTGGGCAATGCCCTCAAATTCACGCAACAGGGTGGCGTGACGATCAAGGTTTGCTCTGTCAATGGCGTCGATGACAAGAACAGCGGTACGCGGGCACCCACGCGCCATCTGCGCTTTGAAGTGACCGACAGCGGCATCGGCATACCGACGGACGCGCTAGCGCATTTGTTCAAACCCTTTTCCCAGGCCGATGAATCCACCACGCGCCCTTACGGCGGCACCGGGCTGGGACTGGCCATCTCACAGCAATTGGTGGAACTGATGCACGGCAGCATCGGCGTCACCAGCGAAGTCGGTCGCGGCTCGACATTCTGGTTTGAAATCCCCGCGCACGCCTTATCGAGAGCCTTGCCACTGATGCAATCGCAGAAGATTGTGATCGCGGATAACACCCGGCTCGATTGCCGCGTACTGCTGGCCGAAGACAACGCCGTCAATCAGGCCGTGGCCAACGCCATGCTCGGCGTCTTCGGTTGCAGCACGACAGTCGTCGCCAACGGATTACAAGCCTTCGACGCCGCTTCCACACGCGAATTCGATGTGATTCTGATGGATTGCAACATGCCCGGCCTCGACGGGTGGGAAGCCACGCGCAGAATACGCACGTGGGAATCCGAGCATCACGCCGCGCACAAAATTCCCATCATCGCGCTAACAGCCAACGCCTTGCCAGACGACCGCGAACGATGCATTGAAGCCGGCATGGACGATTTTTTGAGTAAGCCGTTTAAACGTGAAGAACTGTTCAATATCCTGACCCAATGGCCGAAACACGCCAAAGCCCTTTCACGCGCCCCATCCTATTACTAAGTAATGCAAATGTGTCCTGATAACGCGAACAATCAGGAAAAGAAGTCGCCTTTCACACAGGACATATTTGGGTTTCTCCCTAATAAGTATTTGTTTTTATTGAAATAATTAAAATGCCATCCCCTGTACCTGTCATTCACAGCCACGGCGCTGTCATCCCCAAAATCGGCTTCGGTACTTCACGTATCGGCGACCTCACCAGCGTTGACGATTACGCTGAAGTCGTCGCCCAAGCGTTGAAGATCGGCTACCGTCATATCGATACCGCGTGGAAATACCACACCGAAAAAGCCGTCGGTGAGGCCATCCGTACCAGCGGCATACCACGTGACGACATCTTTCTTGTCACCAAGGTTTCGCATGAATACCTGCGCGCCGGTGATTTCGCTCGCATGGTCGACGAGAGCCTGAACAATCTCAAACTCGATTACGTCGATTTGCTGATGGTGCATTGGCCCAGCCCGGAGAAAATACCGCTGGGCGAAACCATGACCGCGCTCGCCAAGGCCAGGCGCGACGGCAAAACCCGCCATATCGGCGTGGCGAATTTCAATATTGCGTTGCTGGAAGAAGCCATCCGGCTGTGCCCGGAACCCATCAGTAGTCTGCAGGTGGAATACCATCCGTACCTCGATCAAAGCAAATTGCTCGCGGCGGTGCGGCGGCTCAACCTGCCGATGACCGCCTACTGCCCGCTCGGACGCGGTCTGTTGATCGACGACCCCACCGTCGCGGAAATTGCACGGGCCAAGGGCAAGACCGTTGCGCAAGTCGTGCTGCGCTGGCATCTGCAGCAACCGAACGTGGTTCCGATTCCGCGTTCGTCCAACGCCGCGCGGCAGGCCGAGAATTTCAACATCTTCGACTTCACGTTAAGCGACGACGAAATGCGCCGGCTCCACGCCCTGGCACGCGCCGATAGCCGCATCGCCAATCCGGCTGGGCGTGCGCCGGATTGGGATTGAACGGCGGCATAGATGACTGATGCCGCAATCGCTGTCGCGGGCGTCACCTACATCTACCCCCGCACGCGCGCGCTCGACAACGTGTCGTTCAATATCCCGCGCGGCAGCGTCACTGCGCTTGCCGGGCCGAATGGTGCAGGCAAAACCACGCTGCTGCGTTGTATCGCAGGGCTCGACCGGCCGTTGTCGGGTGGCATCACCGTGGCCGGCATCGATGTCCTCGAAGAGCCGCGAGAGGCCCACGCCCACATGGGCTATCTATCTGATTTCTTTGGACTTTATGATGCGCTAACGGTGCAGCAAAGCCTTGCCCATGCGGCCAGCGCCAACGGCGTGACCGAAGAAAAACTGGCCGCCACGGTCATGCAAACCGCGACGCGGCTGGATCTGGCGGATCGTCTGGAACAGCGCTGCGCCACCCTGTCGCGCGGGCTGCGTCAGCGCGTCGCCATCGGCCAGGCGATCGTACACGCGCCGCAAGTGCTGTTGCTCGACGAACCCGCTTCGGGCCTCGACCCGGAAGCGCGCCACTCGCTCGCCACGCTGTTCACACGCCTCAAGAACGAAGGCATGACGCTGGTGGTGTCCTCGCACATCCTCGCTGAATTGGATGAATACTCCACCCACATGCTGGTGTTGCGCGGCGGCAAGATTATTGAACACCGGCCGCTGGCATCGGCCAACGCGCAAAGCGGCGGGCTGGCCGTGCAACAGATTCGTGTGCGTCTCGCCCGCCCCTATGCCAACCTGCCGGGCGTACTTACGGCACTGGCCGGCGTGCGTACGCTGGAATGCAACGCACTGGATACCCTGCTCGAAGTGACTGGTGGCGCCCACGAACAATCCGCCGTGCTGCGCGCGCTGGTCAATGCCGATGTGCCGGTATCGGCGTTCAACGAGGAGCACGAGAACTTGCATCAGTCGTATCTGCGCTCAGTGCAGCTCACTGTGCAGCACACTTTGCAGCCCGCCGCTCAATCGGCGAGGTGGCGCGATGAATAACATCAATCCCGAACTACGCCGCAATCTGTGGCTGGAGCTGTCGACGCATCGCCTGCTGGCCGCACCGCTGGTGATCGCGCTGTGTGCCGCGTTAATCGCGGCCGCCAGCACCAAGGATGCGATGGAAAATCTCGCCGGGGCAGCAACGGCCGGCTTTGTCGCGATAGTCCTGCTGTGGGGCACGCAACTGGCGGGCGCCAGCGTGATGGAAGAAGCGCGCGATCGCACCTGGGACGCGCAACGCATGTCGGCCATCGGGCCGTGGGCGATGACCTGGGGCAAGTTGTTGGGTGCGCCCGCATTCGCCTGGTACGGCGGCTTGATCCTAATGCTGATTTACCTGGCCACCGCCCGATACGCGACGGTACCGGTGTTGCGTACCGCCGCATCCCTGGTTTGCGGCGCGCTGCTGCTGCACGCCATCGCATTGAACGCCAGCGTATTGGCCGCGCGCAAAGGCGTGGGTTATCGTGGCTCCAGCATCCTGATCATCGTCCTCCTTCTGTTGGTGGTGGTCTTTCCGGGCATGGCCGTGCTGGACAAAATCGACCGACCGGTACTGTGGTGGGGCGCCACGCTGCAACGCATCGACATGCTGCTCGGCACGCTGGCGGCCTTCGGTGCGTGGTCGCTACTGGGCGCCTACCGCTCCATGTGCAATGAACTGGAAATACGCACCACGCCGTGGGCGCTACCCGCGTTTATTGCGTTCGCCGCAATCTACCTGGCCGGATACGCAATACGCGGCGAGGCCAACGATCCGCGCGCGGTGTTCGGCGTATTGGCCTGCGGCGTGGCGATCTCCTGCGGCTTTGCTTACCTGTTGTTGCTTGCGGAAAAAAGCGGTGCCACCGCTTGGCAGCGCCTGCGCGTACGCATAGACGGCGCACAGTGGCGGCGCGCGCGGCAGGAATTACCGCTGTGGCTGGTGGCGCTGGCAACCGGCCTGATATTCGCGCTCGGCGCAACGTTCACCTCGGCCGGCGGCGACCGCGGTTCGTTCCTGCACGAGATCGGCCTTGCGCCCGTCGCCGTGATGCTGTTCGCAGTGCGCGACGCGGCCATTTTTCAGTTTTTTGCCCTGGCACGCCAGCCACGCCGCGTGGAGGCCGCCACGGCCTTTTACCTGCTGCTGCTCTACGGTATCGTGCCGGCCTTGCTCAAGGCCATGGGCGCTGATTTTGTGGCTGATCTGGTGCTGCCACCCTTATTCAAGAATCCGGCACTGGCCACGGCTATCGTGGCGGCACAGGCGGGGCTGGCGATTGCACTGGCCTACTGGCGCTGGCGCACGACCCACGCGCCCGATAGTGAAATGCACCAAGGTACAGCGCCCACCAGCCGTGAAAAAGTGACATCATGAGCTCACGCCGTCAACATCCTTTGCAACGCGCTGTGCGCCTGCTCCCCCTAATCGCCTGACTGTTTATTTCCCATACTCCCATGAATACCGCAACCGCCCGTGTCCTTGAATTCAATATCGTCGCCATCGAACCTTTCGCCGACGGCGCCAGCTTCGGCAGTGGCGGTGCCTACGAGCGCGTGCGCGGCACCTTTAAGGGCGAACTCGATCCCGCCGATGCACGCAACAAGGTCATCGTCAACCTCGACAAAGCGCCACGCAACGCCGCAGGCCGCGTCGAATACGAAGCGGATTTTTTCATGCTCCGTCCGGTGGATGCGGCACGCGGAAACAACCGGCTGGTCTATGACGTGACCAACCGCGGCCGCAAAAACATCCACTGGCGGCTGATGGATGCGCGTCCGCCCACGCCAGCACACGCCAACGACCCGCGCACGCTGGAAGACGCGGGCAACGGCCTGTTGTTTAACATGGGCTACACCATCGTGTGGAGCGGTTGGGATCCGGATGCGCCGCGCACCAATAACGGCATGGGCATGAAGCCGATCATCGCCACCGACAACGGCAAACCCATCGTGCGTGTGATCCGCGATGAACTGGTGAGTGGCACCCGCACGCCCGCGCGCGAAACGTTTCGCCTGACGCACAACGCGTTTACCACCGATCAATCGCAAGCCCGGCTCACCGTGCGCCGCCGCGAAGCCGATGCCCGACAGGAGATTCCCGCTTCGGGCTGGGCGTATGTGAACGACCGTGAAATTCGCCTGTTGCCGGAAGGCACCAAGCCCGTAACGGCTTCAATCTACGAATTTCACTACCCCGCGAAAGACCCGCGCGTACTGGGCATCGGCATGGCCGCAGCGCGCGACCTGATATCGTTCATGAAATACGAAAGCACCGATGCCACCGGCGCGCCCAATCCGGCACGCGGCATCCAGATCACGCTGGGATTCGGCATTTCGCAAAGCGGGCGTTTTCTGCGCGATTTTGTCTATGAGGGCTTTAACCAGGACACGCGCGGACGCAAGGTGTTCGACGGCACGCTGTCGCACACCGCTGGCGTGGGCGGCGTGTTTCTCAACGCCGCATTCGGCCAGCCAGGGCGCACCAGCACGCAGTTCGAAGATCACATGATGCCGGAGAATGCGTTTCCGTTTTCCGCTGCGCGCATGACCGATCCGGTCACCGGCAAAACGGACAGCATTTTGCGCAACGATGGCTTTGATCCGCTGTGGATGGAAAGCAATACCTCCACGGAGTATTGGCAAAAAGGCGCGTCGATGCTCACCACTGATCCGCTGGGCACCCAGGACGTGACGTTGCCCACCAACGCACGTGTCTACCTCATTGCCGGCACGCAGCACGCGGGCCAGGCGTGGATGACCTCCACGCCGGGTAACAACCTCAATCCGCGCAACCCGCATAGCCCCACGCCCGCGATGCGCGCCTTGCTGATCGCGTTGTCGGATTGGGTTGACGGCACGGCACCGCCGCCGTCGCTCACGCCGCAGCTCGCCGACAACACCCTGGTGGCGGTGGAAAACCTGCCATTCCCCGCGATACCCGGCATGGCCATCGCGCGCAAGGTCAACGTCTTCGGCGTGCTCACCGATTGGACCCAACCCGCGATGGACATGAGTAAGCCTTACCGGCCCATGGTCACCAACGTCGATGCCGACGGCAACGAAACCGCCGGCATTCGGCTACCGGATATCGTGGTACCGCTGGGCACTTATACCGGCTGGAATCTCTACAAGGCGCCGTACGTCGAGGGCGAACTGGGCGATCGTGACGGCTCATACATGCCGTTCGCCGCCACGCGCGCGGAACGCGAGGCGCGCAACGATCCGCGCCCGTCGCTGGAAGAACGCTACGGCACGCACGCGGCCTATGTGCAACGGCTGATAGAAGCCGCGCGGCAAGCCGTGGCGGCGCGGTTGCTGCTGTCAGAAGATGTCGAGCGTTATGCCGCGTGGGCCCATAGCGACGAGAACCGCAAAAAGTTCTCCCGCTGACATACGGCTTTGCCGGCGGCTACGATGCCTTTGACCCAACCGCCTGCTTACGTTGATACATATCGTAGTCCGCACGCTTAAGCAGCGTTTCGAGATCATGGCCGTCGTCCGGGCTGATGGCTACGCCGATGGCCCCGCCGATGCTGGGCAGTGGCGATTCCTTGGCAATACCCTGCAAAGCCTGTAATGGAGCGGCCAGGACGCGCTCCAGTTTGTCCCGCGCGCTCATGGCATCGACACGGTTAGCGACGTTATCCAGCAGCACGACGAACTCGTCACCACCAAATCGCGCGGCCATATCGTCCTCACGCACGCTGGCCACCAGGCGCCGCGCGATCTCGGCAAGCACCGCGTCGCCGGTTTCGTGTCCGTATTGATCGTTTATCGTCTTGAACCGATTCAGATCTACAAACAAAACGGCAAACGGATGGCTATCACCGCGGCGGCGTTGGCGGACAATGCGATCCTCAATTCGGCGCACCACTGATTCACGGTTGGCGATGCCGGTTAAACGGTCGGTGAGCAGCTGCTTTTGCATGCCGGCAAACGACTTGGCCAGATCGCCGATTTCATCGGTACGATCCACCGGTATTCGCATGCCCGCCAGGCCATCGGTTAGCCCGCGCGCGGCCACCGCCAGACGGCGCAATTCGCCGGCGATCACATTCAGCACTGCAAATCCGATCACGCCGATGAACAGGCACGCCAGCAACGCCAGTGCCGCCGTTTGACGCACGTTGTCGGTGACCTTTTGCATAAAGTCACTGCGCGGCACCGCCACGGCGATCGTCCAGTCCAGGCCCGCCTTGTCGCGCAACCGCGCATAACCCGCCTGAACGGTTTTGCCGTCCGGCCCGGTAAACGCGCTGGTACTGGAGCCTTTTTTAGCATCGCTGCGTTCAGTCAGCGCCTTCACCGCATGATAGGTCGACACGATCATCGGGTCGTCGCTCGACGCCGCATTCAAGCGTTCGTTATTCTCACCGGTGCCTTTGCGCAAGTGCGGGCCGCGCGACGTCGCGATAATGTTGCCATCCGGTTCGACGATAACCGCAAAGCCATTCGGGCTGAGTTTCAGGCTCTTGAGAAAGCGATTCAAGTGTTCGAGCGACAAATCCGTCGCCACCACGCCCTCGAATTCACCGGCGACGTTATTAACACGCCGTGCACGCGTGGCCACCAGTTCCAGGGTCTTGAAATCGATATAGATTGAAGTCCAGGTTTGGGTGCTCGAGCTTTGGCCCGCCTTGTACCAAGGGCGCTCGCGCGGATCGAATATGCGTTGCTCAAGAGCTGG
>CAMBGJ010000185.1 GCA_945865805.1 Bordetella parapertussis
GCCCGGAATCGAAGCAAACCGCAGTTGTTCTGGCGTAGAATCCATGAGGGCAAAGACCTGTTGGTGTTGACGAATGTGTTTCTCGATAACTCACATTGTACCAATCACTTACGGTGTTCTTTGCCCTCTTTATGCAAAATTCAGGTTAAGAACAGCCTGCGCGGAGCTTACTCCACCCGTATCCCCGCCACCTTAACCACCTTCGCCCACTTCGCCATTTCACTCTGAATGAACACGCCGAATTCCTCCGGCGTATTGCTCATCGGTTCCGCGCCTATCGAAAAGAGTCGCGCGCGAGCATCCGGCTCGCGGAGTGAGCTTGCGACTTCGGTATTCAGGCGCGTGATGATGTCGCGCGGCGTGCCGGTGGGGGCGAGCAGGCCGTACCAGGAGTTCACTTCAAACCCAGGCAGGCTTTCTCCGATGGCCGGTATATCCGGCGCACCCTGCCAACGTTTTGCCGTGGTAACACCGAGCGCACGCAGGCGGCCGGATTTCGCTGCCGGCACGCCGGTGACGATACCGTCGAACATCATCGACAATTGGCCGCCGATGGTGTCCACATGCGCGGGGGCGAGGCCCTTATACGGCACGTGGGTGATACGCACACCGCCGATTATTTTCATCAGCTCGCCCGATAGATGCGATGAGGTGCCGCTGCCGGCAGAGCCGATGGTGAGTTGATCGGGTTTTGTTTTGGCGAAGGCAATCAGTTCCTTCACCGAGCGCGCCGGTATCGACGGGTGCACCACCAGCAGGTTTGCTATCGAGGCAAACATCAGCACCGGTGCGAAATCCCTGGTGGCATCGAACGGCAGCTTGGCATACAGAGAGGGATTCACCGCGTGTGCGAATGCCGCCGCGATCAGCGTATAGCCATCGGCGGGCGCCTTGGCCGCCATGTCGGTGGCGATGTTGCCCGCAGCACCCGGACGAAAATCGACGATCACCGGCTGCCCCCATTTTTCGGTGAGCTTTTGGCCGATGGTGCGCGCGCCGACGTCGCTCGGGCCGCCGGCGGCAAAGCCGACGAGTATGCGTATGGGCTTGGCGGGATATTGCTGAGCCGAAGCGGCACTGGCAAAACACGCGATTGCCGCCAGCGTAAATAACCCGGATGGCAGCAACGGTGTGCAGTGCAATGTATCCATAATTATCCTTTTAAAACAATTAGTTACGGAAATAAAAAACGGGCGGCGACGACTTTATTTCCGCCTGTGAGCGCCTAATCAACCTCGCGTCCTGCTCAAGCTTCGACGCGCGCCTGCTCTCCATTCGACGTTGCCGAACACTGCTTCATAGCCCTGCGGCAGCGGGCGCTCGGCGGCGTTCCTGAGATAGTCTCACGCGAGGGTCTCAAACGCCCTGGCGCACCCGTGGGAAGACCTCTTTGCCGAGCAACTGCAGCGTATCCAACGCCATGCTTTGCGGCATGCCCGGCCACTGGCAGCTCAGCACATGGTGGTTGATGCCAGTTTTGCGGGTGTAATTGATAATCTGTTCGGCCACCTCGTCCACGCTGCCGAGGAAGAAGCGGTCTTTGATCAAATCGTCGAAAGCAAGTCCAAGATCGTTGTCGCCTTCCGGCATCGCCTTGTCCTGTCCCCAGGCGTGGTAGACCTCGTATTTTTTGGTGAGATAGGGTCGGCACAGGCGGATGGCTTCCTCGCGCGTGGCCGCGACAAAACATTCGCGGCGTCCGGGAAATTCCACGGGGAAGGGTTTGCCGGCGGCGTCGAGCGCGCGTTTGTAGACCTCGACCTGGCGCTCGATCGTGTCCATGCGGTTGTGGGGATTGACGTACCAGCAATCGCCGATGCGGGCGGCCCGTTCGATGGCCGGGTCCGCGTTGGCGCCGATCCAGATGGGCGGGTGAGGCCTTTGTACTGGCTTGACCGACACGTTGGCGTCCAGCAACTCGAAGTAGCTGCCTTTCATCGACACCTTATCTTCCGTCCACAGGCGTTTGATGGCCTCGATGTTTTCGGTAAAGCGGCGCACGACCTGCTTGCGCTGAACGCCAAAGGCGGCCAGTTCAACCTCGCGGTAGCCGAGCCCGGCACCGAAGATCACCCGGCCTTTCGATATCACGTCGAGCGAGGCAAGCTGCTCGGCGATTTCCAGCGGCTGATGCAGGGAGAGCAGAATGATCCCGAAGTTCAACCGCAGCTTGCGTGTTTCGGCCGCCATGCGCGAAAGGAAGACGAGCTGGTTTAATGTCTGCAGCGGATGCGACGAGTAATGCAGTCCCTTGGTGAGCGAGGTGAACCCGAGCTGGTCGGCAAGCCGCACCTGTTCGACCATTTCTTCGAAGCGTGCGCCCATATCTTCGCCCTGCGGAAACTGGCCGCGTACCATCAATCCGAATTGTATGTTGCTCATCGATTCTGCCTTCCGGGTTAAGTGGGTTGGGGGCTAGCCTTGCTTGGTGCCTGAAATTTTTATCAATAAAAACAAATAGTTACGATTATTCCGCCTTGAGGCCAATCGCCTTGATCAACTTCGCGTTCTGCTCAAGCTGACTGCCGATAAACGCCGCGAACTGTTCGGGCGTGTTGGTCTGCGCTTCCAGCCCTTGCTTGCCGTACGACGCTTGTATCTCCGGCGTGTTGATGGTTTTCATCAGCGCCGCGTTAACTTTGGTGATGACGTCGCGCGGCACGTTCGCGGGCGAGAGTATGCCCACCCACGACGAGCGGTCGTAACCGGTAACGCCCGATTCATGCAGCGTCGGCAACGCTGGCATGAAAGAGGCGCGCTTGATGCTGGTCACCGCCAGCGCGCGCAGGCGCGGTGTGCCAGTCCCGATCACCGGCATCAGCGAAGGCATGCTGGCGAACACCATATCAACGAGGCCGCTGACATTGGCGATCACGTTGTCCAGTCCGCCCTTGTACGGCACGTGCAGGATGTCGATGCCCGCCATGACCTTCAGCGCCTCCGCCGACAAATGCGGCGTGGTGCCGATGCCGACCGAGCCGTAACTCAACCTGCCGGGTTGCGCGCGCGCCAGTGCAATCAAGTCCTTCACGCTGCGCGCCGGCACCGACGGATGCACCACCAGCACAAAGGGCGCCACTGCCACCAGCGATACCGGCGCGAGATCACGCTCCAGGTTATACGGCAGCTTGGCGCGCATCACCGGTATCACCGCGTCGGCGGCGGTGGGCGCGAGTAGCGTGTAGCCATCGGCGGGCGCGCTGGCGACGCGCTCTGTGGCTATCGCCCCCGAAGCGCCGGGGCGATTCTCCACAATGATCTGCTGTCCCAGCGCCTCGCCGAGCCTGGGCGCGGCCAGTCGCACGGAGACATCGGCGATGCCGCCGGGCGAAAAGCCGACGACGATGCGTATGGGTTTGACGGGATAGGATTGCGCGGCCGCGCCTGCGGCCACACAACCCAGCACCGTGACAACGAAACGATTGAGAATTACGTAACCGTGCGACACATGGAACCACGGTGCTTCTTTTACCTCACCCCCGCCCCTCCCCGGAGGGCGAGGGGGCCGAAGGCGGGCAGCGGGGTTAGGTGCCACGCAGATATGCAAAGCTCAACAAGCCTCAACGCGCGCTTTCGCGGTATCTTTGGTGGCGTGAATACCCGTACGATTCCGGCGAAACTGCGTCACATCGCGCCACCAGCCTTCACGGCACGGCACGCCGCCGCGCACCTGTCCGAGATCGATGTTGCCGAACACTTCTTCATAGCCCTGCGGCAGCGGACGCGCGGCGGTCGACAGCCACAGCCGCAGCAGCAAACGCTTTTTGTCTTCTTCCGGGTAATCGATGTAGCTGGTGCGGCCATGGTAGATCACGTGGTTGTTGAGCAACTGGATGTCGCCCGGCTCGAACTGCATGTCGAGCGCGAGTTCGTTCGCGAGCTGGCCGTAGAGTTCCAGCGCATCGAGTTGTTGCGGCGTGTGACGCGGCACTTCGGGAAAATCCTGTGCGAACTGGGTGTAGGCGGGCGAGAACATGCCCGTAAAGTAGCCATCGCGAAAACCAAACACGGGCCGCAGATAGGTGCGTCCGCTGCCGGGCGGCTCTTCGCCCTGCCAGCTATGCACCCAGTTCTCGTAATAGGTGTCCATCAAGTCCGGGCGGCGGCGCAGAATTTCATTGTGGATGGCGACTGAACTGACGATACGGCTGGCGCCACCTTCGCGCGCCTTGCGCACGCACAGCAGGCCCACGATATCGCAACGATCGCTGTGAAACTGCAAGCCGGCGTTGGTCTTCGAGCCGCGCCGCGTGGTGTTGACATACGGCTCCTGAAAATCTTTGACGACGCCGAACAGCTCACCGGTTTTGTTTTGCGACAACGCCGTACCCAGATGCGTGCCGAGGCCCCAATACACGATCTCCAAATCCGCCGGGGTATACGACAGCGGCAGGCCGCGCAGCAGGATCAAGCCACTGCCGCTTTCCAGTTCCTGCGAAATTTTCGTCAGGCCTTGGGTGAAATGCGGCAGCGGAAAATCGTTTTTCTCGATGTCGAAAAGATCGATGCCGCGGCGCTTGACCGCCTGCAAGGCACTATCGATTTCCGCCAGCTCGGCGGTGCTAAAGGGCCGCAGCCAGTCAGTGCGGTGTTTCATCTCCGCGCCCGTCCAGGCGCAGGGGGCTGCTATGGGTTGGTGTTTTTTGGCCTGCATCGGTTTCTCCGGTTGCGTGCGTGCATGGATTCATCATAGTGGCCGCGCTGCGCGGCGTCCATGGTGGTGCACAGTATATGGAAATGGTTTGTCGGCGCCGAAGGGAGCGGTAATGTAACTCATTGATTTTATTGATATTTTTTATTGCGCATCAGCGCCGTCAAAATCGCATGCCGTGCTTTAGACTATTTACCCGCAAACCCGCACCAACACTTGGAGATCTCATGGCCCGCATCCCGACAGTTACCCCCAATAATTTCAGCGAAAGCGAAAAGCCCGAGGTCGAGCGTTTTCTCGGCAAGCGCGGCGTGTTTCCGGACGTGGGTCCGTATTCGGTCATGCTGCACATACCGGCCGTGGCGGAGAAAGTGGATTGGCTGCGCCGCTACCTGCGTGACGAGCCGAGCCTGCCGCAACCGGTGCAGGAGCTGGTGATGATCACCGTCGCGCGTGAAATGGATTGCGTATATATCTGGCACGCACACGCGGTCACCGCACGCAAGAACGGCGTGAGCGGCGATGTCGTCGACAACATGCGTGACAAACGTCCCATCACCGGCTTGCCGGCGGATCAACAGGCCGCGCTCGACTATACGCGTGAGTTGCTGCGCAACCGCAGGGTCAGCAAGGCGACATTCGATAAAGCCAGCTCCTGTTTCGGGCAACGCGGCACACTGACGTTGACCAATCTCATCGCCTGCTACGCGGTGCTCGCCTACAACATGAATGCGTATGAGGTGGGCGCACCGGCGGGCGGCAGCGAACCGCCGTTGCCGGTGTAGGGTCGCGCGGCATGCGTAACAGAAAGGGCGTGCGCGTCGTGCGCCAGGTTTTGCCCTATGTGGCTGCGTTAGTTTGCGCGACGGGGACGATGATGGCTCACGCAGCACAAAATACGGCGGCGCCGTTTCCGGCGCGCCCGCTGCGTATCATCGTGCCGTATCCGCCGGGCGGCCTGGGCGACATTTTCCCGCGTGCGCTGGCCGCGGCCAGCAGCGAATCGATGGGGCAACAGATCATCGTCGATAACCGCCCCGGCGCAACGCAGATCATCGGTGCACAGCTCGCCGCCAAAGCCACGTCGGACGGCTACACGTTGTTCTTCGGCAGCGTGACCAGCCTCGCGATCAACTCGGCTTCGCGGCCGAAGTTGCCCTACGATGCACAGCGTGATTTCGCGCCGGTGACCTTATGCTTTTCGACGCCGCTGTATCTGGTGGTGCACAACGCGGTGGCGGCCAGGTCGGTGAAAGACTTGATCGCACTGGCGCGTGCACAGCCCGGCAAATTGAGCTTCGCCTCGGGCGGCGCAGGCACTTCGCAGCATCTGGCCGGTGAGTTGTTCAAGTCGATGGCGAAGCTGGATATGGTGCACATCCCGTACAAAGGGGCGGCGCCGGCGATGGTGGATGTGCAGGCAGGGCAGGTGAATCTGATGTTTGAAGGCGGCGGGCTTAACTATCTGCGCGAGGGCAAGATACGCGTCCTCGCGGTGACCAGCGTGAAGCGTGCGACTGCCGCGCCCGACGTGCCCACGCTGCACGAGGCAGGCCTGCCGGGTTTTGAAACCACGATCTGGTTCGGCCTGGCGGTCCCGACCGCGACACCACGCACGCATGTCGACACGCTCTCCGCGAAATTCGGTAGCGTGCTTGATCAAGCCGCGTTTCAACAAAAATTCCCGGCGCTGGATGTCAGCCGCAGCACACCGGAACAGTTCGCCACCCACATACGCAACGAGATTCCGAAGTGGCGTAAAGTGATACAGGATGCGAACATCGTTATTGAGTAAAGGGATTTTTACATGGCTAAGAACAAGGGATCAATCGCCATCGTCGGTGCCGGTATCGGCGGTATGTGTTCGGGGGTATTCCTGTCGCGGCTGGGGTTTGACGTGACGATTTATGATCAGGCCTCACGCTTTGGCCGCGTGGGTGCGGGCATCCAGCAAACACCGAACGCGATGAAAGTGCATCGCCAACTCGGCACCGAGGCACGCTTGCGGCAAGTGGCGTTTCAATCGCCCTCGGGCATCAGCCGCGAGTGGGATAGTGGCAAGATCAGCAACGAGCTAACCCTGGGCGATGAGGTCGAGCGCCGCTACGGCGCGCCGTATCTGTTGCTGCATCGCGCCGAATTACACGCGGCGATTGAATCGGTGTTGCCGCCGGGCCTGGTGCAGTTCAATCGCAAGCTGACCGGCATCGAGCAGAACACACAGGGCGTGACGCTCGCCTTTGCCGACGGCAGCCGCGTGACGGCGGACGCGGTGATCGGCGCCGACGGCGTGCACTCGGTGGTGCGCGAATGGATGCTGGGGCCCGAAAAGCCACGGTTTTCCGGGCGCGTGGCGTATCGCACTACCTATCCGGCGCGGCTGCTGGGCAACAACGCCATCACGCCGAAGCGCACCAAATGGTGGGGGCCGGACCGGCACATGGTGGTGTATTACGTCACTGCCAACCGCGACGAACTGTACTTTGTCACCAGCCAGCCCGAAGATGCCTCGTGGATGAGGCGCGAATCATGGTCGCAGAAGGGCGATCTCAACGTGCTGCGCGAGGCGTATGCAGGCTTTCACCCGGAAGTGCGTGCCATCGTCGAAGCCTGCCCTGAAGTGCACAAGTGGGCGCTGATGGAGCGCGATCCCTTGCCGCGCTGGTGCGAGGGCCGCGTCACGTTGCTGGGCGACGCTTGCCACCCGATGACGCCTTATATGGCGCAGGGCGCGGCCAGTGCACTCGAAGACGCGGCGATGCTGTCGCGCTGCATGGAGAACGTGAATGCGGATGGCGTGGTGCAAGCCTTCCTCCGCTATGAAGCCAACCGTTTGCCGCGCACGGCGGAAATTCAGCAGACTTCCAGCAAGAATACCTGGATGCGCAGCGCCACTGACCCGACGTGGGTCTATGGCTACGATGTGTGGACGGCGCCGCTGGTGGATCCGGATCGGGCTGCGGCGTAGTGACTTTCCTGGCGGGGCATCACGGACGCGCGGGCGGCGTCCACGCTTCGCCAGGTTTCTTGGGATGGCGGTAAACATGCCCCAGTTGCATATCGGGAAACGCCACGCGTTCAGCAGCGGCGTAACTGCTCTTGCAGGCAGCAATCAGCTCGTCCTCGGCCGCGTAAGCAAACGGGTCGCCCAGTTGGCGCTCGATTTCACCACCCGGCGGTAGACGATTCGCTACCAGCCAATCCACTGATGCGGCGAGCGCTTCGGCGGGCGTGACCAGATCGCGGTAACCGAGTTGCGTCTTGATCTTGGTGATGTCGAATTCAACGACCACGTTGGCCTGATCGCGTGAGGATGCCGAGGCACCTTTGTAGACTTGTTGCGCCAGTGCTGGTGGCGCTTCCACCACCGTCCATTCGTGTTTCAAATGCCGTGCGATAAATTCGGCGTGCTGGCGTTGCGTGTACTGCTGCTCGTCGCGGATGTTGTAAATCTGCCCACGCGAGGCCTCGGGTTGATCCACCGCCAGCAGCAGCGCGTGCGCCACGTTTTTAGCGTAGCCGCGCCGCTTTAATAGACCGTTGGTCGCCAGCACCAATTGCTTGCGGCCATCGAGCACGCGCCGCACGATGCTCCAGTCAGAATTGCCCGGCGCGTGCGGGCCGTAGAGCAGCGGATAGCGAAAGTAGGTGGCGTTGTAGTGGCCCTCGCGGTGCGCCTGCATCACCGCTTCCTCGGTTACCCACATCAGGTAATTGAATTTCGGCCCGGCGGGGTCGTCGCAACGTGGGCTGTCTTCCGGCAACTGCACCGGCTGGCCCAGCGGCCCCCAGCGCGGATCGCTGCGTTGTGCATATACGCGCGAGCCGCCCGCGCCGATAAAACGCGCGGTTTTGCCTTTCATCAACTCAGCGATGATGCGCATGCGCCCGTACGTCGCCAGCACGATGTCGAAGCTGCGCCCGGCGAGCGCGGGCGTCAGGGTTTCGGCAAAATGCGGATCGGTATGGATGTGCTCGACCGGCTGGTCGAATTCAACCTCATGCTGGCCGCCGTGCAGGATGGTGACTTCATAGCCGCGCGTGAGCAAGCCGTTGACGATGTGCGGCCCGGAAGGCCCGGTGCCGCCGATGACCAGTGCTTTCATGTGGTTTACCCCTTATTTGCGTGTTTACGTGCGGAGGCGGCGCGGGTCACTCCGGCGTGATATTTGCCGCACGCACGATTTCGGCCCAGCGCTTGATATCCAGCGCCACGTTTTTCTGAAACACCGCCGGTGGATCGGCCACGGGTTGGTAACCCGCGGTGATGAACACTTCACGCATCTTCGGCGTCTGCACGGCTTTGTGGATGGCGTTGTAAATCTGCGTGACGATGCGCTCGGGCGTTTTTGCCGGCGCAAACCAAGCGTGCCAGCCGGTGTCGATGTGGAAGCCCGGCAACGCGGCTTCGCCAATGGTGGGAATCTCCGGCAGGGTGTCGAGCCGCTTCGCGCCGCTGTAAGCCAAGGCGCGCAGGCGGTCGGCCTTGACATAGACAGTGGCTGTTAGCGGCGGCACTATCATGACTTGCGCCTCCGCACCGAGCAGTGCGATCAGCGCCGGACCCGCGCCTTTGTAGGGCACGTGCAGCATGCGTATACCGGCACGCGAGTTGAACGCTTCGTTGATCAGATGCAGCACGTTGCCGATGCCCGGCGAGCTAAATATGAGTTGCTGTTTTTTTGCCACCGCGATCAGTTCATTCACCGAACGTGCCGGCACCGACGGATGCACGATCAGCAACGCGCCATTGCCGACAATGGGGTTGGTGATCGGCGTGAAATCGCGGATCGGATCAAACGGCAGTTTTTTGTAGGTGCTGGGATTGATGGCGAAGGCCGCCGAGATATGCATCATGGTGTAACCGTCGGGCGCTGCCTTGGCCACCAGATCGCTGCCGATAATGCCGTTGGCGCCGCCGCGATTGTCGACGATGATGGATTGGCCGAGCGGGCCTTCCATCTCTTTGGCCAGTGCCCGCGCATTGGCATCGGTGGCGCCGCCGGGCGGGAAAGGCATAATCAGGCGGATCGGGCGCTGTGGCCACGCTTGAGCAGCGGCGTTTGGGGTCAGCAGCAGGGTGCAGGCTGCCATTGCCGTGGTTACAGGGAGAACCTTGATGCGGACGTTCATGAGCACAACTCCTTGTTCTATTGGGGATTACATATCCGCGTGACACCTAAACCCGCTTCCCTCATCCCAACCCTTCTGCTCCGCTTTCAGTGTTCCCTGATCCCGGAGGGCGAAGGGCTTTTCACCCCTCGCCCTCCGGGCTGATCATTACCCACATTTTTTTCGTGTTGAAGATGTTGGAATTCTCGGTCGTTGTTTCATGATTCGATACATTTCAGTCAAGGGTATCAGCTCCTGGAAACCTTTCCACAAAGTCTGTGTGCCGGGTTCGCCATCGTTGGTGCGGCCA
>CAMBGJ010000186.1 GCA_945865805.1 Bordetella parapertussis
TGTTCCAGAAATACTTCGCGTCGCGTACGCTTTTTCTTCTTCTCGTATTCGGCTTGGGCGAAACTCACTTGGGTTGGCTCTGGCGGCTTCATTTTCGCTCTTCGTGCTTGACGGTCTATACTTAACGCTTAGCCCTCATCCTCCGTTGGAAAAATTCCTTATTAAATCCGCGTTTCCCTAAGTATTCTTGACCGATCTGGTTGATCGTTTTGGCTCCTCGCAAGGCCTCCAGTCCCACCTTCGCCCTGAACTCCGGCGTATGCACTTTGCGCTTCTTTGCTTCGCTCATTTCTTCTACTTCCCCATGACAGCTTATAGCTTAAACTGCTGTCTTGAATCTAGGGTCCAATATAGACACCGAGGTCACAGAGACCGCCGTCTTTGAATTTCTCTGTGTCCTCTGTGTCCTCTGTGGCAGATGCTTTTGAATTTGTTGTTCGCGCATATCTGTGCGTTTTCATTGAAACCCGAATCAATGTACGCCATCTTATGTTTCTCTGTGCGTACTGCTCACTTGCCCGTCAGCCCCAGCTCTATGACCAGCTTCGTAAAGGTCGCGATGTCCGCGCGCAGATTTTTCTCGTGCTCATCCGGCGACGTGGAGGCGATGAAAAAGCCCATGTTCTTCAAGCGCGTTTTGATGTCAGGCAGAGCGAGGTTGCGCGCCATTTCCCTGCTGATTTGCCAGCGGATCGCCATCGGCGTGCCGGCGGGTGCGAGCCACGCTTGCCCGCCATCGCGCCCCCAGCCTGGCACCACCTCGGGTGCGGCCGGCACATCGGGCAACAGCGGCGAGCGCTGCGGCGTGGCCACCACCAGCGGGATGAGCTTGCCGTCCTTGATCAACGGCAGCGCCACCATCAGCCCCGGTGCACCGAAGTGCACGCGATCGGCCACGATCTCGATTACGTATTCCGACTGACCCTTGAACGCCACGTGCGTTGCGCGTATGCCGACGGCGCTGCGGAAACGCTCGGTGGACAGATGCGTCGAGGTCAGCGCACCGGTGGAGCCGAACAGGAGTCTGCTGGGCCGCGTGTTGGCATGGGCAATGAATTCCTTCACCGTCTTCACGCCCAACGAAGGCGAGACGACGAGCACCTGCGTGCCGTCACCGATCTCGCCCACCGTGGCAAAATCCTTGAGCGGGTCGTAGGGCAGCTTGGTGCCGCTGGCCACGCTGATCGGGAACGAGGCGGAGGTCGCCAGCAGCGTATAGCCGTCGGGCGCGGCCTTGGAAACGATGGCTGCGGCGAGTGTACCGCCAGCGCCGGGACGCGGTTCGATGACGATGGGGTGGCCCCACGCCTCGCTCACTCCCTGTGTGATCAGGCGCGCGAGGATGTCACTGGTGCCCCCGGCGGAAAATGCCACCACGATGCGTATCGGCTTGACCGGAAATTTCTGCTGCGCGTGCGCCGTGCCGGGCAGCGTGAGCAGGGTTGCCAGCGCAGCCACGGCTACTGCTGAAAGCCTTGCGGCACCCGTGGCGTGCGCTTTACGCGGCAGCGGGGAAGAAGCATCGGCAAAAGAACGGGAAGCCGTCAGCGAAGACTGTGAACCGGACGATAAAGTTTTCATACGGTGTCCTTTCGTCGAATCACGTCAAAAGCGATGCCGCCGGTGTACGCACAAGGGCTGCCGCAAGCAGCGTTCTTCAAGTATCCTCATGACTACGCGATGCAACCGGTACCGTATCATTACACATTGCCACGGCCCATTGACAGGGATCGACGCAGCAGGCGCGCAAGACCGGGTGCGCCCGGAAGGTTTTTAAAAATAGTGATATAAAACAATAGGTTATGTGTACTCATCGATACAGGTCTACGGCATGATGCAGGGGGCGGTGCTTGCGCTGTTTCTTGCGCTGCAGGCTGTCGTCGGCGTGGCGCACGGGGCGCACGCCTATGCGCAGTTTGGTGATATCAAATATCCGGCGGGCTTCGCGCATTTTGACTGGGTGAACCCCAAGGCGCCCAAGGGTGGCGATTTTTCGCTGGTGCCGCCGCTGCGCATTACCAATTTCGACAAGTACAACCCGTTCACGTTGAAGGGCATCGCGCCGCCGGGTTTATCCACGCTGATGTTCGAGACGCTGCTCACCGGCACGCTCGATGAGCCGACAACGGCTTACGGCTTACTGGCCGAGGATATCGAGGTCGCGGCGGATAAATTATCGGCCACCTTCCGGATCAATCCGCAGGCGCGCTTTAACAACGGCGAGCCGGTGTTGGCCGACGACGTGAAGCACAGCTTCGACATGCTGATGAGCAAGCAGGCGTCGCCGCAATTTCGCGTGCGTTTCGGCGAGGTGAAGGCGGCCGTGGTGTTGGCGCCGCGCGTGGTGCGTTTTGACTTCACCTCTACCAGCGCGGAACTGCCGATACTGGTGGGCGGCATACCGGTGTTCAGCCGTGCCTGGGGCAAGGGCAAGGCCTTCGATCAGATCATCACCGACGAGCCGATCACCAGCGGCCCTTATAAGGTGGGCCGGGTGAATTTCGGCCGCGATATCACCTATCAGCGTGACCCCAAATACTGGGGCGCTGACTTGAACGTGCGGCGCGGCACCTTCAATTTCGACCGCGTGACCTATAAGATTTACAAAGACACCACGGCGCAGGCCGAGGCCTTCAAGGCTGGCGAGTTTGATTACATCCAGGTGTTCCGCTCGCAGGAATGGGCGCGCGTATACAAGGGTAAAAAATTCGACAGCGGTGAACTGATACGCAAGGAGCTTGCCACCAAAAACGCCGGGGATTTTCAGGGGTTCCTGATCAACACCCGGCGCGAGAAGTTCAAGGATCCGCGCGTGCGTGAAGCGCTGGGGCTGGCACTGGATTTCGAGTGGATCAACCGCCGGCTGTCCTACAACACGCTGGCGCGGGTAAACGGGTTTTTCAATGCCAGCGATTTCGAGGCCAAGGGCAAGCCCGAAGGTGATGAACTGGCCATACTCGAATCGTTGCGCGACAAATTGCCGGCGAAAATTTTCGATGAAACTATTCCACGTCCGCCAACCACGCAGCCGCCCGGCAGCTTGCGTGAAAATCTGGTCAAGGCCAAAAAGCTGCTGGCGGAGGCGGGCTGGACGTATCGCGATGGCGCGTTGCGCAATGCCAAGGGCGAGGCATTCGTCTTTGAGCATCTGGACAGCGGTGGCCAGGAGCGCGTGTTGGCACCGTATATACAGGCACTGGCCAAGCTGGGGATCAAGCTGAATTACCGCAAGGCGGATTTTGCGCTGATCAACAAACGCCTGGATGTGTTTGATTACGATTTTTTCACCGTGCGTATTCCCGGCGATGAATCGCCTGGCAGTGAGTTGATCGATCGCTTTGGCTCGAAATCGGCCAGTACCGAAGGCAGCGGCAATCTGATCGGTGTGCGCGACCCCAATGTCGATTACCTGGTGAATCTGGCGGTGTCGTCGACTACCCGCCCGGAGCTGGTGGCGCGGCTGCGCGCGCTGGATCGCGTGCTGCGGCATGGGTTTTACGTCGTGCCGCAGTGGTATACCAGTACGTTTCGCGTGGCGTATCGCGGTGGCAAATTCGAGCAACCCGCCGTGGCGCCGGCTTACTATCAGGCGGAAGACTGGATAGTCCGCACGTGGTGGAGCAAGACCAAGTGAGCAACAAACCTCCCCTGCGTCATTCCCGCGAAAGCGGGAATCCATACCTGGCCTCAGCCGACACGGTGTTATGGATTCCCGCCTGCGCGGGAATGACGGCAGGGACATTGATCCTGGGAACATCGGGTTAAGCAGGAATCGCCATGTGGGCCTACATACTCAAACGTCTGCTGCTGATGATCCCGACACTGTTCGGTATCTTATTGATTACATTCGTTATTATTCAATTTGTGCCGGGCGGCCCGGTGGAGCAGTTGGTGTCGCAATGGCAGGGCCGTGATGCCGGACGGGCAGGGGTGGGGGCGGGTAGTTCGGAGTCTACCTATCGCGGCCGTCAGGGCGTAGACGCCAAGCGCGTGGAAGAAATCAAAAAGTTGTATGGCTTTGACAAACCGGCGCACGAGCGTTTTTTCCAGATGATCGGACAGTTCGCGCGCTTTGATCTGGGCAAGAGCTTTTTTCACAACAAGGACGTGTGGCCGCTGATCAAAGAGAAATTGCCGGTGTCGATCACGCTGGGGCTGTGGACGTTTTTTCTGGTGTATCTGATTTCGGTGCCCTTGGGCATACGCAAGGCGGTGCGCGCGGGCACGCCCTTCGATACCGGCACCACGTTTGTGATTTTGCTCGGTTATGCGATTCCGAGTTTCGTGATGGGCGTCGTGCTGCTGGTTTTTTTTGCGGGCGGCACCTTTGTGCAGTGGTTTCCCTTGCGCGGCCTGACCTCGGTTAACTGGAATGAATTGTCCGCGATGGGCAAGGCGCTCGATTACTTGTGGCATATCGTGCTGCCGGTGGGGGCGATGGTGCTCGGCGGCTTTGCCATGATCACCATGCTCACCAAAAATTCGGTGCTGGAGGAAATCCGCAAACAGTATGTGTTGACCGCACGCGCCAAGGGCGTGGCGGAGCGCGACGTGCTGTGGAAGCACGTGTTTCGCAATGCCATGATTCCCATCATGACGGGCTTTCCTGCAGCCTTCATCGGCGCGTTTTTTGGCGGCTCGTTGCTGATCGAAACCTTGTTTTCTCTCGATGGCTTGGGCTTGCTGTCGTATGAATCGGTGATCCGGCGTGATTATCCGGTGGTGCTGGGTAGCCTTTTTCTCTTTACTATCATAGGGTTACTGACGACGTTGTTACGCGATTTAAGTTACCTGTGGGTTGATCCGCGCGTGAAGTTCGACTGACCATGAGCGCAATTCCCGCTAAATCTTCTACCGTGAGTCTCAGCCCCACACAGCGGGCGTGGCGCCGCTTCAAGAGCAACCGGCTGGGCTACCGTTGCCTGAAGATTTTTCTGCTGTTGTTCGCCGTGAGCCTGTTGGCCGAAGTGCTGTCGAACGACAAGCCGCTGGTCGCGCGTTACAACGGGCAGTGGTACCTGCCCGTGCTGCAAACGGTGCCGGAAACCACCTTCGGCGGGGATTTCCCGACGCCCACCGATTATCTGGATCCGTTGATGCGAGAGAATTTTGCCAAGCCCGGCAACTTCGCGCTTTATCCGCCGAATAAGTCGCATCACAGCACGATCAATTATTTTGGCACCGAACCCTCGCCGTCGCCGCCGGATCGCGACAACTGGCTGGGCACGGATGATGGCGGGCGCGATATCGCCGCGCGGCTGCTCTACGGCTTTCGCATTTCGGTGTTTTTTGCCTTGATGGTGGCGGGCGTGTGCACGGTGTTCGGCGTGTGTTATGGCGCAGTGCAGGGCTACTTCGCGGGTTGGACAGATATCGTCATGGAGCGCTTTAACGAAATCTGGGGCGCCATGCCCACGCTGTTTATGCTGATCATTCTGTCGTCGTTGTTTTCGCCGAGTTTCTGGCTGTTGGTGATTTTGCTGTCGATGTTCGGTTGGCTGGGTATTGCGGCCTATGTGCGTGCGGAGTTCCTGAAAAACCGCACGCTCGACTATGTGCGCGCAGCCAGGGCGCTGGGGCAAAGCGATATCGTGATCATGCGCCGTCACATCCTGCCCAACAGCCTGACGCCGGTGGTGACGTTGATTCCGTTTGAAATGGCGGGTGCGATCGGCGCCTTGACCAGTCTCGACTTTTTAGGTTTGGGTGTCCCGCCGGGTACGCCCAGCTTGGGCGAACTGCTGAATCAGGGGAAAAACAACCTTGATGCGTGGTGGATTTCGCTATCGACGTTCGGTGTGCTGGTGATCATGTTGCTGCTGCTGATCCTGATCGGCGATGCGCTGCGTGATGCGCTCGATCCGCGCAAGGTACTTGAGGGAGACAAGCGGTGAGCCTGCTCGAAGTCACAGACCTCGCCATCGATTTTGGCACGCGCCGCGTGGTGGATCGCGTGTCGTTCACGCTGGATGCCGGCGAGAAGCTCGCGCTGGTGGGCGAATCCGGTTCGGGTAAAACGGTGACGGCGCTGTCGTTGCTGCGTTTGATCGACAATGCGCGTCTCTCCGGCGAGATCGTGTTTGATGGCAAGAATGTGTTGCAGATGCAGACCGAGGCGTTGCAGGCCTTGCGCGGCCACGACATCGCGGTGATTTTTCAGGAGCCGATGACGGCGCTGAATCCGATCTACACCGTGGGTCGGCAAATCGCCGAGTCATTGCAATTGCACAAAGGCTTGAGCGCTGGTGACGCGCACAACGGCGCGGTGGCCGCGCTCGACCGCGTGGGCTTCCCGGAGCCCGAAGTGCGTGCGCGCAGCTACCCGCATCAGCTCTCCGGCGGGCAACGTCAGCGCGCGATGATCGCGATGGCGCTGGCGTGCAATCCGCGGCTGTTGATCGCCGATGAGCCGACCACCGCGCTCGACGTGGCGTTACGTTTGCAAATACTTGATTTAATTGACAAATTACGTGCCGAATCCGGTATGGCTTTGCTGCTGATTACCCATGATCTGAATCTGGTGCGGCGCTTTTCGGACCGCGTGGCAGTGATGGAAAAAGGCCTGATCGTGGAGCAGGGTGCCACTGCCGAGGTGACGCAGCGCCCGCAACACGCCTATACGCAAAAACTGCTCAATAGCCGACCCGAGCGCAACGTATCGCCGCCGGGCGAGGGCATCGCGGTTTCCGCGAAGCAGATTCAGGTGGATTACCCGAAAAATCTGCCGGGCATTCAGGGGTGGTTCAAGAAGGGCAAATTTACAGCGGTGCGCGGCGTTAATTTCGAGCTGGCGCCGGGTGAAACGCTGGGCGTGATCGGCGAATCAGGATCGGGCAAAACCACGTTGGCGCTGGCCGTGCTGAATCTGGTGGCGACGCAAGGCGAGATACGCATCGGCGGCGCACCGTGGCTCAACGCGAATAAATCCGCGCGGCGTGCGTTGCGGCGCAAGATACAGGTGGTGTTTCAGGATCCGTTGTCGTCGCTGTCGCCGCGTTTGACCATCGAAGCCATTGTCGGCGAGGGTCTCGAAATCCACGAACCGGATTTAAGCGAAGCGCAACGCCGCGAGCGCGTGATCGGCGCGCTGCAGGACGTGGGGCTATCGGAAAACGGCGAAGTCGAGCCGTTGTTGCAGCGCTACCCGCATGAATTTTCCGGCGGCCAGCGCCAGCGTATCGCCATCGCGCGTGCCTTGATCGTCAAGCCGCAAGTGGTCGTGCTGGACGAACCCACCAGCGCGCTGGATGTGACGATACAAAAGCAGGTGCTGGAACTGTTGGGCGAATTGCAGCGTAAGTACGGCTTGAGCTATATCCTGGTCACGCACGACATTGACGTGGTGCGCGCGATGGCCCATCGCATCATGGTGATGAAGGATAGCGCGGTGATTGAAAGCGGCACGATAGACGACGTGTTCAATAACACGCAGTCGGATTACACGCGGACGTTGATGCAGGCCAGCGCGGCATAGCTCGCTTGTGATGCCAATAAAAAAGGCGCCGTAGCGCCTTTTTTATTGACTTCAAACCTTGTTACTACCGCGTGCGCACCTTTGTCGCCGCCGGTTTGGTGTGCACAACCTTATACGCGCCGGGCTTGATCACCACGGCTTGCCGATGCCCGGTAAACCGCACGGGTGCAACTGCTGCACGCTGGGAGCCGCCGCGGTTGTTGATCGTAACCCTGCGTGCGGCGGCGGCATTGTAGACCGGGCGTGCAGCGGCGAAGGCGACGGGCACCGCCATATCCGCCAGCGTGGGTTGCAGATCATCATGGTTGGGCACGATCAGGTTTTGCCCGGTGACGATCTGGCGGCGACCGCCGATGCCGTTGAGATTGTTTAATTCGGCAACCGAAATGCTGTATTGCGTTGCGATGGCTTCCGGCCGTTCGCCCGCGCGCACCTGGTGGGTTTTCATTGATACCAGCGGCTTGTCGGCGTGCTGCTGCATTTGCGCCATGAACTGAGCGACTTTGTGCTTGGGAAGGACGATGGTTTCGGCGACATCGGCATTGATGACCGGCTTGTTGTGCGCGGGATTCAGAAATTTGAACTCGTCCAGTGACATGCCGGCGAAGCGCGCGGCGAGCGGCAGATCAATGTGACGCTTGACGGTGATCACTTCAAAATACGGTTCGTTGGGCACATCGGCCAGCGTCAAACCATAACGCGCCGGGTTGGCGATGATGTTTTTGACCGCCATCAGCTTGGGCACGTAATTACGCGTCTCGGCGGGCATCTGGGCAGCGAGGCTCAGATAATCGGTGGGCAGACCCCGCGCTTGATTGCGATCGATGGCGCGCTGTACCGCGCCTTCGCCCCAGTTATAGGCGGCGAGCGCCAGTTCCCAATCGTTGAACATGCGGTGCAGGGTTTGCAGGTAGTCGAGTGCTGCGCCGGTGGCGGCAATCACGTCGCGACGGCCATCGTACCACCCGTTTTGCTTGAGACCGTAGTTCTTGCCCGTCGAGGGGATGAATTGCCAGATGCCCGAAGCGTGCGCACTGGAATAGGCCACCGGGTTGTAGGCGGATTCGATCATTGGCAGCAGTGCGATTTCGAGTGGCATGCCGCGTTGCTCAACTTCGTTGGCGATGTGATACATGAAGTGCGCGCTGTTATCGATCATGCGCGCGAAGTACTCGGCACGGCTGGAGTAATAGGTTTCCCAATCGCCCACCAGTGAGCTCTCCACGGGGCGCATTTGCATGCCGTTGCGTACGCGTTGCCAGACATCACGCGGTGCGGCAGCGGCGGCGGTCGCGTTGGCGCTGCGCACAGGCGGCGGGGTATAACGGCGTGGTGCGGGGTTGCGGCGCGCGGCATCAGGCTTTGCCTGTGGGTCTGCCGGTCGGGTTGCTTGCGGCAGGATCGTGGGTTCGCGCGGCACGGGGGCGGCGCTTTGATCAATAGTGGGCTGCGGCCACTCGGGGGAGACCAGCCCGTTGGGGGTTGCTTCACCGACTACGGTGTAGCTGCCTGGCACTTGAGCGCATCCGGCGCTGATCATGGCTAATACAAACAACAGCACGGACGTGCACGCAAGTCGGGTCATCAGGACTCCTCCGAACATTTAGGCTGCCGCATGGTAGCGTTTGACGTGATGAGCGTCAAGAAACTATTTCTTTTAAAAACAGCATCTTGCGATGTTGATTTGATGCCTCTACGCAGCAACTGTCACAATCTTTACACGTTAAAAGGTATTTTTCCATTCACGTATGGCACCGAGCACCTCCGCCGGGCTGGATAAGGCCTTGCCCGCCCGCTGACTGGCGCTGGCGACGATGTCCGGCTCGGCGCAGCGCACGAAGGGGTTGGTGGCGCGCTCCAGCGCGATGGTGGTGGGCACTGTCGGCACATCGACTTCGCGCAGTGCTTTGGCGCGCGCTTCCCAATCCATCAACGCCTGATTGGCGGGCTCCGCTGCGCGCGCGAAACGCAGGTTGGATAGGGTGTACTCGTGCGTGCAATACACGCGCATGGTGTCGGGCAGGCGCATGAACTTACCCAGCGAATCATGCATTTGCGCGGGCGTACCCTCGAACAGCTTGCCGCAGCCCGCCGCGAACAGCGTGTCGCCGCAAAACAGGATGTCGTGTTCCTTGCTGAAATAGGCGATGTGGCTGCGGGTATGGCCGGGCACTTCCAGCACCGTGAGCGCAATATTGAAATGCGGCAAGGTGATGGATTCGCCGTCGCGCAGGCGTTGCGTGGCATCCGGCACGCGCTCGTCGTGCGGGCCGTAGACGGGGATATCACGCCCGGCGATCAGCGTTTTTACGCCGCCGATGTGATCATTATGGTGGTGAGTGATGATAATGGCCGCGAGCTGCAACTTTTCGGCTGCCAGATAGGCCAGCACCGGCGCGGCGTCGCCCGGATCGACCACGATGGCGTGGGTGGCATCGCGCAATGTCCAGATGTAATTGTCGCTGAAGGCGCGCAGCGGAATGATTTGGTGGCTCATAATGAATTCTCCTTAAAATCGCGAATCACCGTTAACGTGATTGTCGATTTCTGTGGCGGCATTTTTGATTTA
>CAMBGJ010000187.1 GCA_945865805.1 Bordetella parapertussis
AAGGGATCGGGGCCAGCGGTGGCGGATTTGCTCGGCGGCCAGGTGTCGCTGATGTTTTCCACCGCCGGTTCGGTGCACACGCAGGTCACCGCCGGCAAACTGCGCGCGGTGGCGATCACCTCGGCGAAGCGTCATGTCACGCTGCCGAATCTTCCGACGGTGGCCGAAACGCTGCCGGGGTTTGAAATCTCGCAATGGATCGCCATGCACGCGCCGCGCGCCACACCGCGCGACATCACCGAGCGCCTGAACAGCGCGGTTGCCGCCATCACGCAGGCCAAAGGCTATCGCGAGCGCATGCTGGCGCAGGGCTACGACGCCGAAGCCAGCACGCCGCAACAACTCACCGCGCGCATCCACAGCGAACTCGCGCGCTTCGGCAAACTGATCAAGGCGATTGGTTTGAAGGATGATGGCGTATGATTGCAAGTGTTTGATTTAATTATTTTTTTGGAGGGCGCATGACTCTGACACTACAACTCCTCACGGCGGCAGCGTGCTCGCTACTCGCTGCGGCAAGTGCGTTCGCGCAAGGCTACCCAACCCGTCACATCGAGCTGGTTGCGCCCACTGGCGCGGGTGGCGGCTCCGATCTGGTGGCGCGTACGGTGGCCGATATCGTCGCGCGCGACAAACTACTGCCGCAGCAGATCATCGTGCAGAACCGCGCGGGCGGCGGCGGCGCGGTGGGGCAAACCTACGTCGCCGGCAAGCGCGGCGACCCTTACATCTTTATGCAAGCGGCAATTGGCCTGATCACCGTACCGCTGCGTACCGGGCTCGATGCGGGCGTGGATAAATTTACGCCACTGGGCGCCATCGGCCTTGATCTGAACAGTATTGCCGTGGCCGAAGGCTCGCCCTACCGTACGCTCAAGGATTTGCTCGACGCCGCGCGCGCCAAGCCAAAAACCATCAGCGTCGGCATCACCTTCCCTGGCGGTAGTGCGCACGGCTTGATGCACAAGCTGCAAAAAGCCGCCGGCGTGCAATTCAATCTGGTGTCGTTCAAGAGCGGCACCGAATCCGTCACCGCCGTGATGGGTGGCCACATCCAGGCCACGGCGGAAAATCTCGGCGAAGTCATGGGCCAGGTCGAAACCAAAAAGCTGCGGCTGCTGGGCGTCCCCGCGCTGAATCGCCTTGCCGGCCTGCCCAACGTGCCGACGCTGAAAGAGCAGGGCTACGACATCCACGCCGGCGGCCTGCGCGGCTTTGTCGCGCCTGCGGGCATACCGCGCGACGCGGCGAAAGTGCTCGAAGACACGCTGGCTAAGGTGCACAAAAGCGCGGGCTGGCGCGAATACATGACGCGCAATATGTACGAAGATGTTTATATGAACGCTGCGGACATGAGCAAATGGCTGGCGTCACAGCAGACGGAGATGACGCAGTTTCTGACCGAGATGGGACTGGTGCTTAAAAAGTAGGTTGGGGCGACGCAGGAACCCCAACGCTCGCGAACGCTATCCGACAGCTATAGTCGGTGACAGTGTGTGTTGGGGTTCCTGCATCACCCCAACCTGCAACTACTGCGGAAATCCGTATAGCGCTTGCGGATTGTTCACCAGAATACGATTACGCACCGCTTCATCCGGTGCCCACACGCTCATCAAATCAAACAGCACCGCGTCATCCGGGGGGATTTTAGGACTCGGATGCGGCCAGTCGCTGCCCCACACGCAGCGCTCCGGCGCGGCCTTGACCAGCGCCTGTGCCACCAACGTCGCGTCGGCGTAGGTGGGCGGGCCGACGTGGGTGTTCATGTAAGCGCCGGACACTTTGACCCACGCGCGGCGGCTGTCGAGCATGCCAAGAATCACCGCATGCGACGGGTGGCGTATGCCTTCTGCAATTGTCGGATGACCCAGGTGATCGAACACCACCTGTGTCGGCAGCCGCCGCAGCATATCGGCGTGTTCGACAATCTTGTCGCACGGCATGTTGAGCTGGATGTGCCAGCCGTACTCCGCAATGCGTTTGGCCAGCGGCTCGATCATGTCGATCGACACCACCGCCGTTTTCGGGTCGCCCACGGTGAAGCGAATGCCGCGAATGCCGGCGTCGTTGAGTTGCTTCAGTTCGGCATCGGTCACCGTGGGCCGTAGCACGCCCACGCCACGCGCGTTGTTAATACCGAGTTCCCTGATGGCGTCGGTGGTCACCGTGTTGTCGGTGCCGTAACAGCGCGGCGTGACGATCACCACGCGCTCAAGGCCGATGCGCTTTTGCAACAAGCGGTAATCAGCCACCGTGCTGTTTGGCACCAGATTGCCCGCGTGGGCGTAACGCGCATCGTAGATGTGGATGTGGCAATCGGCGTTTTTTGCCGGCGCGATCAGTTTGGGCGGTGCGGCACCGGTGGAGTTGGGCACTGCTTGAGTTACACCTTGCATACATTCTCCCTTGATACTGAATTTATTCGATACGCAAACCCGCCGACTTCACCAGCGCGCCATATTTCGCCAGATCCTGCTTGATAAACGCCGCCAGTTCCGCAGGCGTGCCCGCGATGACATCCACACCCTGTGCCGCCATGCGCTCGATGATTTCCGGCAGACGCAGCACACGCGTGACGTCGACATGCAGCTTGTCAATCACCGCCGGTGGTGTGGCAGCGGGCGCGAGCAAACCGTGCCACGCGGAGTTATCGAACCCCGGCAACGCGGTTTCCGCCATGGTCGGAATATCCGGTGCCGCGCGCGAGCGCTTCAACGTGGTCACCGCCAGCGCGCGCAGCTTGCCGGTGCGCACATGCGGCACGGTGCTGGGCGTAGTGCCGAAATACATCGACACATGGCCCGCCAGCAAATCCACCACGGCCGCACTGCCGCCCTTGTACGGCACGTGTACGACATCCACGCCCGCCATCACGCGAAACAGTTCGCCCGACAGATGATTGGAGCTGTCGATGCCCGCCGAGGCAAACGTCAATTCGCCCTTGCGTGTTTTGGCCAGCGCGATCAAATCCTTCACGCTGCGCACCGGCAGCGAGGGATGCACCGCCAGCAGGTTAGGCGCGGTGGTGGTTTGCGTTACCGGCGCGAAATCTTTTTCGACGTGATACGGCAGCTTTTTAAACAGAAACTGATTCACCGTATTCGGCACGCCGCCGATCAGTAGCGTGTAACCGTCAGGCGCGGCGCTCGCCACCAGTTCCGAGCCTATATTGGTGCCACCACCGGGCCGATTTTCCACGATCACCTGCTGGCCGATGGTCTCTGACAACTTGGTGGCGATTACGCGCGAGACAAAATCCACGCCGCCGCCGGGCACATACGGCGCGATGAAGCGGATCGGGCGCGTGGGGTACTGTTGGGCCAGAGCGCCGATGGCGCTGCCCCACATTGCCATACCGAAGATGTATTGTAAGTATTTGTTTTTACGCATGCTTTAAGAAATTTTTAGATACAGATTTACGCCGATGAACGTGGATTAAGCGCGAAAAAAATCGGCGCTAATCTGCGTTCATCGGCGTCAAAAAAGTCCTCGCTTCGCCGACAAGCGGCGTCGACGCTACAGGGCTTGGTTCACCCAATTCGCCACGCCCGCCAGCGCGCCATCCTGATCCGGTGCGCCGATAAGCTGCACGCCCAGCGGCAAGCCCTGCGATTGCAACAGCGGTAAACTGATCGCCGGCACGCCGAGCCATGAGCCATAAACCAGAAACGTGCGGCTGCCGGTGTATTCGAACCCCTTGATGGCCGGGCCTGATGCCGCCAGCGTGATGTAGCCATCCGCGTCGGCTAGCGTTTCCTGCCACAGTCGCCGCAGGCCAACGCGCGTGTCGAGTAGGCGTTCGTAGTCGCGCGGCGTCATTTCGTGGGCACGCTTCACCAGACCATGCAGCCGTTCGCCGATTTGTTTGCCATAGCGTGAGATGTAATCTTCAAACGGCCAGCGCAGTTCGTAGGCCACGATATCGAGCGAGCCATCCACATCGGCCATCAACAGATTTTCCAGCGCGGCGATGCGGGGCTCGGTGTCGCGGCTGGCGATTTCTACGCCGCTGGCGGCCAGGGCTTCAATCGTGGATTCAAACTGCGCCTCGGTATCTTTGTCGATCTCGCTCCAGCCGCGCGTATACAGGCGTATCAGCTTGCGCGGTTTTTTCGCCTCGGGCACTTGCTCGCCTGCGCCCTGCAAAAAGCGTCGTCCCGGACTTCCGATGCCGAGTGAAATCTGCGAAGCCACGCGCCATACGTCACCCAGCGTCGCGCCGATAACACCCAGATGATCGGTGGTGGCCGACAACGGATGCACGCCAGCCATGTGCAGTTGCCCAAGACTGGGTTTGTAGCCCACCGCGCCGCAGTACGACGCCGGACGCAAAGTGGAGGCCTGCGTTTGCGTGCCCAACCCCACCGGTGCCATGCCCGAACCCACCGCTGCTGCCGCGCCGCTGGATGAGCCGCCGGGCGTGCGCGTGGCATCGAAGGGGTTGGTGGTTGGCCCTGAAAACCCGATGGCGAATTCCGTGGTCACGGTTTTACCGATGATCACCGCACCGCCCTTGCGCAACGCGGCCACGCAGGCGGCGTCCTGCCCGGATTGCCAACCCTTGAACGCCGGGCTGTTCATTTGCGTGGGCATGTCGGCGGTGGCGATGATGTCCTTGATCGCCACCGGGCAGCCGTCCACCATCGACAGCGGCTTGCCGGCTTTGTAGCGTTTACCTGCGGCATCTGCCGCCTTGCGTGCGCCTTCGAGATTCAGCGTGACGAAGGCCTGCACGGTGGTGTCGCGCTTTGAGATCACATCCAGACAGCGCTCGAGAAAATCACGCGGCGTGTCGCGGCCTGCCATAAAATCAGCCACACTGCGATCAAACGAAATGCTGTAAGGGTTGCGCCAGGCTTGCATGGGAGGTTCCTGATAATTGGTGCCGGACTGTATGCAATGCCACGTTGGAATGTCCGTGAATGAATTCTAACCGAAGCGCAAGGGCGCTCTAATGACGTTCCCGATGAATCGGCGAACCTGGTTGCTTTGCAGGCCGCCGATTGCGAGCCCTGTCAGACGCGGGTAGCATGCTCCCGTCACCGGTTAATCGTACCAGTCATATCCACCAGTTACACAGGAGACTTACATGGGCGCCACATTATTTCACTTCTCGTTTGCCGTCAACGACCTGGACCAGGCGCGTAAATTTTACGGCGAGATTCTGCAGTGTCCCGAAGGCCGCAAGCTGAAAGGCCGCGCGGATTTTAATTTCTTCGGTCATCACATCGTCGCGCACCTCGCGCCGGAAGATGTGGTGGGCGACAAGGGCCGCAAGATCGGCGGCGCGCTGGCGACACCGCTACGTCACTTCGGCGTGGTAATGACGCTCGCCGATTTTCAGAAAGCCGCCCAGCGCGCTGAACAAATGGGCGCGGCCTGGATCAACCGCCCCAGTAACACGCAGCCCGGCACCGTGCGCGAACAAATGCTGATGACACTGAGCGATGGCTGTGGCAACGCGATTGAATTCAAGGGCCTCACCGACATCGCCAATGTGTATGCGGTGAAAGAGAACGAAACTGCCACGGTCTGAGCGGCGGGAGGCAGGCGTTGATCAGGTCGCGTGCGCGAGCACCTCGTCCACACGGCCGTCTTGCGTCGCAGTCTCCAGCCGCACGCGAAACCCCCACAGCCGTTCGAGATGCTTTAACACTTCGCTTGCCTCGTCTTTCGCCAACGGGCGGCCACGCTGCATCTGATGCACCAGCACCAGCGAGCGGTCGCCTTCCTTTTCGTAGCGCGCCACCTCAATGCTGGGCACCAAGTTGTCGCGCTGATGCTGCTCGGACAGCAGTCGGCGCACGCGCCGGTAGCCGGCGTCGTCGTGGATGCTATCGATTTCCAGCATGGGTTGCTGCTGGTGATCGGCGACCGCGAACAAATGAAATTCGCGGATGAGCCGGGGCGACAGATACTGCGCAATGAACGATTCGTCCTTGAAGTTGCGCATGGCAAAATCCAGCACCTTCAGCCAGTCGGCACCGGCGATTTCGGGGAACCAATGGCGGTCTTCCGCCTCGGGCTTTTCGCAGATACGGCGCAAATCCTGCATCATGGAAAACCCCAGGGCGTAGGGATTGATCCCGCCATAACCGGGCTGATCGAAGCCGCGCTGGCCCACCACGTTGGTGTGGCTTTGCAGGAATTCGATCATGAAGGCATCGTTGACCAGTCCCTTGTCGTAGAGGCGGTTGATCAGCGTGTAATGCCAGAACGTGGCCCAGCCTTCGTTCATGACTTTGGTTTGGCTCTGTGGATAGAAATACTGCGCGATCTTGCGCACGATGCGCACGATTTCACGCTGCCACGGCTCCAGCCGCGGGGAGTATTTTTCGACAAACCAGAGGGTGTTTTCTTCGTGTTCGGCGGGAAATTTTGAATGTTTTCCATGCTGCGCCGGTTCGCGTACGCTGGGCGCGGCGGGCACGGTGCGCCACAGATCGTTGTATTGCAGGCGCGCCTGTTCAAGGCGCTCGTCCACACGCGCTTTTTCCGCCTTGCGCGACAGCGGTGCCGGATGCAGATAGCGATGCACGCCGTAATCCATCAGCGCGTGGCAGGAGTCGAGCATTTCTTCCACGGCGATACCGCCGTAGCGCTCTTCGCAATCCATCACGTAGCGGCGCGCGAACACCAGGTAATCCAGAATGGCGTCGGCCTGGGTCCATTGGCGAAACAGGAAATTGCCCTTGAAAAACGAGTTGTGGCCGAAGCTCGCGTGCGCGATCACCAACGCCTGCATCATCATCGAATTCTCTTCCATCAAATAGGCGATGCAGGGATCGGAATTGATGACGATTTCGTAGGCGAGACCCTGCCGCCCCTTGCGGTAGGCCTGCTCGTTGGCGATGAATTCCTTGCCGTACGACCAATGCTGATAGCCCGTCGGCAAGCCGATCGACGAATAGGCGTCCAGCATCTGTTCGGAGGTGATGATTTCAATCTGGTTCGGATACGTATCCAGGCCGAACTCCGCGGCACATTGGCCGATTTCATCTTCATAGCGCTGGATTAGTTCGAAATTCCAGTCGGAACCGGTCGAAATGGGGTTCATGCGTGCGCCTTTTTAAACAGATCGCGGAATACCGGGTAAATTTCGGCGCGCTCGCCGACGCGCCGCCTGGCGAAATTTTCGTTGTGCACGGTTTCGTAGGCGGCCCACAGGCTGCTCGCGTGCGTACCGCCTTCGCACACTTCGATATAGGCGAAGTAGCGCAGCATCGGCAACAGGTTCTGTTCGACAAAGCGTGCGCTTTTTCCCGCATCCGCACCAAAGGCATCGCCGTCCGAGGCCTGCGCGACATACAGGTTCCAGCCGTTGCCGGCGTAACGCTCGCGCGCAATGCGCTGGGCGAGTTCCAGCGCGGTGAGCACCACGGTGCCGCCGCTGCGCGGATCGTGAAAGAACGTTTTCTCGTCCACTTCAGCGGCTTCGTCGGTGTGGCGGATAAACACCACATCGACGTGCTCGTACTTGTGCGATAAAAACAAATACAGCAGCGCGAAAAAGCGCTTGGCGAGATCCTTGCGCGCCTCGTCCATCGACGACGACACGTCCATCAGACAGAACATCGCCGCACGCGCGATGGGCGCGGGCACAGCCACGCGATTGCGAAAGCGCAGATCTAGTTCGTCAAGATACGGCACGCGCAGCAGGCGCTTTTCCAACAGCACAATCTCGTTGTCAATCTTCGCAATGGATGCGCATGCATCAGCATCCTCTTTTTCGTCGCGTGCGAGTTGCAGACGTTCTTGCGCCTCACGCAGTTTTTCACGGATCGAGGCCGACACTGCAATGCGCCGGCCCAGCGACATTTTTAAGGTACGCAACACCGACAGATTGCATTGCGCGCCGACGGTGACGAATCCGGCGTGGACCCATTTCTTCTGGATCGATTGCCCCAGCACGTTGCGCGTGAGGCGTGGCAATTCCAGATCTTCGAAAAAAATGTCGAGAAATTCCTCCCGCGACAGGCTGAACACAAAATCATCCACACTCTCGTCGGCGCCCGGCTCGCGGCCCGCGCCGCCCGCCCCGCCCTCGGGCCGTTTGATGGTGTCGCCCTTGACGAATTCGCGATTGCCGGGATGCACAAGTTCGCGGTCACCGCCGGGGCCGTGACGGAAAAGGGGCTCGGCGATGTCCCTGGCTGGGATGCGCACGTCGCCGCCCTTGTCCATATCGGTAATGGACCGCTCACCGATCATGTCCTTCACCGATTTGCGCAGCTGCTCCTTATAGCGTCGCAAAAAGCGTTCGCGGTTGGCGGCACTTTTGTTGTTGCCGTTCAGCCGCCGGTCGATGAGATGGATCACGATGGCTGCTGCCCCCGGTCAGGACGACTTTCGAACACGCAAGTACCATTCGGAAAGCAGGCGCACCTGCTTTTCGGTGTAACCCTTTTCGACCATGCGCGAGACAAAATTCTGATGCTTGCCGGCATCCTCTGCCGAAGCCTTGGCATTAAACGAAATCACCGGCAACAGATCTTCCGTATTGGAGAACATTTTTTTCTCGATGACTTCGCGCAGCTTTTCGTAACTGTTCCATACCGGATTCTTGCCGCCGTGATTGGCGCGGGCGCGCAACACAAAATTGACAATTTCGTTGCGGAAATCCTTGGGATTGGCGATGCCCGCAGGTTTTTCGATCTTTTCCAGCTCGGCATTCAGCGCGGCGCGATCGAAGCACTCGCCGGTTTCCGGGTCACGGAAATCCTCGTCCTGTATCCAGCAGTCGGCATACGTCAAATAGCGATCGAAAATATTCTGTCCATACTCGGCATACGATTCGAGGTAGGCAGTCTGGATTTCCTTACCGATAAATTCGGCATACCGCAGCGCGAGCCAGCCTTTGATGAAATCAAGATAGCGGCGCTGCATTTCTTCCGGCAGGTCTTCGCGCACGATACGTTGCTCCAGCACGTACATCAGGTGTACCGGATTCGCCGCCACTTCGGTCTGGTCGTAGTTGAACACGGAGGATAAAATCTTGTAGGCGAAGCGCGTCGATACGCCGTTCATGCCCTCATCGGTGCCGGCATAGTCGCGGTATTCCTGATAGGCCTTGGCCTTGGGATCCTGGTCTTTCAGGCTTTCGCCGTCGTAGACCCGCATCTTGGAGTAGATGCTGGAGTTTTCCGGCGCTTTCAGACGCGACAGCACCGAGAACTGCGCCATCATTTCCAGCGTGCCGGGTGCGCAGGGGCGCTGACGAGTGAGCTGTTGGTGAGCAGCTTGCTGTAAATCTTCACTTCTTCGGTCACCTGCAGGCAGTACGGCACCTTGACGATATAAATGCGATCAAGAAAAGCCTCGTTGTGCTTGTTATTGCGAAAGGTCTGCCACTCCGATTCATTCGAATGCGCCAGAATAAGACCGTTGAACGGAATCGCTGAAATGCCCTCGGTGCCCTTGAAGTTGCCCTCCTGCGTTGCAGTGAGCAACGGGTGCAGCATCTTGATCGGCGCTTTGAACATCTCGACAAACTCCAGCAGGCCTTGATTGGCGAGGCACAGCCCGCCGGAATAGCTGTAGGCATCCGCATCGTTTTGCGAGAATTGGTCGAGCTTGCGGATATCGATCTTGCCCACCAGCGCGCTGATATCCTGATTGTTCTCGTCGCCGGGTTCTGTCTTGGAAATCGCAATCTGCCGCAGCACCGACGGCTGCACCCGCGCCACGCGAAACTGCGAGATATCACCGCCGAATTCGATGAGCCGTTTTAGCGCCCACGGCGACATGATGCCGCTGAGATAGCGTTGCGGGATGCCGTATTCCGCTTCCAGCGCCGCGCCGAATTGCGCGGGCGGAAATAACCCCAGCGGCGATTCATTCACCGGCGAGCCTTTAAGCGCGTAGATCGGTCTGGCTTCCATCAATTGCTTCAACCGCTCGGCTATGGAGGACTTGCCGCCGCCCACCGGCCCCAGCAAATACAGAACTTGCTTGCGTTCCTCCAGCCCTTGCGCCGCGTGCTTGAAAAAAGCGACGATTTGCGCGATCACGTCCTCCATGCCGTAAAAC
>CAMBGJ010000188.1 GCA_945865805.1 Bordetella parapertussis
GGAATGGGGTTACCCGTTCACTCGTTCACCCGTTCACTGTGGTTCACGCCTTCAAAAATCACGCCTCCGGCGCCGGCGTCGGGGCTGCAGAGCTGGGCGGCGTGGGATCACTGGCCGGTGGCGTGGCGGATTGCAGCGGTTTGGGTGCACGCGGCGTGCGGCCTTCGAGGATGTCCTTGATCTGGTCGGCGTCTATGGTTTCCCATTCCATCAACGCTTTGGTCATGGCTTCGACCTTGTCGCGGTTATCTTCGATGAGTTTGCGCGCGACCGCGTACTGCTGATCAATGATACGGCGAATTTCGGTATCGACTTTATGCATCGTCGATTCCGACATGCTTTTGTGTGTGGTCACTGAGCGGCCAAGGAACACTTCGCCTTCGTTTTCGCCGTAGACCATCGGCCCCATCGAATCGGACATGCCGAAACGCGTCACCATATCACGTGCGAGTTGTGTCGCGCGCTCGAAGTCGTTGGATGCGCCGGTGGAAATGTCATTCACAAATAATTCTTCCGCAATGCGCCCGCCGAACAAAAAGCTGATTTGCGCCAGCATTTGATTTTTGTACTGGCTGATGCGGTCACGCTCCGGCAGCACCCAGGTGAGGCCCAGCGCGCGGCCACGCGGAATAATAGTAACCTTATGCACCGGGTCGATGCCCGGCAGCATCACGCCGACGATGGCATGACCCGACTCGTGATACGCCGTGGCGCGTTTTTCTTCCTCGGTGATCACCATCGATTTTCGTTCGGCGCCCATGAAAATTTTATCTTTGGCGCGCTCGAAATCATCCATGTCTACCAGCCGCTTATTGCTGCGCGCTGCGAACAGCGCCGCTTCGTTCACCAGGTTGGCGAGATCGGCACCCGACATGCCTGGCGAGCCGCGCGCGATCACATCGGCTTTCACGTCCGGCGCGATTGGCACCTTGCGCATATGCACCAGCAGAATCTGCTCGCGGCCACGGATATCCGGCAGCGGCACCACTACTTGACGATCAAAGCGGCCCGGCCGCATCAGCGCGGGGTCGAGCACGTCCGGGCGGTTGGTGGCGGCGATCACGATCACGCCGGAGTTGGCCTCGAAGCCGTCCATCTCGACCAGCAACTGGTTCAGTGTTTGTTCACGCTCGTCATTGCCACCGCCCAAACCGGCGCCGCGCTGACGGCCCACAGCGTCAATTTCATCGATGAAAATAATGCACGGGGCGTGCTTCTTGGCGTTCTCGAACATGTCACGCACGCGTGCCGCGCCCACGCCGACAAACATTTCAACGAAATCCGAACCAGAAATCGAGAAGAACGGTACTTTCGCTTCACCCGCAATGGCGCGCGCCAGCAGGGTTTTACCGGTGCCGGGACTGCCCACCATCAGCACGCCACGCGGAATGCGTCCGCCGAGTTTCTGAAACTTCGACGGATCACGCAAAAACTCCACCAGCTCGGCGACTTCTTCTTTTGCTTCTTCGCAACCCGCGACATCGGCGAACGTTACCGTGTTGTTGGATTCGTCGAGCATGCGCGCCTTGCTCTTGCCGAACGAGAATGCGCCGCCGCGTCCACCACCCTGCATCTGGCGCATGAAAAACACCCACACGCCGATCAGCAGCAACATGGGGAACCACGAAATGAATATCTGCGTGAGGAAGCTTTGTTCTTCCTCGGCCTTGGCTTCGACGATCACGCCGGCCTTCAACAAATCGCTGACCAGCCAGATGTCGGAGGGCGCATAGGTGGTGAATTTTTCGCCGCTTTGTTTGACACCCTTCACCACGCGGCCCTCGATCATCACCTTGGCGATACGGCCCCCCTTCACCTCGTCGATGAACTGGGAATACTCCATCGGCTTTTGCGTCGATTTCTGGGTGCCCACCTGATTGAAAACAGTCATCAGGACTATGGCTATCACCATCCAGATCGCCACGGTTTTTACGAGATTATTCAACGACGCTCCTCGCCGTGTTTACGCACGGCATTCTAAAAGTGATCAACGGCTTGTAAATCAGACTAAAAAATTACCCGCACTTGCTGACAGACTCACGGCAAAACCCACTGAACAATGAACCGACAAATCTGACGTAGGTGGTTCAATTCTAAACGTTTTTCACGCATGGCGCAGCGTGCAAATGCACACCCAACCCGATAATTCACAACCCGCTCAAGTGGGCGGTTTCAGCCCTCTGCCCAGCAGATACACTTCGCGCGACCCTTTGCGCGACGCATCCGGTTTGCGTGTTTGCACTTGCGCGAACGCCTTGCGCATGGCGGTGACAAATTCATCAAAGCCTACGCCTTGAAACAATTTGACCAGAAAATTACCCTGTGGTTTCAGCCGATTAACGGCAAAATCCAGCGCCAGCTCCACTAACCCGATCAAGCGCGACTGATCTGCCAGTGAAACACCACTGATATTGGGGGCCATATCGGAAAGCACAAGGTCTGCTTTCTCGCCCGCAAGCTCACGCTCCAGCGCGGCTAGGCCATTATCTGCCGCGAAATCGCCCTGAATGAAGGTAACGCCGGGTAATCCGGTCATTTCCAGCAAATCGATTGCGATCACGCGCCCAGCCGGCGCCACGATGCGCGCCGCCACCTGCGACCAGCCACCCGGCGTCGCGCCGAGGTCAACCACCAGCATGCCTGGCCTGATCAGCTTATCCTTGTCGTTGATTTGCTGCAGCTTATAGGCTGCGCGCGAACGCATGCCTTCCGCCGACGCCCGTTTGACGTAGGGGTCGTTGACATGCTGCATCATCCACGCTTTGCTGGTGGCGGTTCGTTTGACCATCTGAAAGTTTGGTTACCCAGCGATTAAATGCCGTACACTATACGCATGAACGATCTGACACCTGCGCAACGCGTCGCGCTCAAAGCGCGCGCGCATTACCTTGAGCCCGTGGTAATCATCGGCGACGCCGGCCTCACACCCGCCGTGCTGCACGAAATCGATGTCTGCCTTACCAGCCACGAACTCATCAAAATCCGCGTCCACGGCGACGAACGCGATTTACGTTTGAGCATGATAGGCGAAATTGGCACCACACTGGGCGCGAGCCTGGTGCAGCATATCGGCAAGACACTGGTGATGTTCCGGCCCAAGTCCGACGAAAAAGCGGAAAAACCGTCACCGCAGCCCAAACCCAAGGCACGCAACAAACGGCGGCGCACCAAGCGGAGCTATCAGGGTTAACTGCGGTGAATATGTGAACGAGTGCACGGGTGAACGAGTAACCACGAACAGGGCGGGTCAACGGTTCTTACTGGTAAACCAGCTCTTACTTTTGTAAACAGTGAACCGTAACAACAGTCCGTGGCATGCTGCCAAAAGGGTTACTGTTCACTATTCACCCCTTCACGCCCTTAAACGTACCGCACATCCAGAATCTCATACTCCCGTACGCCGCCGGGTGCCTGCACTTCGGCGATATCACCGGCGGATTTACCGATCATCGAACGCGCGATCGGTGAGGCTATGGAAATCTTGCCCTGCTTGATATCGGCTTCGTCTTCACCGACGATCTGGTAGGTGACTTTCGTACCTTTATCCACGTCCTCAAGCTCGACGGTGGCACCAAACACGCAACGTCCGTCGGCATCAAGCGTGGTGGGATCGATGATTTCAGCGTTGGAAATCTTGCCATCGAGATCGGCGATGCGCCCTTCAATAAAACTCTGGCGTTCCTTGGCGGCGTGATATTCCGCGTTTTCCGATAAATCGCCATGCGCGCGCGCCTCGGCGATCGCCGCGATGATCGCCGGCCGCTGCACGGTTTTCAGATCGTGCAGTTCAACCCGCATTCTTTCCGCGCCGCGCACGGTTAACGGTACTTTGTTAAGGCTCATGTTCGTTCCCCCTCCTAAACAGCCGTCAGGCGCTTATGCAAATCCTGCACCGCGTAAGCGTGCAGTTCACGCGTCTCCGCCATGCCCGCACACGCCGCGCGCGCGCCCGCGATGGTGGTATACACCGGCACGCGATGCTGCAAGGCGGCGCGACGTATCGCGTAAGAATCCTTGATCGCCTTGCGAGTTTCCTCGACCGTGTTCACCGCCAGCACGATCTCGGCATTCTTGATCATATCAACAATATGCGGGCGGCCTTCCGCCACTTTATTGATCGGCACGCACTTTAACCCCGCCGCGATCAACGCGTTGGCCGTGCCGCGTGTCGCCACCAACGCGAATCCGAGCACATCCAGCGCGCGGCCGACTTCCACCGCGCGCGCCTTATCGCCATCGCGCACGCTGATGAAAACCTTGCCCGACGCCGGCAGCCGTTCGCCCGCCGCCAACTGCGATTTGACGAAGGCCTCGCCGAAGGTTTCGCCCACGCCCATCACTTCGCCGGTGGATTTCATTTCCGGCCCGAGGATCGTATCCGCGCCAGGGAACTTGATGAACGGAAAGACCGCTTCTTTTACGGAAAAATACGGCGGCACGACCTCTGCTGTAACATTTTGATTTAAAAGGGTTTTTCCAGCCTGGCACCGTGCAGCGATCTTGGCCAGTGGCAAGCCCGTCGCCTTCGACACAAACGGCACGGTGCGTGAGGCGCGCGGATTCACTTCCAGCACGTACACCACATCCGTATCGCCGTTTTTTTGAATCGCGAACTGCACGTTCATCAAGCCGACGACATTCAGCCCCTTGGCCATCAACACCGTCTGCCGGCGCATTTCCGCCTGCAATTCCGCCGACAGCGAAAACGGCGGCAGCGAACACGCCGAATCGCCCGAGTGCACGCCCGCCTGCTCGATGTGCTCCATCACGCCGCCGATAATCACCTGCTTGCCGTCCGACACTGCATCGACATCAACTTCAATCGCATCGTTCAGAAAACGATCCAGCAGCACCGGCGAATCGTTCGATACCTTCACCGCCTCGCGCATATAGCGTTCAAGGTCTTCTTTCTGATGCACGATTTCCATCGCGCGCCCGCCCAGCACATACGACGGACGCACCACCAACGGATAACCGATTTCTTCGGCCGCCGCCAATGCCTTGGCCGCGCTGCGCACGGTGCGGTTCGGCGGTTGCTTCAATTTCAATTTGTTGAGCAGCTTCTGAAAACGTTCACGGTCTTCCGCCACGTCGATCGAATCCGGCGAGGTGCCGATGATGGGCACGCCGTTGGCTTCAAGGTCACGCGCGAGCTTCAGCGGTGTTTGTCCACCGAACTGCACAATCACGCCGAACGGCTTTTCGATGTGCACGATTTCCAGCACGTCTTCCAGCGTCACGGGCTCGAAATAGAGGCGATCGGAGGTGTCGTAATCGGTGGAAACGGTTTCGGGATTGCAGTTGACCATGATGGTCTCGAAGCCGTCTTCGCGCAGCGCCAACGCCGCGTGCACGCAGCAGTAGTCAAACTCAATGCCCTGCCCGATGCGGTTCGGCCCGCCACCCAGCACCATGATTTTTTTACGGTTTGTGGGCTGCGACTCGCACTCTTCTTCATACGTCGAATACATGTACGCAGTGTTGGTGGCGAATTCCGCCGCACAGGTATCCACGCGCTTATACACCGGTCGTATGCCGAATTCGTGACGACGCGCGCGCACCTCGGCTTCCTTGCATTTCAACAAATGCGCCAGGCGCCGGTCGGAAAATCCTTTGCGTTTCAAATCACGCAAGCGCCTTGCGTCGATGGCGACCAGCTGCTGATCATCCAGCACCATTTCGATATCGATGATGTCTTTGATCTGCGCGAGGAACCACGGATCAATATGCGTGAGATTGAACACTTCTTCCAGCGTGTAGCCACACTCGAACGCGTCGCCCACATACCAGATGCGATCCGGCCCCGGACGCCCCAGCTCGGCTTCGATCACTTCGCGGTCACGCGTGCGCTGGTTAAAACCATCCACGCCAACTTCCAGACCGCGCAGCGCCTTTTGCATCGACTCCTGAAACGTGCGGCCCATGGCCATCACTTCGCCAACGGATTTCATCTGCGTGGTCAGGCGGTCATCGGCCGCGGGGAATTTCTCGAACGCGAAACGCGGAATCTTGGTCACGACGTAATCGATGGTCGGCTCGAACGATGCCGGTGTTGCACCGCCAGTGATGTCGTTGCGCAACTCGTCCAGCGTGTACCCCACTGCCAGCTTAGCCGCCACTTTGGCAATCGGGAACCCCGTCGCCTTCGACGCCAGCGCGGATGAACGCGACACGCGCGGATTCATCTCAATGATGACCATGCGCCCGTCTTTGGGGTTGATGCCGAACTGCACGTTAGAACCGCCCGTCTCAACGCCGATCTCGCGCAAACACGCGATCGACGCGTTACGCATGATCTGGTATTCCTTGTCCGTCAGCGTTTGCGCCGGTGCCACGGTAATCGAATCGCCGGTATGCACACCCATGGCATCAAGGTTTTCGATGGAGCAGACAATGATGCAGTTGTCCAGGCGGTCGCGCACCACCTCCATCTCGAATTCTTTCCAGCCGATCACCGATTCTTCGATCAGCACTTCATGCGTGGGGCTGGCGTCGATGCCGCGCTCGACGATGCCAAGGAATTCTTCCTTGTTATAGGCAATGCCGCCACCGGTACCGCCAAGCGTAAACGAGGGACGGATGATCGTCGGATAACCCACCATCGCCTGCACCTGCAACGCTTCTTCCAGCGAATGCGCCAGTGCCGAGCGCGGGCTGTCGAGCCCAATCTTGGCCATCGCTTTCTTGAATTTTTCGCGATCCTCGGCCTTATCGATGGCCTCTTTGGACGCGCCAATCATTTCCACGCCGTATTTTTCCAACACGCCGTGTTTGGCGAGATCAAGTGCGCAGTTCAACGCCGTTTGCCCGCCCATGGTCGGCAGCAGCGCATCAGGCTTTTCGATGGCAATGATTTTCTCAACCATCTGCCAGGTAATCGGCTCGATGTACGTCGCATCCGCCATGTTCGGATCGGTCATGATGGTGGCCGGATTCGAATTCACCAGCACCACGCGATAGCCCTCCTCGCGCAGCGCCTTGCACGCCTGCGCGCCGGAGTAATCGAACTCGCACGCCTGGCCGATGATGATCGGGCCTGCGCCGATGATGAGTATGCTTTTTAGGTCTGTTCTTTTTGGCATTCGAATTCGTGAACGAGTGAACGAGTGAACGAGTGAACGAGTAACCCCATCACGCGGGGGTTCACCCGTTCACTCGTTCACTCGTTCACTGGTTCACGCCCTTCATTGGCTCGCGCCTTTCATTAACTCAATAAACCTATCGAAAAGGCAACCCACATCATGCGGCCCCGGACTCGCCTCCGGATGCCCCTGAAAACAGAACGCGGGCTTGTCGGTGCGCGCAAAACCTTGCAGGCTGCCATCGAACAGGCTCACATGCGTGACGCGGCAATTCGCGGGCAGGGTTTTCGCATCCACTGCAAAACCGTGATTCTGGCTGGTGATCATTACGCGGCCCGTATCCAGGTCTTGCACCGGGTGGTTCGCGCCATGATGACCGAATTTCATCTTGATGGTTGCAGCACCACTCGCCAGCCCCATCAACTGATGACCCAGGCAAATGCCGAACAGCGGCACGCTCTTATCCAGCAACTCGCGTATGGCCGCTATCGCGTAATCGCAAGGCTCCGGATCGCCGGGGCCGTTGGACAAAAACACGCCATCGGGCTTTAACGCCAGCACATCTTTGGCGGACGTTTGCGCGGGCACCACCGTCAGCTTGCAGCCGCGCGCGGCGAGCATGCGCAGGATATTGCGCTTCACACCAAAATCGTACGCCACTACGTTGAACTTCGGCTCCGCCAATTTACCGTAGCCCTTGCCCAACACCCACTCCGTTTCGTCCCACGCATAATTCTGCGTGCAGCTCACCACTTTGGCGAGATCCATGCCTTTCAAGCCGGGGAAATCCTTCGCGGCCTTCAAGGCGGCGCTTTCATTCACGGCCCCCGCAATAATGCAGCCTTCCTGCGCACCCTTGTCCCGCAGCATACGCGTCAGCTTGCGCGTATCGATATCCGCAATCGCCACCACGTTTTCACGCTTGAGGTATTCATCCAGCGTCCATTTCATACGAAAATTCGACGCCAGCAACGGCAAATCACGAATCACCAGCCCGGCCGCATAAACGCGATCGGACTCAACGTCCTCCTCATTCGCGCCGGTATTGCCGATGTGCGGATAAGTCAGCGTAACGATCTGACGGCAATACGACGGATCAGTGAGAATTTCCTGGTAGCCGGTCATCGCGGTGTTAAACACCACCTCGCCAGCCGAAACGCCATCAGCCCCGATAGACGTGCCACGAAATACCGTCCCATCCTTCAGCACCAGGATCGCGGGCGTACGCAGTGACACTGTAACCTCCTGATTTTAAAAGTCTTTTTCGGGACTGGATATGGAAAGCGGGACTGGTCTATACAATTAGACACCCGTCCCGCTGCTTGAGGTTCACATTATACGCGAAGGCGGCAGCGGCTTCAAATTTCGCTGGGTTAAACTCGGCGTTATCAACCTCAGACAGACATCTGAAATTCGATCAGTAACGACTCCTCCTGCCTCGACAACCCATGAAAAACGCCACCCAACAACTAGCCAAATTCATCTCCACCACCCGCTACCAAGACATCCCGCAACCGGTGCTCGACGCCACGCGCACGATTCTGCTCGACGGCATCGCCAATGTGCTGGCGGGTTCGACACAACATGAAACGGAATTTGTGCGGCGTTATGTGGATCGCCTGGGCGGGCATGCGCAGTGCACGGTCGTCGGTTCACCGAATCGCACGAATCCGCCACTGGCGGCGTTTGCCAATGGCGCGGCGATGCATGTGCTGGATTACGAGCCGCAGGGGATTCCTTCGACGCATGGCACGTCCACGCTGCTGCCCGGCATACTCGCGCTGGCAGAGCAGAATGGTTTATCCGGGCGTGCCGTGGTTACCGCGTTCGCTGTGGGTTGGGAGGTGCAGCAGCGTATCGCGATGGCCGCGCGTAAAGCAGATTCGCGGCCGTTTCATCCGCCGGGGATTTACGGGCCGCCGTCGTGTGCTTCGGCTTGCTCAAATCTGCTGGGTTTGAACGAACAGCAAACGCGCGTGGCGCTGGGCATCGGCGCGTCGCGCACCGGGGCCCTCTTTGCCAACAACGGCACCATGACCAAGTGCACGCATCCGGGCAACGCGGGGCGCATGGGTGTGGAGGCCGCGATGCTGGCCTCGGATGGCTTCACCGCCAACGAGGACATTATCGAAACCGGCCGCGGTTATGTGGAGACGCTGTTCGGCGATGCATTCGAGTGGGACGCGCTGCTCGGCGGCCTAGGCCATGAATGGAATCTGCAAAAACACGGCTTCAATATCAAACGCTACCCGGCACAAATTGCGATGCAGTGGGCGACTGAATCGGTGGTGCTGTTGCGCGAGAAAAATAAACTCAACGCCGACGACGTGGAGTGGCTGGAACTGGAAGTGTCATCGCGCCGCCCCGGTCTGTCGCGCCCCGCGCCCGTCACCGGGCTCGACGGTAAATTCAGCTTTGAGTATGTCGCCGCCGTGGCGTTGACGCAGGATATGGTCGGCATTGATGCCTTCACCGACCCGGTGCGCTTTTCCGCGCCTGTAGAAACGGCGTTGAAGAAAATCCGCCTGAAACCGAACCCGGATATTTCCACCTCCACGCTCGACTGCTGGGTGCAGGCGCGCGCCGGTCTCAAGGATGGCCGCGTGCTGGTGGAGCGCTGCGATGCCTTCCGTGGCTCGTCACGCAACCCGATTACGCGCGACGCGCATCTGGTGAAGGTGCGCGATTGCATGCGGCGGGTGTTGCCGGATGCGAAGATGGAGCGGTTGATTGGGCTGGTGGATGGGCTTGCTGAACTTAAGGATGCGCGGGTGCTGGTGCGGGCGTTGGTGGGGGAGTAACAAACCACGTTGCCAACGTGTTTTCACTGGCATGCGAGTGGAACAACACTAATACTGTCACTCCCGCGCAGGCGGGAATCCATAACTGTGTCTCAGATGGCACTGTGTTATGGGTTCCCGCCTGCGCGGGAACGACG
>CAMBGJ010000189.1 GCA_945865805.1 Bordetella parapertussis
CATCCCTCCCAATCACCGCTCAACCCCGCTGCCGCCTTCCGACTTAATGGGCAGGGTAGACTGCGCTTGTCGTTCTGAAATGCTGTGAAATCAATTCCACATAATGCCAAACACTTGAGATCGGATTGTTTGTGCAACATTCGGGCTAAGTTAGCGCTTATGCGCGAAAGCGGGAATGACAGGGAAACAATTGCATGCATCATGACGCAGATTGGATTTCCAACACCCAAACCTCGTGCACCAAAAAATCCCGACTAATCCACCCGCACCCCTGCCGCCTTCACCACTTTCGCCCACTTCGCAATCTCACTGCGAAACATCGCACTGAACTGTTCTGACGAGCCAGTACCCGGTGTCGCACCGATGCCGCGCAGCCGCTCGCGCAAGTCTGGCGCTTGCAACGCCTTGGCCACTTCGCCGTGCAGCCGCGCGATGATGTCCTTGGATGTGGCCGCCGGCACCAGCAGGCCGAACCACGCATCGGCGTCGTAACCGGGCACGCCGGCTTCATTCATGGTGGGCAACTCCGGCGCGAGCGGCGAACGCTGAATGGTGCTGACGGCGTGCGCGCGCAGCTTGCCCTGCCGGGATAGCGGATACAGCGTCATGATGCTGTCGAACTGCGCGGGAATCTGGCCTGCCATCACGTCCACCGTCGCGGGGGCCTGGCCTTTGTAATGCACGCTGCTCATCTTGAGATCAGCCATCAGGCTGAACAACTCCATGAAAAGATGCGCGCCGGAGCCCGCCCCCGCCGTGGCGAAATTCATCTGGCCGGGGCGCGACTTGGCGAAGGCGATGAAATCCTTCACGTTTTTCACCGGCACCGACGGATGCGTAACTAGGATAAACGGCGCGCTCACCACATGCGCCACGCCGACAAAATCACGCAGCGGGTCGTAATTCAGTTTGGCGTACAGCGAAGGGTTGATCGACAGCGACACGCTACCCATGAACACCGTGTAGCCGTCCGGCGCCGCGCGCGCGACGAACTCCGCGCCGATATTGCTGGCGGCCCCCGGCCGGTTTTCCACGATCACCTGCTGCGCCAGCGTTTCGGTGAGTTTTTGCGCCACGGCGCGCGTCGCGATGTCGGTGCCGCCGCCCGCCGGGAAGCCAACAACGATGCGCACGGGCTTGGCGGGATACCCTTGCGCAGTCGTCATGCCCGCGCCGCCGGCCGCCAACAGCCCGGCGAAAATAATACTTAAGTATTTTATTTTATTCATATTTTTATTCCAGCTTTTAATCCTGTTTCACCCCTGCCGCACGAACGACTTTACCCCACTTCGCATATTCGGCACGGATGAATTCGCCGAATTGTTCAGGCGTGCTGCCGATCGCTTCAACGCCAGCAGCGAAAAAACGCTCGCGCACTTCCTTGGTGGCGATGGCGTCGTTGAGTTCGCGGTTAAGCCGCGTGATGATCGCCGCCGGGGTACGCGTGGGTGCCAGCGCGGCATACCAGCCGGTGGCCTGGTAACCCGGCACGCCGGCCTCAGCAATGGTGGGCAAATCCGGTGCCAGCGCCGAGCGTTTGGCGCTGGTGACCGCAAGGCCGCGCAGCCGCGCGCTTTTCACATGCGGCAGCGTCACCGACGGCGGCGTAAACGTCAGATGCACCTGCCCGGCCAGCACATCGGTCATCGCCGCTGCCGCACCCTTGTACGGCACATGCACGATGTTGACCCCGGCGAGGCTTTTGAACAGCTCGCCATTCAGATGCAACATGGTACCGTTGCCCGCCGAGGAAAAATTCAGCACGCCGGGTTTTTGTTTCGCCAACACAATCAGCTCTTTGACCGTGGCGGCCTGCACCGAAGGATGCACCGCCAGCACGTACGCACCATCGGCAATTAGATGAATAGGAGCAAAATCCGTCAGCACGTCATACGGCAGCTTGCGCTGATAGTGCGGCAGAATTGCCAACGCCGAGGTCACGCCGAAAAACAGCGTATAGCCATCGGGCACCGCGCGCGCCGCCAGCTCCGTGGCGATAATGCCGCTGGAGCCGCCGCGATTGTCGATCACGATCTGCTGCTGCAACTGCTCGCCCAGACGCTGAAACGCAATACGCGCCACCGCATCCACCCCGCCGCCGGGCGGAAACGGCACCAGCAGGCGGATGGGTTTGGTGGGATACGGCTGTCCTGAGCCTGTCGAAGCGGCCTGTGCGCAAACCAAACCCGCAAACAACAAGGGAACCACGGATAAACACAGATGAACACAGATAACGGCAAAAGCAAAAGCAGCGCGGCGGTAAGGGCTTTTGCCCGGGGTCTTATCTGTGTTCATCTGTGTTCATCTGTGGTTAATCCTGCCTTGGCGGTTTTAATTTTAGCATCCGCTTCAGGTTAAACTCGTTGCCCATCATGAAAAGACTCGCCCACTACTTCGGCCATCTGCGCACCGGCAAAATCACCCTATGGTGCTACCTGATCTGGTATCTCGCGATGCTGCGGTTTTATTTTGATCCACGCCCCTCGCTATGGATTAACTCGCTGGGCATCAGCGTGGTGATCGGCACCGGATTGATCTTGAGTGTCATGCCCGCCGGCGGTCCGCGCGCGATGGAAAAATGGGCCGTGGCGAGGCTGTTCTTGATGCCGTTTGCAGTATCAAGTTTCGCGGCGCTGATCAAGGATCACGGATTTACCGTGATTTTTTCACCCAGCCTTGGCGAAAACGCCATCGCCGCTGCGGCCTGCGTGATGTTTATCGTCATCACTTGGGCGTGCCGCGCGGCGGTCAAAGCGCGTTAACATTGGCGGCTGCTGAACGAATGACAGCTGGGCAGTGAGCCTCAAGCGGTCGCCCGAAATGGACTGACGATGCGCACGCCCTCAATGGTTTGGCCATGCTGTAAGTCTTCGGATAGCAACGTGTCGCAGCCCTGGCTGATCGCAGCAGCAATAATCAACGCGTCCCAGTGCGAAACATTCGCCTCGTCGGCGATGCCCCAGGCAGTTTCCAGCAGAGCGCCGTCTATCGCGCACGGGTTCCAGGCCATCAGGTGGCGAATCTCTGCCCGTGCGCGTGCCTGAAATGCATCGCCGTTAATGCGCACAAGGTTGACATAAAACTCGTTGAGCACCTGCGTGCTGACGCGACCACTGCGTTCTTGCCAGCAGCGTGTCAGCCAAGCCTGCGCCGCAGCTTGCTTTACCGCGTCGCGCGGATCGAGCGCGTAGATCAGAACGTTGGTGTCAACGAAGACCGGCACGGTCATTCGCCTCGCTACGGCTCAGATAGCGGGTGTTTTCGGGAAAGGGCAGCGGCTGGAACTTAAGCGCCGCGCGCATGGCACGCTCATAAGCGCCATCACGCAGCCGCGCTTGCTCGACCAGTTGCCCCAGATAACGCGAGACACTGCTGTTGTCGCGCGCGGCCTTGACGCGCACCCATTCAAGCGATTCTTCTTCCATGCTGACGGTGACGTTTTTCATGATCCGCCTTATTTCAATTTACACGATATCAGTGTAACACGATGTTCATGTTATTTGAAGTCACCAGCCAAAGCCGATGCAAGCACACCCGCGGCACAATGATTCCACCACCAATAAAACCACTAACCTATTGTTTTACTTTATTTTTTCAACGCCCACCCCACATGCTCCCGCACCAGCTCTGAAGTATCATCCGCTCGTGCAAGCAAGGCTGCCTCGATCAGTTTTACCTGAGCACCATCCCCCGCCACCCGCAGCACCTGCAGCGCATTCCCCAACCCCACCGCGAGATTCCGCAACCAGCGCTCATAACCAATCCGCCGTATTGCGCTGCCCGCGAGATTGTCGTTGAACTCAGTCTCGCTCCACGCAAACAGTTCCACCAGCGTGGCGTTATCCAAGCCGTTACGCACCGTGAAATCTGGCTCGTTGCTTACCTGCGCGAAGCGGTTCCACGGGCACGCCATCTGGCAATCATCGCAGCCGTAGACGCGGTTGCCGATCAGCGGGCGTAGCGCCACGGGGATCGCACCTTTGTGCTCTATCGTCAGATACGAGATACAGCGCCGCGCATCCAGTTGATACGGGGCGACTATCGCCTGCGTGGGGCATACATCGATGCATTTCTTGCATGTGCCGCAGTGCTCATTCGTGGCGACATCGACCGGCAGCGGCAGATCGGTGTAGATGTCGCCGAGGAAAAAATATGACCCCGCCTCGCGGTTGAGCAGCAGCGTGTGTTTGCCGCGCCAGCCGATGCCTGCCTTGGTGGCGAGTTCGACTTCCATCACCGGCGCGCTGTCGGTGAACACGCGGTATTGAAAGTTGCCGATGGCAGCGGAGATGCGGTCGGCTAATCGTTGCAGCCTTGACCGCAGCACTTTGTGGTAATCGCGCCCCAGGGCATAACGTGCGATAGCGGCACGCTCGGGCTCGGCCAACACGTCTTCGATTTTGCGTGCGCCCTGGGGCAGGTAATCCATGCGTGCGGAGATCACGCGCAGGGTGCCGGGCACCAGCTCACGCGGGCGGCTGCGGGCGGTGCCGTGGCGTGCCATATAATCCATGTCGCCGTGCCAACCTTTTGCAAGCCATGCCAGCAGCCGCGGTTCCGCTGCCGACAGATCGCAATCGGCGATGCCGGCCTGCTGGAAACCCAGTTCGCGCGCCCATTGTTTGATGTCGCGGGCTAGCGCGGCTAAATCCACGTTACTGTCCATAAAGCCGAGTATATGACCGAGATGCGCCGCTCACTGCCCGCTGAAGCCGACACCCTGGCCTTGGGCGGCACGTTGGCGCGTTGTTTGACGCCGGGGCTGGTGATTTACCTGATCGGCGAGCTGGGGGCTGGCAAGACCACGCTGGCGCGCGGATTACTGCGCGGCTTGGGTTTTTCGGGCAAGGTGAAAAGCCCGACTTTTACCCTGGTTGAAGTTTATAAAGTTTCTAGGTTATACTTGTATCACTTTGATTTTTATAGGTTCATTGGCTCCAGATCAAGCGCCAACGCGGCACAGGAATTCGCCGAAACCGGCTTCCGGGAGCACTTTAATCCGCAGTCAGTTTGTGTAGTCGAATGGCCTGAAAAAGCCGCTGGTTTGCCGCCAGCGGACCTGAGAATCGAGCTATTGGTAGCAGAAGTGGCGGAAGCGGTAGAGGGCGCGGGTACGGGGAGAAACGTCGCGATCTTCGCTGACTCGGAGGCGGGTGCATTGTGTTTGAAAAGATTGGCCATGACATAGTTACGCGTGACGCCCGGACGCTATTTTGGCGGCCTCGCGAATCCGTACTGGAATTCTTTGTGGTATTATTGCTGGCGCTGGCGGGCTTGGGTTACGCCGCCACGCTGTTTGCCGCCGATGTGCCGATTGCCGCCGCGCGCGTGTGGCCCGCCGCCGATTACACCCGCGTGACGCTCGAAGCGCCGCAGCCCATACGCCACCAGATGCTGAGCCTGAAAAATCCTGATCGGCTGGTGCTCGATCTGGAAAACGTCGCGCTCACTCCGCTGTTAAGCGGCCTGAACGAGAAAATCGGTGCCAACGACCCGTATGTGAAATCCGTGCGCGTGGGCCAGTTCAAACCCAACGTGGTGCGGCTGGTATTCGATCTGAAATCCGAGGTCAAACCGCAAGTGTTCGCGCTGGCACCGGTGGCCGGTTACGCGCATCGGCTGGCGCTGGATATCTACCCGCTGGAACCGCCCGATCCCTTGTTGGCGCTGTTGGAAAAGCGCCCTTCGCCGGAGACCACCGCCTCACCCGTGGCCCCCTCGGCCCCCAACGCATCCATCGCCGCAGCCCCAGTGGAAACGCGCCCCCTGCCGGATAAACCCGCCGCCCGCGCGCCCGAAAAGGCCGATCGCACTGCGCGAGCCTACCCACGCCGGCCCGCGCGCATGATCATCATCGCCATCGACGCCGGCCACGGCGGCGAAGACCCCGGCGCGCGTGGCAGCAGCGGCACCTGGGAGAAAAATGTCACGCTGGCAATATCGCGCAAGTTGAAGGAACGCATCGATCAGGAGCCCAATATGCGCGCGCTGATGGTACGCGACGGCGACTACTTCATGTCGCTGAGGGCGCGCGTGGTGAAGGCGCGACGCGCCAATGCTGATCTGTTTGTGTCGGTGCATGCCGATGCGTTTACCAGCCCGGAGGCGCGCGGCTCGTCGGTGTTTGCCTTGTCCGAACGCGGTGCTACATCGGTGGCGGCCAACTGGCTGGCGCGCAAAGAAAACCAGGCCGATTTGATCGGCGGCGTGAACATCGACGTGCCGGATCCGTTCCTCAAACAAACCCTGCTCGATCTGTCGCAAACCGCCACCATCAACGACAGCCTGAAACTCGCCAAAGCGGTGCTCGGCGAAATCGGCGGCATTAACAAGCTGCATAAAAATCACGTCGAGCAAGCAGGCTTTGCCGTGCTGAAATCGCCGGACATTCCGTCGATTCTGGTGGAGACGGCCTTCATCACCAACCCGGATGAAGAACGGCGCTTGAACGACGACGCCTACCAAACCCGCATGGCCGAAGCGATCTTCGCCGGCATCAAGCGCTATTTCGCCGCAAACCCACCTTTGGCGCGCGAAGTGCTTGTAAAAAATAATCAATAAAAACAAATAGTTACGTTAATCGTCCGCTATACGGGCACGAACCACCGAACTTGTTTAGAATCTGCGACAAATAACAAGCAGTTGCAGGAGGAGTTCAGTGCTTTTCATACGCTCAGTACGCTCAATACCCTCAGTAGCTATCGCGGCATTGCTGTCGTTGCTGCTGTTCGCCGGTTGCGCATCCGTGCCCGATGGCCCGACGGAAGTGGCGCTGCCGTACGTGAAAATTTTCTCCAAGAACAAACCCGCTGGCGAGGCCACCTTGCCCGATGGTTGGCGGCGCTGGACGCTGTCCAAATTTAAAAAGCCCACGCAATACAAGCTGGTTGCATACAACGGTCGCACGGTGGTGGAAGCGCAGGCGGACGGGTCGGCCTCGGGGTTGATACACCGGCTGGATATCGACCCGCGCGATTTTCCTTTTCTGTCCTGGCAATGGAAAACCACTGCGCTGATCAAGACCGCTGATAACCGCACCCGGCAGTTTGAAGATTCGCCAGTGCGTGTGGTGGTCACTTTCGCTGGCGACACCGATGCGTTGCCGCTTGATGAACGTATGTTTATCGACAATGTGCGCCTGTTGACCGGGCAGAAAATGCCCTACGCCACGCTGATGTACATCTGGGAAAACCGCGCGCCGGTGGATACCGTACTACCCAATTTACATACGACGCGCATCAAAATGGTCGTGGCGGATTCCGGCGACGGTAAGGTCGGCTAGTGGCAGGATCGGCTGCGCAACGTGGCGGAAGATTACCGCCGCGCCTTCGGCGAAGAGCCGGGGCGCATCACCTCGGTGGCAGTGATGACTGATACCGATAACACCGGCGAGAGCGCGCTGGCCTACTACGGGGATATCGTGTTCAAGCGCGAGGCAAGCCGCTAACCGCCGCTGCGCATTTTAGCGTTGCGCGGACACGTCGCACTGATTGATTCTTCAGGCATCCACAGCCAGCGCGGACGCCAACCGCGCGAGATCCTCATCCGCCTCCAGCCGCCATACCGCATCGATCACCGCCTGCGCGGCGACGCGCGGCAGCACATCGTGCGATAGTTCAAACAGCCGCCGTTCGATGGCGGCATCGCTGAGCGGATTTTGCGGATGGCCCGGCGGATACCGATACATTTTTTCGAGCACTGCGCCATTGCCTAACCGCACCTGCACGCCACCGCCAGAGGAGCCCGGCCACAGCGCGGTCAACGCTTCGCTGGCTTCGATGCGCGTACGTTCGATCAAGCCCTTCACCGCCGCCGAACCCAGTCGCGCTACGCTGAACTGCGCCTCGCCGCACGCCTGATCGAGCAGCGCCACCGCCACGCAGTAGTGAAAGCTGTGATCCGCGGTTTCTTTGTCGCGCGGCATAGGTTTTTTGGCATCGCCCGCCGCCTTGTTCGCGGCGTTCGCGGGGAGCGTGATGACAATTTGCTCGATGGCGGCCACGTCTATCGCGTGTTCGCGCGCGAGATCCATCGCTGCCTGCACCGGTGCCATCGCCCCCGCCATTGCGGCAAAGGGCTTGAAGCAGGCCTCCATCACGCGATAGCAGCCATGGCAGGGCGCGGACAACGCCTCGGCATCCAGCGTGCCCGCGACGATTTTGCTCCAGCCTGCGGCACCTTCAAAAATTTCCTCGGGGCCGGTCAGTCCTCGCGCCGCGAGCAGCGCCGCTTCAACGCCGCCCCTGGAGATCATGGCCTCGGCGGTGGCCTTCATCATCGGTATATTGCCGCGCTGCGATTGCGCGAGTGTGTTGTTGTGGCTGGCGGCTATGGCGATGGCGTTGGCGGTGACGTTGACGTCATCCGCCAGCAATCGCGCGGCCAGCGCAGCGCTGGAAAATTGTGTATGCGTGCCTGCATGCCAGCCGCGTTGCGACACGCCGGTGAGATCGCACAGGCGCAATTGCACTTCGTACGCGACAACCATTGCCTCGATCAACTCGCGCCCGCCGCGCCGCGCGTGTTGCGCCACCGCCATCGCCGACGCGAGGTTGCCGCTCGGGTGTGCGGAATCGCGGCCGAAGTAATAATCATTGCCGTCGAGATAACGCATCAGCGTGCCATTCACCAGCGTCGCCAGGGTACACGAGGTTCTTTCCGGGGAACCGATCTGCGTGCAGCGCGGCGCTGCGCCCAATTCGCGCGCCATGCCGCGCACCATGCGCGCGGGCTCGCTATGACTGGCGCCAAAGGCGCACGCCAGCGTATCCAGCACGATGCGTTTGACCTGGTGGATGACCTCCGGCGGCAAATCGGCGTAACGAATGCCATGCACCATGCCCGCCAGGCGACCCCTTAAAAACATAATAAAAACAAATACTTACGTTTTCATTAGAACGCGAAGTAACGCGCCGCGCCGTCCACCGCGATGACGTTGCCCGAAATGTAACCAGCGCGCGGCGAAGCCAGAAACACCGCCAGATCAGCCAGTTCCTCCGGTTCGCCCACACGCTCCATCGGCACTTCTTTTTTCGCCCACTCGCGACGCGCTTCTTCGGTGGGCATGCGCTTGTCGATTTGTTCGCTGCGCAGCTTGCCGGGTTGCAGGCAATTGACTGTCACGCCATCCTTGGCCACCACTTTCGATAGGCCCTTAGACCACACATGCACCGCCGCCTTGGCCGCGTGAGCGGCATTGAGATTGCGCGGTTCGCGCGTGCCAGTGAGATTGATCACGCGACCGAATTTGTTGGCGATCATGCCCGGCAGCACTGCGTGTGTGAGTTCACGCAGCCGCCAGAAATTCAGCGTCATGCCTTCGAGCCACGCTTCCTTGGAACCATCCAGCGGCAACGGCCGACTGCCGCCTGCGGAATTGGCGACGATATCGACATGCCCCATCGCCTTCAACGCCAGCGCAGCAATGTCGTCAGACGCATTTTCCGGATACAGGTCAGCGGCGATGATCACCGGCTGCAGGCCACCTTTTTGCTCAATTTCTGCAGCGACTTTTTCCAGCAGCTCGCGGCGGCGCGCGGTAATCGCCACCTGCACGCCTTCCATCGCCAAGCCGACTGCGATCGCCTTGCCCAACCCCTGACTCGCGCCCGCCACCAGCGCGGTTTTACCCTTCAATTGCAAATCCATATTGGCATCCTCGTTGTTGCGTTTTCGCATTCCCGTTTTGTATATTAACGGAAACCAACGGATGATTTGATCTTCGGATCAGCGGTGCCGCCGATGCGGGTTTTTCACTGGCGGGTTGCGTCAACGCTTTGCATTGTGGGGCGTTGGCTCACAAGAGACGCTTGTAGAAACAAACAAGGTGTCATCGCGGGGACGTAAGTGCCGGTTAACCGGTAATCGCCGGAGCTTGGTAATATGCGTGATATTTTTCCTATTAAAATCAAAGGCGTTCGTGCTACTCTGCCAGTGTTAACCTGAATTTTGCATAAAAAGGGTAAAAAATACTGCAAGTGCTTGGTACAATGAGGATTATTGAC
>CAMBGJ010000190.1 GCA_945865805.1 Bordetella parapertussis
TACGGCACTTGCTCTTAAAGTACAATCTTTTTACTCGGGCTGAATAGATAGAGACGGATTATTTATCAAGGTCATATCCGCCCACGCCAGCCATTGTTAACGTGATCCTCACATCGCCACTGCCCCTCCCCGTTTGATCAAGTCGGCGCGGATTTGGGCCGCTCAAACGCTGCCGGATGCGGCGGGCGGCGATGCGAATCAAAGCTGACGCTCAAGGCTCCGCTGCCCAACGACAACTATGGCCGAGTAGCCGACATAGCGCTTGCAGCAGGTATTGCAGTTGAACAATCGTGCCGATAACCATTCAGTCGCAGAACCAGCGGGCAGACATTGGCCGATAGCAAGCCATGACGGACGATCCAACGAAACAGAAAATGGCCAGCCTCAATCAGAAAATGCCCACTTTACAGCGTCAAAGATTGAGTTCGTGCGCCGGTAGCCAAGAACATTGAACTCCGACTATACTAAATGGGTTTTCTGCTTTTTATGACTGATGGCATCCGCTTTGATAGGCGGGGCGAGCGGCAAGTTCACACACTGGGAGAACGATATGGCAACCGTGATTGCGTATGACGATGCGAAAGTGAATCAAGTCACTAATACCGGCGTCGATGGCTCCAGAAACGTCTCGACGCCATTGCTGGGGAAACGCGGCAACCCGGATCTGCCGCTCGCCGCGCTGGTCACGTTCGCCCCTGGCCGACTGTCTACGCCGCATTTCCACGATGTCCCGCAGTACCAGATCATGCTCGGTGGCAGGGGCAAGCTGGGGCGCCACGACATCAAGACCAACAGTGTGCATTTTTCGCGGCCGAACACCCCTTACGGCCCGTTCACGGCCGCTGACGACAGTAGTCTGACCTGTCTGATCATCCGTTCCCGTCCTGATACCGGCGCGCAGCACGACGCCGCGGCGATCGCCCAGCTCAACAAGATGCCCAACCGCAATCCCTGGCAAGTCACGCACGATGTGAAGTTCCCGGACGTGAGCGCGGAAAGCGTAGCGCTGCTGGCGGTTCCTGAGTTGCAAGACAAACATGGGCTCGCGACCTACACCTTGTGCATGAAGCCGGGCACGACGGCGCTCACGCCGGATCCCTCGATCGGGGAGGGATTATTCGTCGTGGTGCAAAAGGGCAGCCTGATTCACGAGCAGAAAGAAGCGAAGGCAATGACGTTGGTGTACGTCTCCAACAAGGAGGGCCCCTATGAAATTCGCGCGGGGGCCGAGGGGCTGGAAGGGCTCATCGTCAGATTCCCCAACCCGGTAACGCAGTCAGACCTCGCTGCCAAGGGCGCTAAACCCGGCGAGAGATCGTACCAGTGCCTGCTGTGCGCGTTTGCCTATGAGGAAAAAAAGGGCGTGCCGGAGGACGGCATCGCGCCTGGAACGCACTGGGAAAACGTGCCGGAGGACTGGACCTGCCCGGATTGCGCGGCGGACAAGAGCGGGTTCGAGGTGCTCGAATTGTGATGTCTGTGTACGACGACCCTCTGCCTACCCCAGCACCCCGCGTATATCGGCGATCACCGCCTTCGCCAGATTTTCCAGCATGATGTCTGCGCCCTGCATCAGGCAAATGCGAATGCCGTGCTCGTGCATGCGTTTCACACGGTCGCGCATTTGTTCGGGGGTGGTGAAGGCGTAACCCATGTTGGCGGCGACGACGATGTTGCGCGCCTGGCATTTGGCGACGATGCGATCCACCGCGCGCCACAGTTCCGGGTGATCGTATTCGAACGGCAGGCCTATCGCTTTGGATAAATCCGTCATCGCCAGCATGATGATGCGCAGGCCGTCGATAGCGATGATGTCATCGACTTCCTTGATCGAGTTGCCGACCTCGATGTGGGGCACGAAGATCGCCGCATCGGATTCTTTTTTGTTCATCGCGGCAAACGACTCACTGGAATTCGGGTACTCACCCGCACCGGAGCGATGCCAGTCGCGCGACACTTCCATGCAGGCGCGTGCCTGCGCCGCCGAGGCTATCGACGCGCCCACAAAAGGAATGCCCAAACTGAACGCGCGTTGCACATCGACCGTGACCTGCAACGAATCGTTACCCGCCAGCCACGGGTTGGCGGGCACGCGCACCCAGGTGCTGATGCCGACCGCCTGCGAGGTGCGGTTGATGTGATCGAGCTCGCGCCAATCGATGGCGGAAAACATCATGTCGGGCCGCACGAAATCAAATCCCGCGCGCGCGATGGTCGATACCCAACTCGGCCCGCCCTTGAGCCACACCCCCAGGCCCATTTCGCCAGTGGCCAGCTTCTCGAATAATCGGCTCATAAAAAATCCTTTAAAAACAAATAGTTATGAATTTCACTCGGGTGGGCATTTCGGCATCGGCATTGGCTGGTTGCTGGTGATTTTGCCCACTTTTGAATTTCTCGGCGCAACAGGTCGGCGAATTCGCGATGATTTCAGCGGCGAGCCATGGTGCCCGCGCTGGTGTACACGCCGTCGCCAGGCCGACGGGAATGATCATGCGTACGAGGCGCGCGGGATAGGTCTGCGCGTGCAGCGCGATGCTGGGCACCGTCAAATTGCCGCATGCAAACAGCGGATTGCGCGCATCGGGCCGCCGCCAAATATCAGGCCACAGCCTTGACTTGGCCCGCGCCAAATTCGCGCAGCAGTTTTCCAAAGCCTGCGATGCTGCCGGTGTAGCCGATTTTTTTCAGCGCACCCCAGATGCTGACCTGCGCCGTACTCAACACCGGCTTGCCGAGGTCTTGCTCAAGCCGCTCGATGATCGCCATGCTTTTCCAGTTGGTGCAGGCAAGCACGATGGCTTGCGCCTCGGGGCAATCCACTTTTTTGCCGAGATCGTAAGCGGTTTGCACATCAAGCCGGCCGATTTGCAGATTGTCGACCACGTTCAAGCCATCCATGGCAACCACCTGAATGCCGTTAGCCTCGATGAATTTCGCGCAGATGCCGTTGACTTCCGGGCTATAAGCCGAGCCTAGCGCGATGCGCGAAATACCCAGCGCCTTGAAGGATTCCAGCAGCGCGGTGGAGGTTGTCGTTGCCGGTTTGCCGGTGACGCGCGTGATGCGTTCGCTGACTTCACGGTCGTAGCCGAGACCTTTCAAAAAACTCGGCGCGGTGGCACCCAGAATAATCACATCCACATCGGCGGTGGCCAGCAGCTTCGATTCCACATCCAGCGAATCGGCCATCTTGCCGATGGAATCCGGCGTTACCTGCGTGATCGGCAGGCGTGCCGTGTGCAGCGTTACACCGTCGGGCAGTGCGCGGTAAAACTCCGGCTCTACCGTGGTGTTCGACGATGGGGCCAGCAAGCCTATGCGGCCGGTAAATGGTTTTTGCGATGGGGTTTGCGACATAGGGAATTCTCCGTGATCGTGTACGCGGCAAGTCTAGCACTGCGCCGTGGATTACAATTCATACTCCGCGATCACAAGCTGTGCCGCGAGTGCCTGTCCCCTGCAAGGAACGGCGTTCCTTTGGACGCCCAAGCATACGAAAATGACCCAACACGAATTCGACGTAGTAGTAGTAGGCGGCGGCATCGCCGGCCTATCCGCCGCCAACCGTGCCGCACAGCAGGGCCTGAAAGTCGCGGTGCTGGAGCGCGGTGAAGGCCCGCAGTACCTGTGCAACTCACGCTACTCGGGCGGCGTGCTGCATATTTCGATGCACAACGCCAAAGACCCTGCCGAGAAGTTGATCGAAGTCATCAACCACGCCACCAGCAACAAGGCCGACCCCGAACTCGCGCGCGCGCTGGCCACCACGGCGGGCCGCGCCATCGACTGGCTGCAAGCGGAAGGCGCCAAATACATCCGCGTCGGCAACATTGTGTGGCAGCAACATGTGCTGGCGCCACCGCGCCCAATTGTCGCGGGCCTCGACTGGAAAGGCCGCGGCCCCGATGTCACGCTGCGGCAACTGGTGACCAATCTCGACAAGCGCGGCGGCAAAATGTTTCGTTTGCCGGCGGTCACGTTGATGGAACGGGAAGGTCGCTGTATCGGTGTCGAAGCCGGGGACGGTTCGGGCAAACAACAATTTCATGCGCGCGCGGTGGTGCTCGCCGACGGCGGCTATCAAGGCAACCCGGCGCTGGTGCGCGAACACATGGGCATCGATTTCGCCAAGGTCAAAACGCGCGGCGCGGGCACCGGCATAGGTGACGGCATGCGCATGGCGCGCGCGATGGGCGCACAGTTTTCCGAACTCAAGTATTTTTACGGTCACATGCTGTCGCGCGATTCGTTCACCAATGACAAGGTGTGGCCCTACCCACAGTTGGATGAACTCGGCACCGTGGGCATTGTGGTCAACGACGCCGGTGAGCGTTTTGTCGATGAGGGCTTGGGCGGCGTGTACGTCGCCAACACCATCGCGCGGCTGGCCGACCCGCTGTCCGCCTGGGCGATACTCGATCACGCCATCTGGGAGGGGCCGGGCCGCACCGCGCGCATTCCCGCGAATCCGCAACTGGCAAATGCGGGCGGCACCATCATCCGCGCAGACACGCTGGCAGAACTGGCCGCCAAAATCGGCATCGTCGCCGAGCGGTTGGATGCGACAGTGCGCGGCTACAACGAGGCGCTGGCCGGCGGCAAAACCGCGAGTCTCGCGCCGACGCGCAGTGCACAACCCATCGTGCCGTCGCCGGTAAACAAGCCGCCCTACTACGCCGTGCCGCTGTGCGCGGGCATGACCTACACCTTTGGCGGTATTTTTACCGATGGCAACGCGCGTGTGATGAGCACGCGTGGCGCGCCGATCGAAGGCTTATATGCGGTGGGCGCGACTACAGGCGGCCTCGAAGGTGGTAGCAACGGTGGTGGCTACGTGGGCGGCCTGATCAAAGGTGTCAGTTTCGGCATGCGCGCGGCGGAGCATATCGCGCAGTCGCTGAAGGCTTGAACGTGCGCGCGCTACTAACCGGTGTGGCCACGCTTGCCACGGCGTTGTTCTCCAACAGTGTGGCGGCCCAAGCCTACCCCAACCGCCCCGTGCGCGTGCTGGTGCCGTTAACCCCTGGTGGCGGCGCCGACATCATCGCGCGCGTGGTGTCGCAGCGGCTCACCGAAACCCTGGGCCAGCAATTCGTGGTGGACAATCGCCCCGGCGCCGGGGGCAGCGTGGCGTATGAGCTGCTGGCACGCTCCGGCCCCGACGGACACACGCTGGCACTGGGCACCGGCAGCATGGTCAGCGCGCAACTGATGTCGAAGATGTCATATGACACGCTGCGTGATTTTGCCGGCGTGAGCACGTTGAGTTCGCAGCCGTATATCTTCACCATCAACACCGGTATGTCTGCGCGCAACTTGGCGGAATTTGTTGCGCTGGCCAAGGCCAGTAGCGCCAAGGGCCGTCCCGTCAACTATGCGTCGTCGGGCATCGGCGGCCTGATTCATCTCACCGGCGAGTTGTTCAAGACCAGCACGAGCATCGAGATGACGCACGTGCCATACAAAGGCATGGCCACCGCCTATCCCGACGTGATCGGCGGCACGGTGCATCTGGCGATTGGTGCGCTGTTGTCTTCCAGCCCGCACATTAAATCTGGCAAGCTGCGTGCCATCGCCACCACCAACGCCAAACGCATGGCGAGCATGCCCGAGGTGCCAACCATTGCTGAGTCAGGCGTGCCCGGCACGGCAGGTTTTGAAGTGGTGCAGTGGTACGGCATCATCACGCCCAAACGCACGCCCACGACGACAGTCGGTTTGCTCAACCGTGAAATCGTCAAAGCGTTGCAACAGCCCGACGTAAAAACGCGCATGGAAGCTGATGGCTCGGAACCTACCGGCAGCACGCCGCAGGCGTTTGATGCGTTCATGCGTGGCGAGTTTACCAAGTGGAACAAAGTGATCCGCGCCGCGGGCATCAAGATTGATTAACGCTTTTGCTGCCGGGCCAGTGGCTTGCCTCTTGTACATCCGATGCGTAAGGCACAACCTTGGTGTCGCCAAACGCGGTGTGACTGACAACCAGCGCGCAGTCGGCGCCGAAAAGGCTCTGCAATATCAGCGCGATGCCTGCATCCATGCCGCCAGCCGCCGCATACTCGAAACGCAGCCGTCTGTCGGCGTGCTGGTGCAGGCGGTATTGCCACAGCGGCAACTCGCGCAGAGCGTGAGCCACGTCGTTATTGTTGACCCACGCGCCATTGGCTGCGAGAAACCGCACTGGCGCGCGACCCGAGAGACCGGTCAAAAAGATTTCGTTGCCCTGCGTTTGCAGGCAGGCATGATCGCCGGTGCGGTAGCGCAGCAACGGCAGACAGAAGTTAAAATCGCCCGTGAGCGTGATTTCGCCGCGTTCGCCCGCGGGCACACGCTTGCCGGCGGGATCAAGGATCTCCACCAGCAGGTGTTGCTGCAGTAACACGTGTCCGCCAGCGCGCGAATCGAAGACGGCGATGGGCCCGGATTCCGTCATCGAATACACGTCGAGCACCGGGCAGGCGTAACGGGCTTGTAGAGCGTCGCGTAGCGCGGGCAGCAGGGTCATCGACGTGGACACTAACGCGCGAGGTTTCCAGGTCAGCGGCAACGCCAGCAAAGCCGCAAATGAAATTGGATCGCCGGAAAGAATTTCCGGCTGCAACGCATCCAGATACCGCGCGCGATCTTCTGCATCGCGCCAGTCGTCTGGATGCAGATTGATTTTCGCGTAACCGGCTTCATCCATGGCTGGATTCACCGAGACATACGTAAAACAGCGGCGCTGATACCCCAGCAGCACCACGCCCACGCCGCCGCGCCCGGCTTTCATCTCGATGCCAAAACGGCGTAACGCCAGCCGGTGAAAGGCGATGTAGGACGCCGCCACCAGCGGATGCGACGGTATCAATAGCGGATGGCCGGTGACGCCACTGGTGTGAAATTTGATCAGTCGTTCCAGTTCGACGCTGTCCGGTACGAAAGCCGTGATGTCGCGCGCCAGCGCCGCTCGATGGGTTGTGGGCACGTCGTCGAAATGCCTTGGCGCCGCGCCGCGTTCGCGGAAATAGGGCACATCGGCGTGGCAGCGTTCTACGAAATCCATCAACCACGGTGGGTCACGGCTACCGTGCCGTGCGAATCCGGCCTCGGCAACGCCGGCTTCGAATGCCCGCAACGCCACGAGGTCTTCCGCTGTCAACCGGCTGCCGCTTTGATGGCGAAAAATCGGTGCATGCGGGTGCTGCGCGAGATGGTCAAGCATGTGGCGGCCCGTTTCGCTCAGCGTTGGGTGACGGTCGGCGTCGGTTGTATCGGGCTCGTTCATTCGCGCCACATTTTGTCGGCGGATTCTTCGGCGGCCTTACGCGCCAGCGCTTCGCGTATCTGGCGTGCCCGCGCCGCCGCGCCGCGTGCCGCCTCCACCGTTTGCCGCCGCTGTGCACTCGAAACACCGGCAAGACGGTCTTGCGCTTGCGCGGGCGACTCGTTCGCGGGTCGGTGTTCCAACACGGCAAGCAGCGTGCGTATCAGCTCTTCGCGCCGGTCGGCATCAGTCACGAAACTTGCCGCGGGCGCGTGGGCCGACAGTGACGTGGCTGTCGCGTCTATCGCACGCACCAGTTGTACGGGCGTGACGCCAGCGCCGCGAAACCACGCGTTGGCGCATACCCAACCCGCCAGCAGCGCCAGCGCCAGACGATTACGCGCGCTGTCATCCGTGGCGGCAAAACGTGCTAGCTCGCTAACCGGCGCGCGTTGCCCCAGCGCACCCGCGATATCACCCACCAGCGCGTCCACGTGGACAACACCCCGCACGCCGATTTTCGGCTCGGCCAGAAATTCCGGCGGCGTGTCGAGCACGCGGCGGATCAGCAACTCAAGCGGCGGACCGGTGTGCTGCATGGGAAGCCTGACGCGTCATGGCGGGACCGCCGCAAATTTTCCGTGATGCTGCGTGCTGTGGCAATCCGCGCAGGCCGGCGCGCGGCACTGGCGCCGTGCGTGGCTGAATCGGCCGGGCAACGCGGTGAGCGCGGCCGGGCCGTCAAGACCATCCACTGCTACGCCATACTCGCGCGGCGTTTGCGCGCAGGGCGCGATGCGGCCCGCCTCGTCGATGAACAAAAAGTCGCGTCCCGGTGCGCAGTCCCGCGGCGCGAGGCGTTCGCCGTTAGCGCTGGCAGCGATGCGCTCGAGATAGCTGTTTGCGCCGCGCAGCACCACGCCCAGGCTCGCAAGTTCCCGGCGTAACGCCGGTAGGCGCGCCATGAATGTCTGCACCTGCGCCGGTAACAGGCGGTTGGCGGGAAAAAATTCGGGCCGATCCACGCCGCCGAGTTGATTGAAGGTGATTTCTTCAATACCCCAGGCGGAGAGATCGCGGCACAGCGTGGCAAACCCGGCGATGGTGTCGCGCATCAGCACCACATTGGCGCGCAGCAGCGGCCCCCTGCCCGCAGTACGCTTGTCCACCGCGAGTTGCGTGACCGAGCGGGCGAGCGCCTCGTATAGGCCCGGCTTGCCGCGTAAACCGTCATGCACGCTGCCCGTGCCATCAACGCTGACGGTGACTTCCGCATATTGCTCGATCAGCAGCGCGCGGATGCCAGGCCGGTGCAGGCGCGTGCCATTGGTGGTGAGGCTCAAATCAAGATCATGGCGCAAGTGACAGGCGCGCGAGACCTCGGTCAGCGGAGCCCACAGCAGCGGCTCTCCGCCCAGCCAACTGACTAGGATACGGCGCCCGGATTCACGCCGCCAGCGGCCCAGCGTTTCGGCAAGCGTCAGCGCGTCATGCGCGCTGGTCTCCAAGCGGTCGCGCACGGCGTTGCGGTCATAGGCGCAGAACGCGCACGCCAGATTGCAGCGTTCGGTGACGCGCCACAGCACCACCAGCGTGCGTGCAGGCATGAATCGAGCGTGGCGCGCGCCCGGAGCGTGTTGTGACTGGCTACTGCACCTTACCCAAAAAATCCATTTTCCCAATTTCCACCCCGCCATGCCGCAGCAGGTTGTACGCAGTGGCCACGTGAAAATAGAAATTCGGCAGCACCCAAACCTGCACGTAATCGAGGCCGTTGAAGTTGAACGAATTCTTGCCGGCGGTGAAGGCGATGGCCTTGCCTTCGCTGCCGTCGATCTGTGCCGGAGTTAGCGTTTTCAGGAAAGCGATGGCCTTGGCCACGCGCGCCTTGAGTTCCGCCAGAGTTTTTTCGTTGTCTTCAAACTTGGGGATTTCCACGCCCGCCAGCCGCGCACCCGCGCCCTTGGCCATGTCGGTGGCGACGCGGATTTGCCGCGCGAAGGTGAACATATCGGGAAATAGGCGCGCCTCCACAAAGGCCGCGTCGTCGATCTTACGCGCCGCTGCATGGGCGATCGCTTTGTCGAGGATGGATTCGAGATTGCCCAGCATCCGGGTCAGTACCGGGATGGAAGCGTCGTACATGGAAATCGTCATCGTGTTCCTCTGAATTTGTGTGTGTTTGATGGTGAGCGTGTCTGCAACGGGTCTGCAACAGCAGGGGATTGTTGAGCCGCGCAATTATATTCGTTACAGTGTGCCTCTCCGGCCTTATTTGCTGGATACGCCTCTATCCCGAATGTTGCATAAACAATCCTCTCTCAAGCGTTTGACATCAAGTGGAATTGAAATCGCTGCATTTGAGAACGACAAGCGCAGTCTACCCTACCCATTAAGTCGGAAGGCGGCGGCGGGTTGGGCAGTGATTGGGAAGGATGGGGGGGTCTATTCTCGACTGACCAGACGTGTCGCAGTTAAGGCGAGAACAACAATTTCGCCGGTTTCGGTAAAAACAAACGCTCGGTCACCGTCTGCAACAGGTGCTTGACTGGGCAAGACGAAGGCAGGTGCAAGATCACGCGATCTTTGAACTGCCGGACCTGAACGGCGATCTTGAACAACTTTGTAATGACCGTTGAGGGCTGAGCGTTGGCCAGTTCCGTATGCTGCAGCGCCTGGGTACGCAACTGCTGATGCAGGACATACGCTGCAGCATGTTCCAGCAGACGCA
>CAMBGJ010000191.1 GCA_945865805.1 Bordetella parapertussis
GGCGTAGAATCCGTGGTGGGCAAAGACCTGTTCGTGTTGACGAATGTGTTTCTCAATAACTCACATTGTACCAATCACTTACAGTGTTCTTTGCCCTTTTTATGCAAAATTCAGGCTAGGCTTTTCGCCTGCTTCGCTGCCGGTGTCGATTTGCGGGCACAGAGGACAGCTTGAATACGAAATATGCTAGTGACATCACTATACCATAGTCTTTCCAAAAGAACGCATGAACACAACGATTTTTATTCCAGAAACTGTCATGAACTGTAGCAATTTGCACCAAAACAAAATCGTAACATTTTTTCGAGTTTCTTGTGGTGCTGCAACAACCTGCGCTTACCCCGTCCCCTCAGCGGGGGAAATAGGAATTTTTACCGGTCACGCTTCGGGCGATTATGTAGATAACCAATTGATTTTAAACATTATTTACTAAAAACCCCGCTTTAAACCTGGGGCTGTGCCTGCGAATATCAACCAAAACCCTGCAAACCCAAGTTCACCGGCATGATTCCCACTCAAAAATGGTAAGCAGCCTTAATACCGAACTCAACAGTATTATTTTTCGGTTCAAACACGGGCGGCGTGCCGCCAATTTCGGACGCCTTGATACGCCATACTGAGACCATCGGCCCGACAGACCATTGGTCGAATTTCGCCATTGTTCCCAAACGCAAGCCGTAACCTTTGCGCTGCCGCAGGCTGACATCCGTGAAGGCAAGGCCGACATCCGAGAGCTTGGCTTCCTGCTGCCCGCGCAACAAGTGGCTGTATTCCAACGTGGTGTGCAGTTGCACCTGACTTGAGAGCTTCATTTTATGCACTACGCCTATCGGCAGCGTGGTGTAGTTGCTTTCCCGGCGGTAACCGCGGGCACCCGTGGTGCTGACACCGCGTAAATCGTTTTCCAGATGCCGGTAACCCAGCCCAACGTAGGGTGCTAAGACGTAGCTGCCCTGGTCGAAATCTTTGCCGATCACGCCGCGAACTTCGTAGTACCAGTCCTTAAGATTATCGATGGAACCGCTGATGCCGCTGCTGTAGTCCGTTTTTCCGGTGGCGTAGCGTAAATCGCCACGCACGAACCAGCCTTTGTTGCGATCGGGCCATTGCGAGCCGAAGACGTAGGTGCCCGAAACATCGAAACCGACTTTCACGCCCTTGATCGTTGCCAAGCCGGGCTCCTTGTATTCGTAATGCGTTAGTGTTGCGCCCAGGTCGATAGCCATCTTGGTTGCCAGGCCATGGTCTTGCGCACGCACTGTCGACACGGTTAACGCGCAGGCCAGCGACGCCAATGACGTTATGGCCATCGCGCCGAGCATGCCTTTGATTTGCTTAACGTTCATTTGAAAATCCAGAGGGTTTAGTGACAATTGAAATCTCGATTGAGTATGGCCGATGCAAGGTGTCGTGGTCAACTCGACCGCAGTTACCCGTCTCTTGGGTGTGCGCAGGCGGCGGTCCGCACCTCGTCGACGCGGACACCCAGCGCCATCATCGGCGATCCGTGCAAAAGAGGCACGGCAGGAAGCGGTGTCGTGAGTTGCTCGCCTACGCGGCCACGGCAAACGGTTCAAAAGCATGTGATACGCTAGCTTGGCCAATCCCTTTAACAAACAATATAACCATTTGTTTTTAAACAACATTTATGAAACTCTACGCCTCCGATAACTCCGGCAACTCGTGGAAAATTCGCATCCTGCTGTCGCTGCTGGATGTGCCGTGCGAACGCGTTGATCTGGATTTTTTTGGCAAACGCGAATACAAAGCACCGTGGTTCATGCAAATCAACCCGCGCGGCCAGGTGCCGACGATGGAAATCGAAGGGAAATATTTTTGGGATTCCACTGCGCATCTGGTTTACATCGCGCGCAAATGGGGCGGCGAGCAGTGGCTGCCCACCGACCCGCTCGGCATGACCGAAGTGATGCACTGGATGGCGTTCGCGCAGAATCAGGTGCAGTTTGGCCTGCAATGGGCGCGCGGCGTGGTACTAAAACTCAAAACCACCGGCGACTTCGCGGAAATGCAGCGGCAGGGACGGCTCGCGCTGCAAATTCTGGATGATCATTTGCAGCACAACGACTGGCTGGCGGTGGGCCGCACCACCATTGCCGATATCGCGTGTTACCCGTACGTGGCGAAATCACCCGAGGGGGAATTTGACTTGGCGGCTTATCCGCGCGTGGTGGCGTGGCTTAGGCGCTGCGAGGCAGTGCCGAAGTGGCCGGAGCGAAAATAACGCACGCTCGACTAATGCCCGTCGATGGCCACGACGTCGTCCGCTTCAAATTCGTCGGGCACGGTGCCGTCGCCCGGCCCGGTGACCATGGCCGCCAGGCCATCGGTCTGCTTGACGAAGAATTCTTCGCTGATCGGGTCGTAAAACCGCTGGCCGATGGCCACATCACAAAATTTGACACGGTGACGCGAAGGGTGATTGCTCATACGTGATAGGCGAAAATGGGATCGTGATGACTGACTATAACAGTTTTGCCGGAGTGACGAGGGAAGCCCACTTCAACACCGATTAACCACGGAACACGCAGAACACACAGACAGAACAACACTGAGATGTTCCGTGTATTTCGCGTATTCCGTGGTTAATAGTAGTGCTTGATGTTGCGGCTCCTTCGTTATCCAACAAATTTTCTATTTTGCCGCCAATCGTTCCCGCACCATCACCGTCATGCGATCCGCTGGCGTGCCCGGCGGAAAAAACATCACGTATTTTCCCGTGCGATCCAGCAGAAACGTGAATGCCGCGTGGTCAATCAGATACAAATCCGCGCGCTCACGGCTTTGCTTGTCATAGCGCACTTTTTCGTAGAACACCTTATAAGCGGTGGCAAGACGGCGGATTTCTTCTTCGCTACCGGTCAGCGCGATCAAGCGTGGGTGAAACGCCGGGGCGTAGCCGCGCAGCACTTCGGGTGTATCCCGCGCGGGATCAAGCGTGACGAACAGCGGCTGCACCTGCTCGCCGGCCCTGCCTAAGGACTTGAGCGTTTGTGCGATGGCGAGCAGATCCGTCGGGCATACGTCGGGACACGAGGTGTAACCGAAATACAGCAGCACCAACTTGCCACGAAAATCCGCGAGGCTGACGCGCTTGCCGTGTGCGTTGGTGAGCGTGAACGGCGCACCAACCAGCACCTTGCCCGACATCAGTTCATTCATCAGCCGGGCTGCGTCTTCACGGCTGGACTGCGGCTGCGCGATGGCCAGCGTCGTCAGCAAGATGGCGCTGAGCGCAGCGAACCGCATTGTTCGCGTAGTCATGCGCAGCCATCGGCGCGGTTCGCTGACACTCACCGACACCCTACGAATTATCACGCGCCGAACACAAACTCCGTGCCTGTGGTGGACGTCACCACCTTGTCCGACACCTCGCTGCGCAGTATCGCAATCAGCCCCGGCCCCGAGCAGTGCATGGGAATGATCACGTCAGGATCAAGCTTCACCATGGCTTCGACGGTGGTGCGCAGGTAATCGTCCGTCGCCGGGAAGAGGTGAAAACCGCCAAGCGCGGCATGCACTTTTTTCACGCCCGAGACTTCCATCGCCTGCCGCGCGGTGTTGATGATGCCGGCGTGGCCGCACGACGAAATCACCACCAGCCCGCGATCCTTCAGATTAAAGCAGGTGCCGTGTTCATGCAGATGTTCGTCGGCCACCGCCTTGCTGCCAGCCTTGGCGTTGGCCGCAGGTATGTCGCAGCCCAGGCCTTTGGTTTTGAAGTATTCGACCTGCGTGTTGGGCAGCACGCGTTCGAAGCTCTTGCGCTCAATCGTGCCGGTGGTGAACGCGTGGCCCATCACTACCGTGGGCTGCTCGCAGCTCACCACTTTTACGCGGTGTTTTTCCAGATCGCGCCGGTCGAGCACGCCCCAGTCGCTGAAGTGGCCCGGCGTGCCGCTGCCGGTTTTGCGGTTACAAAAATTATCTTCTCCGCCGACATACAGCGTGAGATCGCCGGGTAGTTTGGTGCGGAATTTCTCCAGATACCCGAGCAAACCGCCGAAATGATCGAAGTGGCCGTGGCTCATGATCAGGCCCTGCATTTTCGCGCCGTCGATGCCCATGATGTCCATGTTGTTCATCAGCGCGTTGGGCGTGTAACCAAAATCGAGCATGAGATGGCGCGTGTCGGTGCCGATCTTCGATTCCAACGCGAGCGACAGCCCCCACTCGTTGTGCAGCGCTTTGCGGTAATCCGTCTGCGAAATAAAGCCGCTGCGTCGCACCTTCACCCATTTGTTGCCGCCGGCTCGCGGCGTGTCGTAGGTGCTGTCGGTGATGACGCGGATGGTGAGACTGTCCACCGTGGGCACGCTGAGTTTCGGCGCTTGGGCCGACAGCGGATTGCTGATGCCCATTTGCGCGAGCACAGCGGCAGAGCCGAGTACGAATTGGCGGCGATTCAGATTCAGTGACATTGTAGCCTCATCTTTCCGTGTGACATCGTTATCTCAATATTGTATTGCGGGAACGACAGGGTTGGTTTTTCGTTAGCGCCATGCATCGCTATGAATCGGCGCAGCCGAGCTATCGCTACTTCTCAAAATCAATCCGTTCATCCACCGGCAACCCCTGCAAAAAGCGCCGCAGACAATCCAGCCCCATTTCCACCGCGCCCAGGCGCACCCAATCACGACCACCCACCACGCGGCTGCGGCGCGAGGCCACTTTATCCGCCGTGGCAATGGCCAGGCACACGGTGCCGGCGAATTCATTGCGGTCGGCGGCGGTATTGTCGATTTCGATCAGCACCGCCAGCGCGTGTGTGGCGCCGGTGTGTTCGCGCGCCGCGCGGGCGACGGCCTCGGCGGCTTCCTTGTCGATGCCTTGCGGCACTTGCAGCAGGTGCACGGCGTTGCACAGTTCCGTCATGTCACGCGCCACCACGCCGCGGCGCACGAGCTTTTCCGCGCCAGGTAAGTGCGCCACGCGCGCGCAAATCTGCCCGGCGGTGAAGTCTTCCACGATGGCAAGCGTAGCCTTGGCTTTCGCCAGTTCGCCCAACACCACGCCTTCCAGCGTGGCATCGTCTTCGGCCATGATGAAATTGCCGTAGCGCTTGCGCACCTCAGCCTCAATCGGCGCGAGTTTGGCGCGAATGGCGTTCAGGTCGGGCCCGCGCGCGGTGAGCTTGGTTTCGAGCTGCGGATAGTGCGCGCGAAATCCCAGCTTCACGCTGCCATCGGGGGTCATGGCTTCCACGCCGTCGAGTAGGGTATCGGCATGTGATTCACCGATACCGTACGAGTGAAAGCGCTTCAGGAACACGGCGGTTTGCTGACCGCTTTTTGCCATCAGCCGTGGAATGATTTGCTCTTCGAGCATTTTGCGCATTTCGCGCGGCACGCCCGGCGTGAAATAAAAGCGCGCGCGGCCAATAGTGACGGCAAACCCGCAGGCCGTGCCGATGGGGTTGTCGAGCACTTCCGCGCCCACCGGCAGCATGGCCTGCTTTTTGTTGTTTGGTGGCATCTGGCGCAGGCGCTTGGTGAAAAAAGCCTCCATGGTGGCCATCCACGCTTCGTTCAATTCCAGCCCGACACCGGCGGCCTTGGCGGCGATTTCCTGTGACAGATCGTCCACCGTCGGCCCCAACCCGCCGTTGACGATGACGGCATCCGCGCGCTGACCGGCGAGCTGAAATGCGAGCAACAACTCGTCACGGTCGTCGCCCACGGTGGTTTCCCACGTCAGCGATAAACCGAAGTCTTCGAGCTTCTGGCTGATGTAGCTGAAGTTGCTGTTGACGATTTTGCCGGTGAGCACTTCGTCGCCGGTGCAGATGACTTCGATTCTCATAAGTATTTGTTTTAATTGATTAATTTAACTGACTCATTTAACTAAATAAAGCACCCAGCAAACTGCCGATGCCATCCCCAACCAGATCAACGATGCCGCCGCCCGCCTCCGACACAACGCTGCCCGCGATATCAAGGCCGCTATCGGCCACGGATTCAAGCACGCCGCCACCGATGTCCGCCGCCGCGCTCGCCACACTCTCGCCGATGCCGGACGATGCGGCTTCGCTGAATACGTTGGCCATTTCACCGCCGAGGCCCGAGGCAACATTGCCGGCGGCTTCACCCGCGCCGCCGAACAGGGCATCGGTTGCGCTGGGGAGTACGTCCGCCACGTTAGCACTTCGCATGACCTCAGTCATCGCACCACCGGCGACATTCGATACGCCGGATAACGCGTCGCCGCCGAACAGCGCGGTAGTGGCATCCGACAAGGCACCCGCACCACTTGCCGCATCCGCGAACGCGCCACTATTCGCTGCCACGCCACCCGCCACACCAGCAACCGGCACGGCGCGCGCGCCCCCGGAACCCATGCGCATGGCGGCTCGGCTTAGCGCATACAAAATATCCGAGCCGAGATCCGCGCGATCATAAGCGCTCCAGCGCTGCTCGTCGGCACGGTACGATTCGCGGCGATCCGACGGCGTTGACGGCACCGACGGCCGATGTTTGCCGCGCTCCTGCAAATAGTGATCGATGGCTTTTTTGGCCGCGTCGCGATCGAACACCGACACCGGCGCACGGCAATATTCACAGGCATCGACCTTGCCGATATTCACCGCCGCGCCGCAGCCCGAGCAGCGTATCTGCTGCACCGTCGATGCGAGCTTGGTGCGCTCGGCCTTGGTCAGCTCGCGCACGAATTGCTTCTCGGAGAGAAAATTGTGGAACGTGGTGAGCCGCCCGTGGCCCTTGCGGCACGCCTGATACGAAAAGCGCGTGCCCTTCACCTGATCATTGGTGAGCGTCATGCCGTCGCCACAGGTCACGCAGCGCAGGCCCTCGCCGAACTTGGTGGACATGCGGGTGCCGGTGCCACCGCGTTCGTTAATGAGCTGAAACAAAGCCACCGTGCCGTCGGCTGACAGCATGGTGCTTTCGAACTGATCGAACCAGATCGCGTTGCAATCCATGCACACATCGATATCGACCGAGCTGCCGTAGTGGCCTGGCAGCGAATACAGCGCCATTTTCGCACTGCAATTGGTGCAGTGCTTGGTGGATGCCTTGCTTTGCAGTGGGGGGAATTGGGAGGCGGACATGGCTGGCGTAGCAGTCCTTACTTCATCTCGGCGTAGTACTTACCGACGAGTTCGACTTCATGCCTCGACCCCAGTATCACGCCCTGCCGCTGATGCAGTTTTTCCGGCTGCACATCCATGATGCGCTGCGGGCCGTTGATCGCGGCACCACCAGCCTGTTCGACAATGAACGACATCGGGTTGGCTTCATACAGCAGCCGCAGGCGCCCGCCGGTGTGCTTGGCATCCACCGGATACATGAAGATGCCGCCACGCGAGATGATGCGAAACACATCCGCCACCATCGACGCCACCCAGCGCATGTTGAAATCCTTGCCGCGCGGGCCATGGGTGCCGGCGAGACACTCATCGATGTAGCGTTTGACGGGCGCGGTCCAGTTGCGCGCGTTGGAGGTATTGATGGCGAACTCTTTGGTGTCGGCGGGAATCTCGATCTTCTCCGTCGTCTGTATCCAGTCACCGGCGTCACGGTCCAACGTAAATGCCGTTGCGCCATTGCCTACCGTGAGTACCATGATGGTGGCCGGCCCGTACACCACAAAGCCTGCCGCCAGCTGCTGCTTGCCGGGCTGCAGATAGGCTTTTTCATCGGCAGCACTCACGTCCTGCGGGCAGCGCAACACCGAGAAGATGGTACCCACCGACACATTGACGTCGATATTGGACGAGCCATCGAGCGGGTCATACACCAGCAGATAGTCGCCCTTGGGCTGATGCGCGGGGATCGGCAGCGCGTGATCCATTTCCTCGGATGCCATGCCGGCGAGATAGCCGCCCCACTCGGTGGCGGCGACGATCATGTCATTGGAGATCACATCGAGCTTCTTTTGCGCCTCGCCTTGCACATTGTCCGTGCCCGCGCTGCCCAGCACGCCCGCAAGCGCGCCCTTATTGATAGCCGAAGCAATACCCTTGCACGCGCGGCCCACGTCCTCGATCAGTTGCCGCACCTCGGCTGGGGCCAAACCCTTGGCGCGATGTTGTTCAACGAGATATTGTGTGAGTGTTACGCGGCGCATGGTGTTCCTTTCGTGAATGAGGCTCCTGTCTATAGAATGGCGAATTATCCGATTTCCGGCGGCGAATTGCACTCCCATGAAAAAGCTCGTCCTTATCGGCGGCGGCCACGCGCATGTAGAGGTGCTGCGCCAGTTCGGCCTGCAACGCACGCCGGATGCCGAAATCACCCTGGTCAGCCCGGACCGCCACACGCCCTACTCCGGCATGCTGCCGGGACTGGTGGCGGGGCACTACACGTTCGAACAATGTCATATCGACCTGCAACCGCTGGCGGCATACGCCAGCGCACGGCTGGTGCTGGCCGAGGCGCGCACTCTGGATGCCGCGCGGCGCACGGTCGTGCTGAGTAATGGCGACACGCTGCCCTACGACTTGCTGTCGATCAACACAGGCTCCACACCCATCGTCAATGGCATACCAGGTGCGGTGGAACACACGATCATGGTCAAGCCGGTCGCGGCATTCCTTACGCAATGGGCCGCACTCATCGAACGCGTGCGCGCGGGCGAAGCGCGCCGCATCGCCGTGGTGGGTGGCGGCGCTGCCGGCGTGGAAATGCTGCTCGCCATGCAACACTTTTTTGCGCATCAAACCCCGCGCCGCGAAGTCGATTTCTGTCTGATTACCGACGCGCCGCAGGTGCTGGCGCAGCACTCGCGCTTTGTTCGTGCCATGCTCAAGCGCAATCTCGCGCGCAAACAGGTACGCGTGCACGGCGGGCTGCGCGTCACGCGCGTCGCCGCCAAAACGCTGATCACCAGCGACGCACAAAACCGCGAACAACCTATCGCCGCCGACGCCATCGTCTGGATCACCGGCGCAGCCCCGCCCACCTGGCTGGCCGACAGTGGCCTCGCCTTAGGCGATAGAAAATTTATCAATGAAAACACATACTTACAATCAAGCTCGCATGGGGAGATATTTGCCGCAGGCGATTGCGCCACCGTCGCCAGTGCCGTGTATCCGAAATCGGGCGTCTACGCCGTACGCCAGGGTCCGGTGCTGGCAGCCAACCTTCGCGCAGCGCTCAATGGAGAAGCACTGCAAACCTATACCCCCCAGCCGCGTGCGTTGGCGCTGATCAGCACTGGCGAGCAGCACGCGATTGCATCGTGGGGGCCGTTGGCGTTTCACGGCAATTGGGTTTGGCGGTGGAAGGACTCGATTGATCGGGGGTTTATGGGGAAGTATCGGGATTTGCCGGGCTAGCCCGTGGTCACGCCTTGACGCCATCTGTTGGCGGTGAGCCCTTCGACTGGCTCAGGACAGGCTTCGCGAACCCCAACGTTTGATCGCGATGCACCGCTGGTGTCGGGCATATCAGCTCAACCAAACTATTCAGCCGACACAATTGCTCGCCCAGTGCCACTCACTGTTTGTGCGAAGATTCCCTTACTGATCGAAAAGGAAAGTGCCATGAAATATCGCGTCATTATCGAGCAGGACGAAGACGGCATGTTCGTGGCCGAAGTTCCCGCGCTGCCCGGATGCCTGTCGCAGGGACAAACCCGCACTGAGGCTCTGCGCAACATTCACGAGGCTATCGAAGGCTATATCGAAAGCTTCAAGGCCCACGACGAACCTGTCCCGCCCTCCATACACGAGGAAGTCATCGAGGTCAGCATTTGAGTGGGTTGCCGCGCATCTCTGGTAAGCAAGCCGCCGCCGCACTGGCAAAGTTGGGTTACGAGAAAGACAGGCAGAAGGGTAGGGGACCTCTAATAATTGGTTTGCAAAAGCAGGGCCGCCAAATTCGTGATGCTTGCGTCATGTTATGTTGGTTTTTGGCAAGATTTCGCTCGAAACTCGCTCCTTTTACGGGTATTTCCCGCCTTTTATGCCACAGCGGACGCACC
>CAMBGJ010000192.1 GCA_945865805.1 Bordetella parapertussis
CACCGGCAGCCGCACCGTAACCTGTAAGAATGTTTTCGTGCCGACGCACCGCGTGGTAAGCATGCACGTTGCCAACCCGGCGCACGAGTTTCCGGGGCTGAAAGAGCACACCAACTCGATGTACAAAGTGCCCACACCCGCGCTCGGCGGGCATTGCATCGCGGGCGTGATGACCGGCAACGCGCAGGCCGCGCTCGATATCGCCACCGAAACGGTAAAACAGCGCAGCACCAATTACACCGGCGCAAAAATGCGCGATTTTCAGAACGTGCAACTACGCATCGGCACGGCCGGCGCAAAAATCGACGCCGTGCGCACGTGGATGCGCAGCGATTGCATCGAAGCGCACAACGTTTATCGCGCTGGCGGCAAGTTAAATCTGGAAGCCAAGCTGCGTTACAAACGCAACTGCGCGATGGCGATGAAATTCCTCACCGAAGCCGTCGATACGCTCTACGAAATGATGGGCGCGGGCGGTATCTACGACAGCAGCGCCATGCAGCGCATCTACCGTGATCAACACGCCGCGCTGGGCCACTTCAGCTTTAGCGCCGACGCGCAACTGGCACCGTGGGCGCAGGTGGCGCTGGGCGGGGAATATAAGAGCGCGACGTTGTAAACGCCGGAATTCTGAAAATTACGTAAGTATTTGATTTTATTACGTAATTTTAATATTCGGTTCGACCTCGGCAATCTCCGCCGCACGCAGCAAGATGCCTGCGCCTCACGCCTGTTGTCCGGCGTTTAGGGTTTCCTTCATTCCCGCCACAAGGCATCTTGTTCCAACTCCGGCGCAATTCTTGCCAGTGCCGCCAAGCCTTGCCGCGCACGGCTGCGCCAGCCGCGGCCTCGTGAAACAAGGTCACGCCAGGCCGCGTTAAAAATTTCCGCCTGATCGGACAGCGAAAAATACGCGGCCAACGCGGCCACTTGCAACAAATCCTTGGTGGATTTTGTGCGCTGCGCGACCGGGCGCTCACCAAACACCAGCAATTTATGCACGGCGTAGCGTTCCGGCGCGGGCAGGTTCACCGTGCAAGCGCCGGTGCGACTGAAGATGCAGGCTTGCGTGGTGCCTTCGAGCGAAACCGCATGAATTTCAGCGGCTCCAGGGCAACGTTAAGCGCGGGCACGATCACGGGCTTGTTGCCGCGTGTGCGGCTGGTAAGAAAATCCACCCTCAGCTCGGCATCCTTCGGGTTGCGATATTGCGTGCCGATGGAACCATCAAGTTCTGTGATAGGCAGCAAACCCATTTCCAGCGATTGCAGCGCGCCATGCACATTCACCTCGATATCTGCGGGCAGCGCCACGGATACATTGCTGCCGGCATGCGCAAGGTCAACATCGAGCGTTGTCACGGCATCATGCCAGCGTACGCCGAGCATGTTGCCGTACGCCAAAAACGCATGAGTACCCACTAGCACCGTGTCAGCTCGAAACAAGCCGTATTCGGACAGCCGTTTGATGACACGAAAGTGCTTGGGCGCGTTGGCCGTGCATCCCAGATGGATCGCGGCAAGCGCCTGCGGCGTCAACGCCTTGGTATTTCGCTGGCCGCGAAATTTTTCTACCAGCGCGCGTACCGTTTCGTTATCCGGCCCGACATAGATCACCCTTGAATGTTCCGCCCCGGCTTCGCGATACGAAAAATACCAGTAAGCCTTGCCCTTGCGTTAAAGGGTATGGAAGCTGCCGGAAATACCGGAAAGCGCATTGTCCATCTCGAATGCGCGCGTGCGCTCCGCCAATTCGGCATATGCCGTTTGCGCGGAAAGGGACAGTTCGCTATAGCGTCGCGAAGGCGACGAAGGGGCGTATATAATCGGACGAGGGGTATCGTGTGAGCACGATCAGTTGCTATTCATTATTTAAAAATGTCTAGCAACTGACAACTGAAAGCCCTCTCGCCGTGCGTGAAAATATCGCAAGTATTTGATTTTATTAAGTAATTTTACTATCTAGCCCCGCCTCAGCAATCTCCGCCGCGCGCAGCAAAGCACGCACCTTGTTCTGCGTTTCCTGCCATTCGGCTTCGGGCTCGGAATCGGCGACCACGCCGCCGCCGGCCTGCGCGTAAAGGATGCCGTCTTTCACCACGCCGGTGCGCAGCGCGATGGCCACGTCCATGTTGCCGTCGAAGCCGAGGTAGCCCACCGCGCCGGCGTAGATGCCGCGTTTGACCGGCTCCAGCTCATCGATGATTTCCATCGCGCGTACTTTGGGTGCGCCGGACACCGTACCGGCGGGAAACGTGGCGCGCAGCACGTCGATCGCGCCCAGGCCCGGTTTGATTTTTCCTTCGACGTTCGACACGATGTGCATCACGTGTGAGTAACGCTCGATCACCATTTGCTCGGTGACCACTACCGTGCCGGTTTGCGCCACGCGCCCGGCATCGTTGCGGCCCAGGTCGACCAGCATGATGTGTTCGGCGCGCTCTTTCGGGTCGGCGAGCAGTTCTTCGGCCAGGGCTTTGTCTTCTTCGGCGGTGGCACCACGACGGCGGGTACCGGCGATGGGGCGCACGGTCACCACGTCGCCTTCGAGCCGCGCGAGGATTTCCGGCGATGCGCCAACCACGTGAAAATCGTCGAAGTCAAAGTAGAACATGTACGGCGACGGATTCAGTGTGCGCAGCGCACGGTACAACGCGAGTGGTGTTGCGCGCAGCGGTTTGGACATGCGCTGCGAGGGCACCACCTGCATGATGTCGCCTTCGAAGATGTATTTTTTCGCACGCTCCACCGCAATGAGGTATGCCTCCTCGCCGAAGCCCGACACCGCCGCCACGGATGGGGCACTGCTGGCGGGCGGAATCACCACCGGCTCGCGCAGTTTTTGCAGCAGCTCGGCGAGACGCGCGCGTGCGCGCTGGTAGGCATCTGCCTCGCCGGGTTTGGCGTAGACCACGATAAACAATTTGCCTGACAGGTTGTCGACGATCGCCAGTTCTTCCGACACCAACAGCGCGATATCCGGCGTGCCGAGCTGATCGGGCTTGCTTGTCCAGTGAGGCGTATGGGCGAGTTTTTTCTCCACGTAACGCACGGTGTCGTAGCCAAAGTAACCCACCAGTCCACCGCAAAAACGTGGCAGCTTGGCGGTGGTGTCGAGCGGCGCGACCTTGAATTGCGCCAAATATTTTTCGATGGTATCCAGCGGATCAGCCACCGTCTCTTGCCGTGTTTTTTCGCTGCCTGTGAACTCCGTGCACTGGTAGCCGCGCACTTCGAGACGCGTTTTCGCGGCCAGGCCAATGAACGAGTAACGCCCGAAGCGTTCACCACCAACCACGGATTCGAGCAAATAGGTATAGGGCTTGTTGGCGAGCTTGAGATAAATCGACAGCGGGGTGTCGAGATCGGCGAAGGTCTCAAGCAGCAGGGGAACGCGGTTGTAGCCGGCTTGCGCCAGCCGGTTGAATTCGGCTTCAGTCATGATGCGCTCCATACAAAAACGGTTTATTCAGGGCCGCGTGCGAATGCTGCGCGGCAGCAAGCGAAAATGAACCTTTAGCTGCGCCAGCGACGCCAGCGTTGCTCTGCCTGAACTGAATCCACGTTTTTCAACACCATGACTAATTTTTCTTTGAAATCAACCGGGTAGCTTCAACCAACGACGCCACTATAGCATCAACATCGAGCGACTGCACGTCGTGGCCTTCGTTGTAGCCATAGGTCACGCAAAACACCGGGCAGCCTGCCGCGCGCGCAGCCTGCGCGTCGTTCAAAGAATCGCCGATCATCAACATCTCGTGCGGCTCGACGTTCATCTGCTTGCAGGCATGCCACAACGGCTCGGGATCGGGCTTCTTTTGCGGTAGCGTATCGCCTGCCACCACGCTGACGAAATAACCTGACAGCTTGACGTAATCGAGCAGCGGCAAGGTGAAGCGCTCGGATTTATTCGTCACGCAGGCCAGCGGATAACCCTGCGCGCGCAACAGATCCAGCCCTTCTTTCACGCCGGGATACATGGTGGTGTGTTTGCCGTTGGCCTCACGGTAGGTGCGCTCGTACACCGGCACTGCGCGCTCGAACAACGCGGGATCGGGCTTGCCGTCCATGCTGTTGGTCAAGGTGCGTTCGATCAGATTGGCGATGCCTTTGCCAACATAATTGCGGATGGTTGATTCCGACAGCACGGGCATGCCCAATTCGGTCAGCATGCCGTTGGCGGCGGCGGCGAGATCGGGGATGGTATCGAGCAAAGTGCCGTCGAGATCGATCATGACGGCTTTTACGGGTAGGGGTAGAGTAAACTTCAAGAAAAACTCCAATAAAATCAAAGAGTTACTATGGAATCGCGCATCGCAGCTATCGTCGCCTGGTAATCCTTGGCGCCAAATATCGCCGAACCAGCCACAAAGGTATCCGCCCCAGCACGCGCGATTTTTGCGATGTTATCGACCTTCACGCCGCCGTCGACTTCCAGCCAGACATCACGTCCACTGGCGACGATGCGTTGCCGCACGGCCTTGATCTTGTTGAGCGCTTCGTCGATAAACGTTTGCCCGCCAAACCCAGGGTTCACCGACATGATCAGCACCAGATCAAGTTTGTCGAGCACGTGATCCAGATAATGCAGCGGCGTGCCGGGATTGAACACCAGCCCGGCTTTGCAACCGCTGTCGTGTATCAAGCCGATGGTGCGGTCAATGTGATCTGAAGCTTCGGGGTGAAACGAAATAATGTTTGCACCCGCCTTGGCGAAATCCGGCACGATGCGATCCACCGGACGCACCATCAAATGCACGTCGATGGGCACTTGCACATGCGGGCGTATCGCTTCGCACACCAGCGGGCCGATGGTGAGATTCGGCACGTAGTGATTGTCCATCACGTCAAAGTGAATGATGTCCGCACCAGCGGCCACCACGGCCTTGACTTCCTCGCCCAGGCGCGCGAAGTCGGCGGACAGAATGCTGGGTGCGATGCGCACGGTGCGTGTGGGACGGGAATTCATGCGGATATTGTAACTGGTTCGCCGCTGACGGGTCATCCTCGCGTATACTATGCCGCTAGAGAAAACGTCTGCCATGCCCAGCAAACCCTACGACATCGCCGTCAAAACGCGCACGGTCTACATCGCCGATCAATCCGATCCGGCGAACGACCGTTACGTGTTTGCCTACACCATCACCATCACCAACAGCGGCAACGTCGCCGCGCAACTGGTGAGCCGCCACTGGGTCATCACCGACGCCGCCGACAAAATTCAGGAAGTGCGCGGCAAGGGCGTGGTCGGCGAGCAGCCGCACCTGCGCCCTGGCGAAAGTTTTGAATACACCAGCGGTTCGGCCATCGCCACGCCGGTGGGCACCATGCGCGGCAGCTATCAGATGGTGGCGGACGACGGCACACCGTTCGATGCGGCGATACCCGAATTCACGCTATCGATGCCGCGCGTGCTGCACTAGCGCTTTGCCCCCGAGGCAAGACTAAGAATCGCCGTCCCCGTCCTTTGGCTTGCGTGGCCATGTCCACCACACCACCAGCGCCAGCAGCGTGGCAGCGGCAAGCGCTTCCGCCAGGAACCAACCCAATATTTCCATAACTTTGCTGCCTTTATACTGTCGCCCCATCATGAATGATCCGGCGCGGAAAATCCAATGTTTCAAATATGCCGTGGCGGCAGTGTTGATGCTGCTGTCGAGCGCATGTCAATCGCCCGCCCCGCCATCGTCACCCGCTAACCCAGCGGCAAAGCCGGTGATAACGGCACCACCGTCCGAAGCCGTGACGCGGCCCACCGAACCTGCGGTCGAAGCACCATCTGCCGCCACGACATCCTTGTACACGGCAGTGGCATGGCAAGACCTGCCAGGTTGGGCGCAAGACCATCACGCCGAAGCGTTACCCGCGTTGCTGATCAGTTGCCGCGTAGTGACCAAACAGCCCGCATGGCGCGAGGCCTGCGAAGCCGCCCGAACCATTAACGACCGCGATGGCGCACGGCGCTTTTTCGAGCAGCACTTCACGCCGTATCGCGTGATCAATCCCGACGGCACACCCGAAGGTTTGGCCACCGGGTATTTTGAACCCACCATCCGTGGCAGCCGCACGCGCAGTGCGCGCAACCGCTATCCGGTTTACGCCGCGCCGGACGATATCGTGACCATCGATCTTGCCGCCGTTGCACCGGAACTCAAGGGCAGTCTGCCGCGCGGCAGGATAGACGGTCGGCGCGTGGTGCCGTATTACACGCGCGCACAAATCGACGCCGAAAACTCTCCGCTGCGCGGCAAGGAAATCGCGTGGGTGGAAGACGCCATTGATCTGTTTTTTCTGCAGGTGCAAGGCTCCGGGCGCATTACCCTCGCCGAGGGCGGTGTGATGCGCATCGGCTTTGCCGAGCACAACGGCCACCCCTACCGCTCCATCGGCCGCGTGCTGATCGAGCGCGGCGATTTGAGCGCCGATCGCGCTTCCATGCAGGGCATCAAGGCGTGGGCGCGCGCAAATCCGGCGCGTCTAACGGACCTGCTCAATCAAAATGCGCGCTACGTGTTTTTTCGTGAACTCACCGGCCCCGTCACCTCGCCGCCAGGCGCGATGGGCGTGCCGCTGACGCCAGAACGCAGCGTCGCGATCGATCCGCGCTATGTGCCACTGGGTGCGCCGGTGCATATCGCCACCACCTGGCCGAATACCGACAAGCCCTTGCAGCGCCTGATGCTGGCACAGGACACCGGCGGCGCGATACGTGGCGCGATACGCATCGATTATTTCTGGGGCGCAGGCGACAAAGCCGCGCTGGAAGCCGGGCGTATGCAGCAGTCCGTGCGAGTGTGGGTGTTGCTGCCCAAAGGCTTGGCACCGCCGGAAGCCAAGCCGTAGCGCCCTGAAAAACCCGCTGCAAAATTTTCAGGCTCCACACGTGTCCGTTCGGTTATGCTAACCGCCGCAGACGCAATACCCGCAGGCCGTATCAGGCGACAAAAGGAAGGGTCATAAAAATGAAAATTTTCAATACCGCCTCCGCCTCCTTATGCTCTCAAGATCCATAGCCGGTTACAAAGTTCAGATTGTCGATGACCACCAGATGCTGCGCGTGGGGGTGAAAGTGTCAATGGAACTCTCGAACGTGGCGCTACAGTGGATTGAATCCACGCATCTGCAAGAGGCGTTGAATACCTATCGCCGACACGACGACATCGATCTGGTGCTCCTCGATTTAAATCTGCCCGACAGCAAAGGCCTGCAAAGCCTGCAAACCTTTCTGCACGAATTTCCGCAGGCGCGACTGGCGATATTTTCCGCCACCGAAGATCCGTTTGTAGTACGGCAGGCACTTGCAATGGGCGCTTTCGGCCTGATCCCCAAGTCGGCCGATGCCGAGACCACGGTGCGCTTGATCGAGGCGCTGCTTACCCGTGATCTGACGCGCCGCAAGTGCGAGAGCGTCACCGCAACAGTTTCGCCTGCAGCGCCTGCGGCGACCGTCGCCTCCCTGGCCCCCGTCGCCCCCCCCATTGCAGCCGTCGCGGCAACGTCTGTTGCCAGATTTTCAGACGGGCCCAGCGCCAAAGAAACGCTGAATGCCACGCAACTCAGGGTGCTCGAATTGATGCTCGCCGGTATGAGCAACCATGAGATATCGGCGGAGTGCTCCCTGGCACTGGGCACGGTCAAGAACACCGTCTCGTCGATCTTTCTCGCCTTTGATGTCAAGTCGCGCGCGCACTTGATTAGCCTGTTTCGATGAGTTTCGCCGCGACGGCAATGGCACCACGCGCCGTTCACGCCAATGACTTTTCAATCTCCCGTTTCAGTTCAACCTCATCGAGCGGCTTATGCAGCACCGGGTAACCCCCGGCGGTCGCCTGTCGAACGCCTGCACCCGAAGTGTCAGCCGTGATTATCAAAGCGGGTATGGCACGGCTAATCAATGCCGTGACATGCCGGATCGCGTCCACGCCAGTGGCCTGGTTTCCAAGCCGGAAATCGGCAATGATCATGCTGATATTGCCCTGTGCCGTTGCCACTTTGGCGCTACTCTCAGCAAGACCCGTGGCGCCTATCATTGCATAGCCCCACGTCTGCAATAACAGCTCCATGGCAGCCAACACCTGCGTATTGTCGTCTATCACGAGGATGGGTGCGCAATCGACCCGGTGCGCCCGCGTTACCGGTTGCGTTACATTTTCCGGCGGTGCCGGCAATTTTTCAGTGCGGGGGATTAGCACTGAAAAAAGTGTACCTTTGCCCAGCGTGGAACGAACGCGGATCTGGTGGCCGAGCAAGCTGGCATAGCGCCTGACGATAGCAAGCCCTAAACCCTGTCCCATTGCCGGGTTGCGGGCCTCATTGCTGACCTGGTAGAACTCATCAAAGATCAAGGTGAGTTCTCGTTCGGCGATACCGATACCGTTGTCCCAGACCTGAATCTCAATATGGCCGCCGCGCCGTCGGCAACCAAGAACGATGCGCGGCACCCGATGGGGTTGATCAGGCTCAAGGGGCCGACTATAACGAATCGCATTGGCAACCAGATTGGTAAGAATTTGCTGCTGCAGGATGATCCGGTCGCTCAGCCCGAATAAGGAAGTCTTTTTGATCCGCAATTCGACACCCTTGTTTTGGGCTTCATCCTGCAATTGATCGCTGATCGCCGGCAGCAGATCCTGCACACTCAATGCCTGCTGATTCGCCGCCACGGCACCCACATCCAGTTTGGAGATATGCAGCAGCGTACTGAGCATTTTTCCCAGCCAGCCGATGGAATCACGCAATCTCCCCGAGGTGCTTCTCAGTTGCTCGTGATTGAGCGTACCGCGTGCTGAGAGTTTTTCGAGCGAATAGGCAAACATCCCCATAGCGTGGATAGGCTGGCGCAAATCGTGACTCACCGCAGCGAGAAATTTTGATTTCGCGACGGTGGCGGCAAGCGCGGCTTCCCGCTCTATTTCTGTTTGCCTCAACAGCGCGACATTTTCAAATCGCAGCTTGACCGCATCAAACAAAGCCGTATGAATAATCCGGCTATAGTTGATGTTCACCGCCAGCAGCAATAACGCCATGACGCCGAAAATAACTATCGCGATCTCTTGCTGAAAAAAACAGGCTGCGATATAGGGAACCACAGTCGGCAAGGCGAAAAAATAATAGGCCGGCCGGAACGGTGAAAGCGCGGTCAATGAAGCGCACAGCACTCCCGACACAATCGCACCGGTGATAAACGGCAGCGAAGCGCGGTCATCCGACCACAGAAAAAACACGCCCAAAATTCCCCATAAGCATCCCGTCAATCCGGCGAATAGGGCGAACCACCAGGCCCAGCGGTCACTCTTCAATCGGCAGGCTTCAATGGGGCTGCGACGGTATAGGCTGATCATAAACACCCGTGCCAGCAGCAAACCATAGACTGCCGCCACCCACGGCACCAGTACCTGCGAGGCCACCTTGCCCCACAGCACCAGCACGCTCAGTGCGGAAAATACGAGATGCCCGACAATGCTGGTTCCGGCCATGCGATAGAGCATCTGCACCAGATCATGCCGGATTTCCGGTAGTTGGTGTTCTGCGGGCGGAATGTTCATCACGGGAATAGGCCTGGCTGGCGTTACACACCTTGCGGGTAAAACCCAATGTATCCCGGCCCTTCCGAATGGTCAAATCGAGTGCTGGGTCAATGCCGACGACTTCCCTCTCACGCAACTTCTTGCAGCAACGTCAGGCACCCGCTGCATGCGCCGCCCGACGGCAATTCGACCCATATGACTTTAGTCACTAGCAGCCTGTCGGACTTTCATTGAAATCACGCGTCATAGCGGCCATGCAATTTGAACGCGGTACAAAAATGGAGGGATTGGGCGGGCTGCGCGCTCGTTTTAGTGCGTACGCACGCTTCCCTGATCGTTTATGCCGCCAATACCGCCATCCTTTTGATGTTCCATGCCATCG
>CAMBGJ010000193.1 GCA_945865805.1 Bordetella parapertussis
TGCAGCCCGGAATCGAAGCAAACCGCAGTTGTTCTGGCGTAGAATCCATGAGGGCAAAGACCTGTTGGTGTTGACGAATGTGTTTCTCGATAACTCACATTGTACCAATCACTTACGGTGTTCTTTGCCCTCTTTATGCAAAATTCAGGGTAGTGCTCCTTGCGAATAGGACGAGAGGCCTGTATCAGCCCCATATCACGGGTGGCTGCACTTCACGTCATGATTTGTCAGCCGTTCCAGCGCCACTTTGGCGGCGCCTGAGAGTTACAGTTCAAATGGATCGGCGGCAAAGAAGCCAATGCCATCTACGAGTAATGTTACGCTACCTGTCAGCGGATATAGTCCACCATTCCATGGCAGGCCTGCTGCAGCCGTAAGGGGCGCCTTGGGCGATGGTGATCCCTGCTCAAACAGTATGAATGGGACAAAAAGAGCGGCAACACATCCCGTCAAGGATCACGATGAAGAAAGATGACACGCTCGCTTGGCTATCCCAGGCAATCGCAGATGCGATGACCGCCTCGGCGACTTTCCAAACGTCGGGCGAAATGCCAGCCATTGATCCGGATATCGTGGTCGACGGGCTGGGCACACTGAGGTTTCCGCTGAAACCCGCAGCCGTAAAAGGCCTCAAGGCACTGGGCAAAATTGCACCCTATGGAAAAGGCGTGCGCACGCTGGTGAATTGTGCCGTCCGCGACACGATTGAACTCGATCCAGGCCTTTTCCGGCTTGGCGGCCCATGGCGCCAGGCCATCGACGCGGTCACGCGTCAAGTTGGCAGGGACTTGGGACTCGAAGATGAACAACTCGAAGCCCACATTTACAAGTTGCTCCTGTATGAAAAAGGCGGGCGCTTTCTGCCGCATCGCGACAGCGAAAAGCTCGATGGCATGGTGGCAAGCCTTATCGTGGTGCTGCCGAACCCGTTTGATGGCGGCGAGCTGGAGGTGAGGCACGCGGGAAATACCAAGTTGTTCAATTTTTCCCGTGTCAGCGGCGGAGGCGAGTCGCGCTATGCGGCCTTTTATGCCGACTGTGAGCATGAAGTGAAGCCCGTCACTTTCGGAGTGAGATTGTGCCTCGCCTACAACCTGGTATTGCGGCGGCCTCGAAAGTCCGTGGCGCCGTCCCCCATTGCAAATCCGCTTGTCGACGCGATTCAACAATGGGTTACGTCCAAACCGGCCGTACCGCTCGTTTTTGCCCTTGAACACCAGTACACACCGGCGAGCCTGTCTCAAGAGTTGCTCAAAGGGGCCGATCGAGCCCTGGCGAAGCTCGTGTTGAGCGCGGCCGCGTGTTCCGGCGGCGTCGCCACGTTTGCCCGGATCGAACGTCATGCCACGTATTCCGCGTTCGAAAAGGATGATGACTATGGTGGTCGCTATCGTGGCCGATACGATGATGGCGACGACGAAGATGATGAGGACTATGAAGGTGATGGCGGTTCCGGCGGCACCGAAGATATTGAAATCCAGGAGTTGATCGAGGAGGAATTCTCGGCGACGGAGTGGACGAGTCCTGATGGAAAGAAACAAACCTGGGGTGAACTGCCGCTGGACACCTCGGCGGTGGTGTGCCGCGAGCCTGTTGATCAGTGGACGCCGGCCGAAGAGGAGTACGAAGGCTACACCGGCAACGCGGGCAATACGCTCGACCGCTGGTATCACCGCACGGCACTCATCGTGTGGCCGCGTTCGGCGCACTACGAGATTCTAGCGAGCGCCGGCCTGTTCACGGCATTGCCATTGTTCGCCACCATGGTGAAAAAATTGCCGAAGACGCCAAAAGACGAACAGGACGTGGCGCGCAATGATTGCATCCACCTGGCACACGGTATTATCTCCCAATGGCCTGTTCGCTGGGCCAGCCATGGCGCACACGATGGTGCTGTTCATGGCGCCTGTGAATCGTTTCCAGAGGGGTTGTTGGCGCTGGGGGAGTGCGGCTTGATTCAGCGATTCCTCGCGAAAGTCAACCTTCACGACGAGATGACGGCGATCGACGATCTGATCATCAGCGCGGTCCGGCACTTCGGCTGGGATGTCTTCGCGAAGGATCTGACGGCGTTTTTCCTGCCGAAGGAGAACAAACACTACGCGCAACGCAGTGCATTGGCGTTACGCGATGCGAGCTGGTTGTACGCGTTGGCGGCCGAAGCGTCAACGGACAATGTGAAGACGCAACGCTGCGGTCATCTGTGCCAGTTGGCGGTCGAATTCTTTTGCAAGCAAGGTTACGCGGATTGGTGGCATCGGCCCGGCTCCGGCCCTACAGACCACGAACGGATAGTGCCGCTGCTGGTGAAGTCCGCGCTGTTGGCCAAACAGGACGTGTTGGTCACGCGGGTGCTGAAAAGAATCCGTGAGCACGCCGGGAGTTTCGGCAACAAGACATGCCACGTTCCCGCGCTAAAGGAACTGGCGCCGTGGAGCCGCAAGCATCTCGCAAAAACGCCGCCGGTAATCGCGGATTGGCTGAAGCGCATTCGCGACGAACTGATGGCCGCGACTGCCGCGAGACCACAACCGCCAGGAGATTGGCGGCGACCGTCGAACATGGGATGTAATTGCAAGTTCTGCGGGATGGTCAAGGCTTTCCTGGATGACCCTTGTGCGCAGACGTATTCGTTGCGGGCGGCGGAGTTTACGCGATCGCATGCGACGGATCGAATCGCGAATTGCGGGTTGGATCTGTCATCGAAGCTGCACAAAGTGGGGAGCCCTTACACGTTGATTCTGACGAAGACAGCCGCGTCACACGAGCGAGCGGTGAAACAATACGATATTGACGTTGCCTTGTTGGACGCGTTGCCGGTGTTGGCGTGAGTCCGTCCGTCGTGCGAGGCGCGGCTTGAAATGTCCAGCTCGCGCGCAATGTCATTGCACCTACCCCATTGCTTGTTGCTGCTTACGCCAGCGTGCGTTACTGCGCAAGTCGCCTATCCCACCAAACCTGCGCGCATCATCGCGTCGCAATCGGCGGGCGGCAGGGTGGACGCCGTGGCGCGGCTGGTGTATATAATGGGGTCAGACACATTATAAAGCTCGATCTTAAACCCAGTCATTGATTGTCAATGATCTTTATCATTTTCCGCCCGCGTCCCTCACGCTTCTACACTACGCCACAGCCCCTCCATTGTTCGTTTCACCGCCTTCGACATGTAGGGGTCTGTATTCATGGCCAAGAAGAAGGGGAGCAGCGTTAACGCGATCTCTATCAAACCTCCGTTGGCGTCGTAGTTGTAGGTGGCAGCACCCTGGGATACGCCGCCGCTGACGTGGGTGACAGCGTGCGGGCACCAAGGGCGGTGGCACAGACGATTCGCGACGTGTTGTTTTTTGGAAGTTTGAAAGCGCAAGTGCCATTAAAATAGCGTTACTGCTGGCGATTTTCGTCCGCTTCAAAATACCAGGCGCAGCTTGAGAATCAACGAGAATCAACTTGTGAGGACCGCGCTGTGAGATGCGTGGCAATAGCCGGCGTGGTCGGCGTTTTACTGCTGTCCGGTTGCGGCCTGTTTGGTGGGCGGCGCGTGCCGCCTGCACAGCCGTCTGCCACGCCCGCGCCTGTGTCGCCCAGCGCCACCAAAGGCGGTGGCTACTATCTCGACGATGGCCCCGGCGCCAATCCACCGGCGAATATCGACAGCATTCCTGACGCCGTGCCGCGCGTGGAGCCATTGCACAAAGGGGCGCTGCGACCCTACACCGTGATGGGCCGCAACTACGTGCCGATGACCGCACTGACGCCGTACCGCGTGCGTGGCGTGGCGTCGTGGTACGGACGGCGCTATCACGGCAAGCTTACGTCCACCGGCGAGCCTTACGATATGTACGGCATGACTGCCGCGCATCCCACCTTGCCGCTGCCGAGTTACGTGCGCGTGACCAGTGTCGCCAACGGGCGCTCGGTGGTGGTTAGGGTGAATGACCGCGGGCCGTTTATTGACAGCCGCTTGATCGATTTGTCGTTCACGGCGGCGCATAAGCTCGGCATCATTGCGGGCGGCAGCGCGCTGGTGGAGGTTGAGGCGATATTGCCGGGCGCGTCGTCGCCGCCTTCCGTGACAACCGCCGCCGTGCCGGAGCCACCCGCCACACCGGCGCCATCAATACCTTTGGCGACGGAAGCCAGTGGCGTGCATCTGCAACTGGCCGCGTTCGGCACGCGGGAAAACGCCGAGGCCTATGCTGCGCGCCTGCGCGGCGATGTAACCTGGCTCGCGCCACAGGTGCAGATTTTTGCGCGCGACAATCTCTTTCGCGTGGTGGCCGGCCCCTATGCGAGCCAGGCTGAAGCGCGGTTGACGGCTGAAAAAATCGCCCAGTCGCTGGGCGTCAAACCCTTTGTGATCACTCGATGATCATCGGGTGAGTTTAAAATAAATGAATAAAAACAATTAGTTACAAAGCATTTGCTGTATAGCCACGCCGTAGCCTCGTGGGCGTGAATGATATAATGCACGCCGCCTCGGGCCGGGCATCACAAGTGCTTGCGTCTACTCTCAATGCCTCACAAAGGTTTTACTCATGGATATGAAAGACCCCGCTGCTGCCGCGATTTCCTCGCAAGCCATGCCGGACGTTGATCCGCAGGAAACCCGCGAGTGGCTGGAAGCGCTCGACGCGGTGATCGAACACGAAGGCCCGGTGCGCGCGCAGTTCCTGCTCGAACAACTGGTGGCGCGGGCGCGTAATACCGGTGCGTATATCCCGTATAACGCCAACACCGCGTACAAGAACACCATCCCCGCCGACCGCGAAGCGCGCTCGCCGGGCGATCCGGAAATGGAGCACCGCATCCGTTCGCTGGTGCGCTGGAACGCGATGGCGACCGTGGTGCGCGCGAACAAAGATTCCGGCGAACTCGGCGGCCACATCGCCAGTTTCGCCTCGGCGGCTACCCTGTACGACGTGGCCTTTAATCATTTTTTCCGCGCCGCCAATGAAAAGTATCTGGGCGATCTGATTTTCTTTCAGGGCCATTCCGCGCCGGGCATTTACGCGCGTGCTTTCCTCGAAGGCCGCATTACCGAGCAGCAACTCATCAGCTTCCGGCAAGAGGTGGATGGCAAGGGTTTGTCGTCGTATCCGCATCCGTGGCTGATGCCGGATTTCTGGCAATTTCCCACGGTGTCGATGGGCCTTGGCCCGCTGATGGCGATTTATCAGGCGCGCTTCATGCGTTACCTGCGCGACCGCAGCATCATTCCGGCGCAGGGGCGCAAGGTGTGGGCGTTCATGGGCGACGGTGAAATGGACGAGCCCGAATCGTTGGGCGCAATCTCGCTGGCCGGTCGCGAAAAACTCGACAACCTGATTTTTGTCGTCAACTGCAACCTGCAACGGCTCGACGGCCCGGTGCGCGGCAACGGCAAAATCATCCAGGAACTCGAAGGCGCTTTTCGCGGCGCGGGCTGGAACGTGATCAAAGTGGTGTGGGGCGGCTACTGGGATCCACTGTTCATGAAAGACAAGTCCGGCATGCTGTTAAAGCGCATGGAAGAATGCGTCGACGGCGAATACCAGACCATGAAATCGCACGACGGCGCCTACGTGCGCAAGCATTTCTTCGGCAAGTACCCCGAGCTCGAAGCGCTGGTGGCGAATATGTCGGACGAGGAAATCTGGCGGCTGAATCGCGGCGGCCACGATCCGCACAAAATGTACGCGGCGTACGCGGCGGCCACTCAACACACCAGCCAGCCGACGGTGATTCTCGCCAAAACCATCAAGGGTTACGGCATGGGCGAGGCGGGCGAGGGCCAGAACATCACCCATCAGCAAAAGAAAATGGGCACCTCGTCGATCAAGGCGTTCCGTGACCGCTTTAGTGTGCCGATCTCCGACGATCAACTGGAAAAAGTGCCGTTCTATCGTCCGCCCGAAGACGCGCCGGAAATGCAATACATGCGCAGCCGCATCGCGGCCATGGGCGGCTCGTTGCCGTCGCGCCGCCGCACGGCCGAAGCGCTGGAAGTGCCGCCGCTGTCGGCGTTCGAGGCGCAGCTAAAGGGCACGGATGACCGTGAAGTCTCCACCACCATGGCCTTCGTACGCATTCTGAACACACTGGTGCGCGACAAAAAAATCGGCAAGTTCGTGGTGCCCATCGTGCCGGATGAATCGCGCACCTTCGGCATGGAAGGCATGTTCCGTCAGCTCGGCATTTATTCCAGCGTCGGCCAGCTTTACACGCCACAGGATGCCGACCAGTTGATGTTCTACAAGGAAGACAAAACCGGGCAGATTCTGCAGGAAGGCATCAACGAGCAGGGCGCGATGTCGTCGTGGATCGCCGCGGCCACGTCGTACAGCACCCACGCGCGGCCGATGATTCCGTTTTACATTTTCTATTCCATGTTCGGCTTTCAGCGCATCGGCGATCTGGCGTGGGCGGCGGGTGACATGCGCTCCCGCGGCTTTTTGCTCGGCGGCACGGCGGGCCGCACCACCTTGAACGGCGAGGGCTTGCAGCACGAGGACGGCCATAGTCACATCATGGCCTCCACCATTCCGAATTGTCTGACCTACGATCCGACCTATGCCTACGAGCTGGCAGTGATCATTCAGGACGGCATGCGGCGCATGTATCAGGAACAGGAGGATGTGTTCTATTACATCACTGTGATGAACGAAAACTACACCCATCCGGCGATGCCTGATGGCGTCGAGAAAGGCATTCTGCGCGGCATGTATCTGCTGCGCGAAGCGCCGCCTTCGGCCAAGAGCAAAAAAGATGCCCTGAAAGTGCAGTTGCTCGGCAGCGGCACCATCCTGCGCGAAGTGATCGCGGGCGCCGAACTGCTGGAAAAAGATTATGGTGTCAGCGCCGATATCTGGAGCGTTACCAGCTTTAATCAACTGCGCCGCGACGGTCTCGATACGCAGCGCTGGAACACCTTGCATCCGACTGAAACGCCCCGCGTGTCGTACGTCGCCGAATGCCTCAAAGATCGCAACGGCCCGGTGGTGGCAGCCACCGATTACATGAAGGCCTACGCCGACCAGATACGCGCCTTTCTGCCCACGCCGCATTACGCCGTGCTCGGCACCGACGGCTTTGGCCGTTCCGACACGCGGCGCGCGCTACGGCGACACTTTGAAGTGGATCGTCATTACGTCGCGGTGGCGGCGCTGAACGCGCTGGCGGAGCAGGAGTTGTTGCCGCGTGCGAAAGTGGCCGACGCGATCAAACGTTACGGCGTAGACCCCGACAAGCCCAGTCCCACGTCTGTGTAAAATAGTGAATAAAAACAAATAGTTATGGCAAACGCGATCGAAGTAACTGTTCCCGACATCGGCGACTTTAAAAACATCCCGGTGATCGAGGTATTCGTCAAACCGGGCGATACCGTCAAAGCCGAAGACTCGTTGATGACGCTGGAGTCCGACAAGGCGACGATGGACGTGCCTTCGCCCGCCAGCGGCGTGGTGAAAGCGGTACTGGTTAAAACCGGCGACAAGGTGTCCAAAGGCACACCGGTGTTGATGATGGAGCCGTTGGCGGCGGAGGCGCCCGCACCGGTTGCTGTTGCTACAGCGCCTGCGGTAAAACCCGCCCCCACGCCTGCACCGGCACCTGCCGCCGCGGCTGCGCCCGCGCCGCAAGTTGCGGCAGCCCTGGCACCCCTCATGGGTTCCAGTAGCAGCGGCACTGCGCACGCCAGCCCGTCCATACGGCAATTAGCGCGTGAACTCGGTGTTGAACTGTCGCGCGTCAACGGCAGCGGGCCGAAAAATCGCATCTTGCGCGAAGACGTGCAAGGCTACGTCAAGGGTGAGTTGGCGAAGCCGCGCGGCGAGGTATCGAGTAGCGGCGGCCCTGGCATGAATCTGCCGCCGATGCCGCAGATCGATTTCTCGAAATTCGGCGCGATTGAAACCAAGCCGCTGTCGCGCATACGCAAGCTGTCGGGCGGGTTTTTGCATCGCAACTGGGTGAGCATTCCGCACGTGACCCAGCACGACGAAGCCGATATCACCGAGCTCGAGGCTTTCCGTAAATCGCAAAGCGATGCCGCGCGGGACAAGGGCATCAAGATCACCCTGCTGGGCTTTTTGATGAAGGCCTCGGTGGTGGCGTTGAAACAGTTTCCCGAATTTAATTCATCACTGTCCGCCGACGGCGAAAGCCTGGTGCTGAAGAATTATTTTCACATCGGCGTTGCCGTTGATACCCCCAATGGGCTGGTGGTGCCGGTGCTGCGCGATATCGACAAAAAAGGCCTGCTCGACATCGCGCAGGAACTGGCCTCAGTGAGCGAGCGTATGCGCAGCGGCAAAATCGCACCGGCGGATGTGCAGGGCGGTTGCTTTTCGATTTCCAGCCTGGGCGGAATTGGCGGAACCCTGTTTACGCCGATCATCAACGCACCTGAAGTCGCCATTCTCGGCGTGGGCAAGGCGGTGATGAAACCGGTGTGGGACAGCAAGGCTCAGGCGTTTCTGCCGCGCTTGATGCTGCCGCTGTCGCTGTCATACGATCATCGCGTGATCGACGGCGCGCAGGGCGCGCGCTTTGTGTCGTACTTGTCGCAGACGCTGGCGGATATACGGCGCCTGGTACTTTAGTGGCGGGAATGCGTACGTCCGTCGGAACCATGGGCATCCTCGGCGGTACGTTCGATCCGGTTCATTTTGGGCACCTGCGTCTGGCGCAAGAGGTGGCCGATGCGTTGGCGCTGGACGAGGTGCGCTTTATTCCCGGCGGCACGCCGCCGCACCGCGCCACGCCGCGCACCAGTGCCGCGCATCGCGTGGCGATGGTCAAGCTGGCCACGGCGGACAACGCGCTGTTCAGCGTGGATGAACGCGAGACGCAGCGCGAGGGTTTGTCGTATACGTTTGATACGCTCAGCACGTTGCGTGCCGAGCTGGGCGCAGCACGGCCGTTGGTGTTGATCATGGGCGCGGATGCTTTCGTGGCGTTTCACACCTGGCATCGCTGGCAGGAAATTTTTAAACTCGCGCACATCGCCGTGGCGCACCGGCCCGGCGCTGCATTGACGCAGATCAACGATGCGGCACTGGCGCGTGAATTCGCCCAGCGTCGCTTGAATAATATTACAGCGGTGCAGCGCGCGCCGACCGGCGGTATCGTCGAAGTGCCGATCACCGCGCTGGATATTTCCGCCACCGCGATTCGTGCGGCGCTTGCCGCGCAACGCAGCGCGCGCTACTTGACGCCCGCTGCTGTGCTTGACTATATAGAACGTAACTATTTGTTTTTAAAGGAAAATTATACCTATGCGGCTGGATAAAATTACCCGGGCGGCGGTCGATGCGCTGGAAGACGTGAAGGCGCGCGACATACAGATTTTCGACGTCAAGAAAATGACCGCCTACTTCGATCGCGTGATCGTGGCCACTGGCGAATCCAACCGCCAGTGCCGCGCGCTCGCCAGCCGGGTGCAGGAAGGTGTCAAAGCGGCCGGCGGCAAGATTTACGGCGTCGAAGGCGAGAGCACCGGCGAATGGCTGCTGGTGGATATTGGCGACACCGTGATACACATCATGCAACCGGCGATACGCGCCTATTACAACCTCGAAGAGCTGTGGGCGCCGCCGCCAAAGCCTGCGAAGCCCGCCAAACCCGCCAAGGCTGAGGTCAAGGCCAAGGTAAAAACCACCAAGCCCGCCGCGCCACGCAAAGCGGCGGCACCCCGCGCCGAAACCAAACGCGCGGCGGTGCAGAGATAGTCTGCGGTGAAGCTCAGCGTCGTCGCCGTTGGCCACCGCTTGCCCGATTGGCAGGAGAGCGGCTTTAACGAGTACGCCCGGCGCATGCCGCGCGATATGCTGCTGACGCTCACCGAACTGAAACCCGAGGCCAGGCGCGACGAACCCGGCAGCAGCGCCGCCACGCGCGTGCTGGAAAAAGAGG
>CAMBGJ010000194.1 GCA_945865805.1 Bordetella parapertussis
GATTTCGTGTCTATCGCGATGATCGCCACCTCGCCCAACATGGTGGTTTCGCATCCGCAATTGCCCGCGCGCAGCGTCAAGGAACTCGTCGCACTCGCCAAGGCCAACCCTGGGCAAATTACCTATGCCTCACCGGGGCCAGGCACCTCGTCGCATCTGGCAGGCGAACTCTTTCGCGTGCGTACCGGCACCAACATGCTGCACGTGCCGTACAAGGGCGCCGGGCCGCTGGTCATCGATCAAGTCGGCGGCCACGTGATCCTGAGCTTCACCGCGCCCATCGTCTCCAAGCCGCACATCGATGCAGGAAAGCTGCGCGCCATCGCCGTCACCAGCGAAAAGCGCTGGCAGGGCCTGCCCAATGTGCCCAGCGTCGCGGAATCCGGTTACCCCGGTTTCGATGTCTACGTGTGGGTCGCGCTGTTCGCCCCCGCCGGCACGCCGCGCTCCATCATCGACCGAATCGCTGGCGATACCAGCAAGGCGCTCGAATCAGCCGAACTCAAACAACGCTACGCCGCCGCCAGCATCGACGCGCCGGTGAGCACGCCCGATAGCCTCGCGGCGTTTTTGAAGCAGGATTTCGCGTTGTGGGACAAGCTGATCAAGACGCAGGGACTCAAGCTGGATTGACGCTTGGCGTGGCGGCATCCGGCACGCTACTTTTCCGGTTTAGCCTTCTTGCCGCGACTCGGACCACCCTTACCGGTCGCTTGCGCGCTTGCCAGGGCCTGCTGAATATCGATGCGCGCCGGCCCTCGCGCCGCACTCGCAGCAGTTTGCTTGCCAGGCAGTTTCACACCCGGTTTTGCACCGGCTGCAAGCAGGGCTTCCACCAAGCCGATGTCCCCTATCATCGCGGCGGCAATAAGCGGTGTAACCTTGGTGCCGTGGTCAGCGGGGACGCACGCTGAATCGAGTACCGGCTTCATCACACCGACACTTGCGGCGTTCGTCACAGCCAACAGCAGTGCCACGCGCTCGCCAGGGTTAGCGGCGGCCTTGCGCGACAGCGCGAATGCCCGTTGCGCTTCGAGTGCCGCAAGTCTATTCTCTCGCGCGGCCTTTGAAGCGGCAATCGCATCGCCCGCATTGTAGGCTGCACCTTCAAGAAACTGGCACAGCGCGGTGAAGCCGGCTTCGCGTGCATTTTCCACGATGCGCAGCGCGCCATATTCCTCCCACGCCACCCCGCTATCCACGAGATGCCTGACGACTTCGAACTGGCCGTTTTTTGCAGCGGCTGCTATCGCATATCGCCCTATCTTTTCAAGTCCGCGGTTCATCAGTTCGCACACGTCGGCCAGCCTGCCGACGCTGGCACAAAACTCCAGTGCGATGCGTTCGGCGGATACGTCATGTATGCGTTGCAGCAAAAGCGCAAATACCGCCCAGTGCCCGTGCTGAGCCGAAGAACCCAGTGGCGAATACATTGCGCCCGGCTTGGCCTCCGCAGCCGCGCCGCGCTCGAGCAAAAACGCCACGGCCGAGATTTGCCCGGCGCTCGCCGCAGCGTGCAGCGGGGACGAGAAGCCAATGGATTTCTGTTCAATATCGGCACCCGTCTCGAGAAATACCGTCATTGCCGGTATGTCTCCCGCCGAAGCGGCAGCGGTCAACGATTCGGGCGGAAGGTGTCGCGCCACGAGATGCGACAACGCGTCGATCACACCCCGCTGATCGAGTGCGGCATTGGGTCCACTCGTAGCCGTGACTCCGGAAAAAGGACTGTCAAATTTACACCAACTGTTGATGCGAACGGCCCGTCACAAAGCAAAGCAGCGTCGCCCGTCACCTTCAACCCGACAACGTAAATCCACCAAACAGTTCAAAGTAATAGCGAAACTGAAGGCACGAGGTGCCGGGGACAACGGCCAGAGTGAGACGCAACCGTGTGGGGCCGCCGTATTTCATGCCTTCGTCCGCAGCGTGGCGGCCTTCGGTCTCGATTTCAACCCGTTCAATGCGGCAAATCTCTTCATCTTCGGCGTTGTCTTGCGGCTTTGCATCCGGCCCGGCGAGCTGTAATTCGCCCGGCTCCCAAAGCTGAAACGCGCCGCCGCCATCTGTCACAGGTTTTACCGTTGCGTCCACGATGAAGTATTTGCGGGTGGCGTCGGCATGCGTAACCGGCGTGATGGCGTGTATTTCAACCACCGCGCCGCGCAGTACCGCGCCCTTGGCCTTGAACGGCATGCTGAAGAGCGACTCTATGACGCGGCCCCCAAGGAATTTCCCACCCAACAAAAGCGTCACAGCGGCAGCGGCGCTGATCCACCAGGGGAGATAGGCAATCATCGCCACCAACGCGACGATGATAACGAGCAGGACGAAGAAAATAATCTTCATGTTGGTGTTACGCCACGTGGCCTACGCGCCATTCAACCCGCCGCGCCCAGCGACGGCAATAGCCGCAACGCGTTACCCCGATCAATCGCGCGCCGTTCGGCGGACGTGAAACGCTGATATTTCGCCAACGCCTCGTTCACTTCCTTGCCGTCGCGGAACGGGTAATCGGTGCCGTATAAAAACTGCGACGCCGGCGCGATTTGCAGTAGCGCATCCAGTGCGCTGGGGTGATTGCCCTGCGCCATGTCGTAATAAAACTTTGCCAGCTCGTGTTTCAATCCATTGGGCAGCTTCTGCTTGATGTCCTTGATGGTTTTTTCCTCGCGCTCGAATCGCGACACCAGAAACGGCGTGAAGCCGCCGCTGTGCGAGAAAATCCATTTGATATCGGGGAAACGCGCCGCCGCACCGTGAAACATCAGGCTCGCCATGGTGCGCGTGGTATCGACCGCGTCTTCGATGGCAGCAGCGGACACCGGCGACGGAATTTTTCCGCAACAAGCCGGACCCAGCGGATGGGTGTAGATCACGGCCTTACGGCGGTTCAATTCCTCCAGCACCGGCCAGAACGCGGGGTCGCCCAGGTAACGCCCGCCGTAGCTCGTCATCAGGCAAAAACCTTCGGCCTTGAGCGTGTCGAGTGCATAGGCGATTTCCGCGAGGCTGCCTTCGGTGTCGGTATAAGGCAATGCCGCAAAGCTGCCGAAGCGGCCCTTGTGCGTGCTCGCGAGCTTGGCCGCGTGTTCGTTGGCCTCGCGCGCCATTTTGCGGCCCAGCGCCACGTCGCCGACGGCCATCGCTGGCTGTATCAACGACAACAACGAAGTCTGGATGCCACTTTTGTCCATGTCGTCGAGCGACATTTGCACCGACCACTTGGCGTGGCCCTGACCCATTTGCTTTAACGCCGCCGAATAACCGGGCGAGACAAAATGGTGATGCACATCGATACGCCGCGCCGGTGCAGCGCTGCCGCCATCCGTCGATGCGCATCCCGTGAGCCAGGTGCTGGCACCCAACGCCGCCATGCCCGCCAGAAATTCCCGTCGCTTCAGTTCGCTCATCCTCATTCCCCTAAGTTTATTTTATTTTTTAAAAACAGATACTTACAAAAACCATCGAAGTGCCTCTCAAAATAATCAACTAACCAACAGAACTCGTAGGTCGGAACACATCGCGCAATGCCGCCGCCGCCATTTCCCGCAGTTTCGCCTTCTGAATCTTGTTGCCGTTGGCGCTGGGCGTAAACGGATATTCGGCGATGGGCAGCACATGGCGCGGCACCTTGTAATTCGCTACCTGCTGTTTGCAGTGCTCGATCAGCGCGGCTTCATCCACCGCCGCACCGTTTTTCGGCAACACAAAAGCCACCGGCACCGGCCCGCGCGGGCCGTCGATGCCGACCACCTGACTGACCGCCACCGTCGGATGCGAATCCAGCACCGCTTCAATCTCCAACGGGTTCACCAGAAAGCCCGACAGTCGCAACACATCACCCATGCGCGTGAGGAAAATGAATTCATTGTCGGCCAGCGTGTAGCCGAGATCGCCGGTCTTGAACCAGCCATCTTCCGTAAACGCGGTCTGAGTCGCTTCGGCATTGCCGAAGTAGCCCATCAACATACTGGGGCCTTTGAATTCGAGTTCGCCGTGTTCGCCGTGCGGCAGAACCTTGCCGGTGTCGTTGCTGCGCGTACGCACGCGCGTGGCAGCGGTGATCAATTTGCCGCCGCCGATTTCGCGTTGCTCTGGCGGCAAATCCACCGGCCGTATCGACAGCACGGCCTGCAACTCGCTGGAGCCGTAGATGCCCATGAGTTTCAGGCCGCGCGCCTCGGCGGGCCGTGCTTGCCCGGCACGCACGCCCATCACCGCACGTATCGTCGGGTACGGTATCGGCTCTTTCGACGCGCCCAGCAACTGCGCCACGATATCGCCGGTGGCCGGCAGATGTGTGACGTAATATTGCTTGATCGCCCGCGCTGCCGCGTGCACTTCAAACGTGGTCATCATCACCAGCAGCTTGCCGCCTGCAATCGGGCTCAGCGCGTGACTCATACCGAAGGTGCCGCACATCGGCACGGTGAGCAGCGTCACCGCGCCTTCGTCGCCGTAGCCAAAACCGCGCGCAGCCTCGGCGGCGTGACTGGCGATCGATGCCTGATGATGCAACACAAACTTGGGCAACTTGGTGGTGCCGGAGGTGGTGAAAATCAGGCAGCCCAGATCAGGGCGTGCGTGATCGTGTGGATACGGGGCACTCGCAGCGAGATCGCCATACGGTGTGACCGGTTTGCCCAGCGCTTTATGATCGACCGCCGGATCACCGGGCTCGCCGTACGCGACGATAGCCTTTAAATCCTTCAGCGCTGGCACACCGGCGTCACGCAGAATGCCTTCGAAATCGATGCCGCGATAACCCGGCCAGTAGATCAGCACGTTGGCGCCGGAACGCCCGACAATATCGGCGATCTCGTTCGAGCGAAAGCGCGTGTTGACCGCCACCACGATGGCGCCCAATCGTGCAGCGGCAAAAAAACACGCCGGCCACGCTGGCACGTTGGGCAGCCACACCGCCACACGGTCGCCCTCGCGCACGCCCAGGTCGTGCAGGCCTTGCGCGACGCGACGACTTTCTTCGTCCAGCGCGCCGGCGCTCACGGGTTTGTCGCGGTCGATCAGGGCGATACCGCCCACCGCCACGCGGCGCGCCATCAGTTCGGTCAGGGTTTGCGGATTTGCGTTACTCGTGCGGCTCATGTTGTAAGGGTTCCATTCTGATAGTCGCGCACGGCCTGTTCGACTTCCTCGCGCGTGTTCATGACAAAGGGGCCGTATTGCACCACCGGCTCCTTGATCGGCTTGCCCGCCAGCAGCAGAAAGCGTGCGGGGCCATTGTCGGCGGTCACCGTGATCCGATTACCCGGCGACAACACGCCACCGCATTGCGGCTTCAAGGGGCGTGCTTCATCGCCCGCGCCCACCAGCAACGCGCCCTCGTAAAGGTAAATGAACGCGCTGTAGTCATCGGGCAAGCCATAATGAAACGGCGAACCGTTGGGCAGATCTACATCCACATACAGCGGATCGGTCGAACGCCCGGTGATCACGCCATCGGTCACCACCCCCGCCACGTTGATCGAACCGGCGATGATTTTTGCCGTACCAGCGTCGGCCAGCGTCACGGCGGGAATTTCATGCGGTTCGATGTCGCGGTACCACGCCGGATTCATTTTCTCGTTGGCGGGCAGATTCACCCACAGTTGAAAACCGCGCATGCGGCCTTCGGTTTGCTGCGGCATTTCGGAGTGAATAATGCCGCGCCCCGCTGTCATCCATTGCGCGCCGCCGCTTTTCAAGTCACCGCGATTGCCCAGGTGGTCTTCGTGCAGCAGATGGCCGTCGAGCATATACGTCACCGTCTCGAAACCGCGATGCGGATGCGAGGGAAACCCGGCGATGTAATCGTCCGGGTTGTCGGTCGAAAACTCGTCGAGCATCAGAAACGGATCGACATAAAGGCCACGCTGACTGCCCAGGCTGCGGCGCAGCTTGACCCCCGCGCCGTCGGACGTGGGCACGGAAGGAATAATCTGCTGCAGGGTGCGCACGCTCATGACTTACTCGGCTTTGATGTTGGCAGCACGGGCGATGGTGGCGAAATTCGCGATTTCGCCAGCGATGATTTTGTCGAACGCCGCTGGCGTCGTCGGCTTGGGTTCCAGCCCTATTGGCAACCAACGTTGCTTCACGTCCGCATCGCTTAATATGCGCCTGACCTCCGTGTTCAACTTACCGACGATGCCTTTGGGCACTTGCGCTGAAGTCAGCACGCCGAACCACAAGTCGGCGGTGAAACCGGGCAGCCCCGCCTCGGACAAAGTGGGCAGGTCGGGCAACAACACGTCACGCTGCGCGGACGATACGCCCAGGCCGACGACGCGGCCTTCCTTCACCATGTTAAGCGCGCTGGCGATGGGCGACATGAACAACTGCACACGCCCGCTGATGGTTTCGGTCAACGCCTCCGGTATGCCCTTGAAGGGCACATGCACCAGGTTGATCCCGGCGACCGCCTTGAACTGCTCGGCGGCGAAATGCGAGCCGCTGCCCACGCCCGCCGAGGAGAAATTAAACTGGCCCGGCTTGGCCTTCGCCACCGTCAGCAAATCTTTCAACGATTTCACGCCGAGCGCGGGTGCTGCCACCAGCACATATTTCGACACCGCGGTTTGCGTGATGCCGGATAAATCCTTGCGCGTGTCGTACGGCAGTTTCGTATAGATCGCCGCCGCCACCGCATGCGCCGACGACACCGACAGCAGCGTGTGGCCATCCGCATTGGCGGTGGCCACCAGATTCGCGCCCACCGTGCCGCCCGCGCCGGGACGGTTATCCACGATCACCTGCTGCTTCCATGATTCGGTGAGTTTTTGCGCGAGATAACGCGCGGTGATGTCCGGCCCGCCGCCCGGCGTGAAGCCGACGATGATGCGGATGGGCTTGCGCGGGTAGTCGGTTTCGATGGATTGCGCTGTTGCGAACCCGCTGACGAACGTGGCCATGGTCAAGCCCGTTAGCATTTTCACTGTATCCCGTCACATCCACGCTCCGTTTTTTGCCTCACCGCCGTGACACACTGTCATCACCCATGCCGGCACGATGACCCAGTCCACCTGTGCCACACATTTTATCATTCACGCAGCAACTCGACTGCGTGCCGAACCATCAACCGGCGCGGCTATAATCCCTGCGCCATGCCGGCCGCCATCGCACTCCTGTTGACACTCTCCACCGCGCTGTTTATTGCCTCCAAAGGCAATCGCGTTCTGGTCACGCTCACCGCCGTGGACGCAGGCGCGAGCCCGCTGCAAATCGGCATCCTGTTCGCGCTGCACGGCCTGTTTCCGTTTCTGCTGGCGATTTACGCGGGACGCCTCGCCGACCGCATCAACAACCAACGGCTGATCTACTGCGGCATCGCCGTGTATGCGTTCAGTCTCGCACTACCTTTTTCGTGGCCCGGTCTGGGCACGCTGTATGCGTCTGCGGCCATTGGCGGCCTCGGCAACATGCTGTTCGTGCTGGCGCTGCAAAATCTCATTGGTGTGTTGTCCACCGAGGCGACGCGCCGGCGCCATTACAGTTGGTATGCACTGGGCGAATCAGCCGGGCATGGCCTGGGGCCGATACTGATCGGTGTGTGCATCGATAGCCTCAACACCACGACGGCATTTCTGATCGCTGCCCTGTTCAGCGCGTTATGGCTGCCGGTGGCGTTTTGCTTCAGGCAACATTTTCCAGCAGCCAAACCGCTGGATCGCCAGACGGCAAACGCGACACGCAGCAGCCGTGATCTGCTGAAGTTGCCCGCGATGCGCACCGCGCTCATCACCAACGGCGTGTTCATGATTGGCTTTGATCTATTCAACCTTTACATACCGGTGTATGGCCGTGGTCTCGACCTCAGCGCCACCGCCATTGGGCTCGTCATTGGCGCTTACGCCCTTGCAGCGGTCATCACACGCGGATTGCTGCCGTTCGCCAGTGCGTGCTGGCGCGAACAGCGCATCCTCACGCTTGCGCTCGCGGTGCCCGCCTGCGCGTTCGTGCTGATACCGTTCGCCAGCAGCGTGTGGCTGCTGGCCCCGCTGGCGTTCATGATCGGACTGGGTATCGGCTGCGGCATGCCGTTATCGATGGAGCTCGCATTCAACGCCTCGCCGCCGGGCCGCACTGCAGAAGCCGTCGCCATGCGACTCACAGTCAGTTTCGGCGCGCATGTTTTCATACCGCCGCTGTTTGGGGCGCTGGGCGCCGCGATAGGATTGGCGCCGGTGTTCTGGTTGTGTGCAGTGGCGTTGAGCGGCGGCGCGGTCATGCACGCGCGGCATAAGAGAGATACGTCGTAAGTATTTGTTTTTATTGATATTTCGTCTCTAATCAATCTCTACGAAGAGTCAAAATATTCCCTCACCCGACGCTGCGTTCCAGCCTCTCGCGGAGGGCGAGAGTTTGTTCCCCTCTCCCTCCGGGAGAGGGGCTAGGGGTGAGGGAAGGTGTTGATCTGCCATAGAGATTGAATAGAGACGATATTTTTTAAGCGCTAACCAACCCCAACGCATGCAGCATTTTGCTGCTGAATGCACGCTCATTGTCCAGAAACGTACCCAGCGCTTCACCCGTGATGAATTCCGCCGACCAGCAATTGGCGGCCAGTTCGTCCTGCCACTCGACGTGTTCAAGCGCCTGGCCCAGCACCGCAACCCAGTACGCGACATGCTCGGTGGCGATGCCCGGCGCACCCAGCACACCGCGCCACTGACCCAGCACGCAAGGCACGCCCAGCTCACGCCACGTGGGGGCATCCACGAACACACCCGCCAGCCGCTCTGGTGAAGACACGGCAAGCACACGCACCGTACCCGATTCCAACGCGCGGCGGGCGCTCACTGCCGAGATCACCCCCAACTGCGCGTTGCCCGCCACCACATCGTCCACCGCGTAAAGCGCGGAATCGAACACGCGAAAATCCAGCTTGCGCGGGTCGGCCCCGGCGTGCATCAGCAATTGCCCCAGCGCCACGTGGTTCGTAGTGCCGATCGCGGTAGCGAGTGAAATTTTCATCGCGCCCGGATCGGCAGCGAGCGTCGCGAGCAGCGTCTTCGCATCACGCAGCGGAGAAGCCGCCGGCACGATAAACGCCAGATACTCGGAATAGAGATTCGCCACCGGCGTCAACCCCGAGTGATCGTAATCACTGATGCCCCGAATACGGTTACTCAACAACGGCGTCGCACTGATCGACAACACATGCGGATCCCCCACCCGCGCCCGCAAAGCATCCCACGCATTACCGCCACCTTTGCCGGTGATGTTGGATATTTTCATCGGCACATCCACCAGCCTGGTGCTTTGCATGATGCGCATCAGCGTGCGGGCTGGGCGGTCCTGGCCGCCGCCGGGTGGGGTGCCTGCGATGAATTCGAATTCTTGAGAGGGGCGCCATGTAACCGGTGAGTGCGCGACTACCATGATTATTTGCTCCCTGAAGCCGCCAACGCCAACACATCCCAAACCGCCCGATTACAAGGCGTAGCCACGCCCACCTTCTGCCCCAGCCGCACCACGCCGCCAGCCAGCCACTCCACCTCGAGCCGATTACCGTTTTTCAAATCGTGATGCAGCGATGAATCCATAGTCGCTGGCACGCCATCGGCGAATTTCAATCGATCATCCGCATAGTCTTCCGGCAGCGCCACGCCCAACGCGCGCCCCACGGCTACAGCCTCTTTCATCAAGTCATGCAGAAAAGCACGTGTCTGCGGATTTTCGCGGACGGGCCCTATCGTCGTGCGCATGCTGGCAGTGGTGCCAGAGAGACCCACTAAGAACGTGTATTTCTCCCACAGCGTACGGCGGATGTCGTTCGACAATTCAGCTTGTATGCCAGCCCTCAGCAGCGCAGCGAGCAGTTGTTCCGAGCGCGCGGATTTTTTGCCATCGTATTCACCGAACACCAGCCGCTGCAACGTACCA
>CAMBGJ010000195.1 GCA_945865805.1 Bordetella parapertussis
ATCGCAGTTGTTCTGGCGTAGAATCCATGGAGGGCAAAGACCTGTTGGCGTTAACGAGTGGGGCAGTCAATAATCCTCATTGTATCAAGCACTTGCAGTATTTTTTACCCTTTTTATGCAAAATTCAGGGTAGAGCGCTGCTGTCACGATGAACCACGTCGAGGTGAATGCCCAGCCGCGCTCCAGCATCATCCACACGCCAGTCAGCGGTTGCAACACCACGGCGGTGGCGGTGAAAATCCAGTCGGCAAGGATCACGGTGCGCGCCACCACACGCAGCGCTTCGAGGTTGCGCGAAATACACGCGGTGAACATGAAATACGCGATGCCCGCGCCGGTGCCGAGCACCACGGCGGCGGTCAGCACGTGCAGGTATTTCAGCACCAGATAGGTCGTCATGGGAAATACGTGCGCCACGAAATATCGAGCTGCGCGCGATTCACTGCGTCAGCGAAATCCGCCAGCGACATCAGGCCCATGCACGGCATCGCGCCGCGCGCATCCAGTGTGCCCGCCGCGAGTTTGCGCGCCAGCACGATGGCCGGCACGCAGGGAATCTCTGGCCCGTGGCCGCGCCGCGCGACAAGATGCCAGTGGACGCGCGCCGGCTGGCCGTGCGCATCGTTACCGGCCAAGCCAATATGCATGCCGCCGGTGTCGCTGCCGAGCCAGTCGAATTTCGCGCCCCAGGTTTGCATCAGGTGCGCGAACACGCTGGCATTGCCGATGAGTCCCACACGAACCAGGCCCGCGAGCAGCCAGAACGCCCATTGCGCTGCGGTAAGCTCCAGCCCGGCGTCAAAGCGCACGCGCGCGACGCCGCTGTAGCGCGCCGGAAAAAGCTGCAGATCGGGCACGTCGCAGCGCGCCAGCCAGCGGCTGCCGAATTCGGGATAGTGAAACCGATGCATGTCCTGCCAGCCGTGCACCGTCTGCCAGCGGCCCGCTTCCCACGCGCTAAAAGGCTTGCCACAATACGACAGCACCGCCGCCAGCGTGGCGACACCGCGCGGCGTTTGCTGGCCCGGCGCGATGCTGATGTCGATGCTGTCGAGCCGCGCAAAATGCGCGCGATGTTCGTCGATCACGGCAGCAGACAAGGCCGGCAAGGTGCTCGCGCCGCTGGCCACCAGCACGTTTGCCGCGCGCGCGGCCTCGTCGAGTGCCGTGATGCCTGCGACAAATTCGCGCCCATCGGCCAGATCAATGTAGTGCGCACCCGCCGTGATACAGGCTTGCGCAACGTGATAGCCCTGCCCCTGGAACGGTCCGCAGGTATGCACCACGGCCTGCACACGCAGTGCGCGCAGGCGTGCGGCAAGATCAGCCGCCGTGTGATCGAGCGCGACGCCCTCGTAGTGGTTACCCAGCGCGTCCGCTGCCTGTACTGCCTTGGCAGCATCGCGCCCGGCAACAATCAGCTGGATGCCCGGCCCATGCGCGGCAAGCGCGCGGCAGATGCGCCCCCCGAAGTGGCCATAACCACCCAACACCAGGATGCGATATGCACGATCCGTGCGGGCGGACTCTGGCAACGCGCCGGCCTACTTTTTCTGCATGAAAAAGGTAAACACCTTGTCGACTTCCGCCGACGATAACAGCGCGTTGCCCGTTTGCTTGGCGAACGCCTGAAAATCCTTGGTCGAGCCCGGATCGGTCGCCATGATCTTCAGCACCTGGCCGGTGCTCATGTCACTCAACGACTTTTTGGTGCGCAAAATCGGCAGCGGGCAATTCAGGCCGCGCGCGTCGAGTTCTTTGTCGAATGTTGTAGACATCGTTCCCCTCACCTCATCGATTGCCGAAAAACCGCCGACGGCACTGTCGGCACGCCTCGCGGAAACGGCGGATTATAAGCGAGCGTTCCATCGACACCAGGATCACCATCATCGATTCATCGTAAGTATTTGTTTTTATTGATTTATTTTTAACGGGCCTCATAAGCCATCCGTAAGCGCTCTGTTACACTTCCACCCTCTTCATCGTGAAAGCGCCGCCATGTCCGAACCCGCCAGCGAGATCACCACGGGTGCCCAGCCACCCGTGGTGAGTTTTTCCGAAGCCTTCTGGTACTGGCTGAAACTCGGCTTCATCAGCTTCGGCGGCCCCGCCGGGCAGATCGCCATCATGCATCAGGATTTGGTGGAACGAAAACGCTGGATATCCGACACACGGTTTTTGCATGCGCTCAACTATTGCATGGTGCTGCCAGGGCCGGAGGCACAGCAACTCGCCACCTACATTGGCTGGCTGATGCATCGCACCTGGGGCGGCATCATGGCAGGCGTGCTGTTTGTACTGCCATCGCTGTTCATACTTATCGCACTATCGTGGATTTACATCGCGTTCGGCAATCTGCCGGTGGTGGCGGGCTTGCTCTATGGCATCAAACCGGCGGTGACGGCAGTGGTGGTATTCGCCGCTTATCGCATCGGTTCACGCGCGCTGAAAAACGGCGTGCTGATTGCGATTGCGGCGGCGGCATTCGTGGCGGTCTTCGCGCTGAAGCTGCCGTTTCCCTTGATCATTATCGTGGCGGGCATCATCGGTTACATCGGCGGTCGAGTGGCGCCGGACAAATTCGCCACCGGTGGCGGCCACGGCGGCAAGGCCAAAAGTTATGGTGCTGCGGTCATCGACGACAACACGCCGACACCCGAACACGCGCGCTTCTCGTGGAGCCGCTTTATACGCGTGTTGATCGTGGGCCTGCTAATCTGGGCCGCTGCGATGGGCTTGTTGATACACACCACCGGCGGCCAGAGCGTGCTGACGCAAATGGGCTGGTTCTTCACCAAGGCGGCGCTGCTCACCTTCGGCGGCGCTTACGCGGTGCTACCGTATGTGTATCAGGCCGCCGTGGGCGACTATCAATGGCTCACTGCCGCGCAGATGATCGATGGCCTCGCGCTCGGCGAAACCACGCCAGGGCCGCTGATCATGATCGTCGCGTTCGTTGGCTTTATCGGCGGCTGGGTTAAGCAGTTATTCGGGCCGGACGCGCTGTTTCTGGCGGGTGTGGCGGCGGCCAGCGTAGCGACGTTTTTTACCTTTCTACCGAGCTTTATCTTTATTCTGCTTGGCGGACCGGTGGTGGAATCCACCCACGGCCAGCTTAAATTCACTGCACCGCTAACCGGCATCACGGCGGCTGTGGTCGGCGTGATTCTGAATCTGGCGGTGTTTTTTGCCTGGCACGTGTTGTGGCCCGCCGCGACGGAAGCCGCGCCCTTCGTCGGCAAATTCGACTGGCCGTCGCTGATACTCGGCACGGCGGCGATGATCGCGCTGTTCCGCTACAAAATCGGCATTATTCCGGTGATCGCGGCGTGCGGCGCGACAGGGGTGCTACTGCGCTTCGTGATGTAGATGCAGTAAAGCGCGCCTAAGGTTTGGCGGGCTTGCGCCCGCTGTCCTTGCGCTCATCGGCATCCTGCTGACGCAAAAAGCGCAAGCGCGCTTCGACGACCGACAACTGAAAGTAATCGCCGTCGCCGGATTTAAGCCCGAGTTGCAGTTGCTCGATGGCAGCACCCGTACTGCCAGCCAGCGCATAGGCCTCAGCCTGGGCGCGGTGATGCGCCAGGCGTTGATTCAGCATGGCATAGGCGCGCGATTGATATTGATGCAGCCGGAAGTCACCACTGGTATTCGCCAGACGCGCTTCCACCAACTTCAACGCCTCGCGCGGATTGCGATGCTGCAGCAGGGCTTCGGCAAACTCATAGGCGGCCGCGCGGTGGCCGGGGTGCGTTTGTACCACGTCGCGATAACAAATCAACGCGTCGACCTCACCGCCCGCGAGCTTGATGCGGCAACCCAGCAGATCTACCATAGGGTGTTGTTTTATAACGCTTTTTAGCGTGGCAAATTCCGTGCGTGCGGTGGGGACGTCGTTGTACTTCAGCAGCGACGCGGTAAGGCCGTAACGCGCTCCGGCTTCGGAGAGATAACGTTTCTCGGCCAGCATGTCACGAAAATAGGTGACGCTTTCGCGCGGCGACTCCAGTTCAGCGCGCAGCTTGGCGCGCACCAGGTGAAATTCAATCGGATCCGCCACCTGCCGGTACGGCAGATTGGCGGCACGGCCCTGCATGTCGGAGATGCGTTCGTGGGTGAGCGGATGCGAGCGCAGATACGACGGCGCTCCGCCTTCGTAAAGGCGTGTGGCACGCTGCAGACGTTCGAAAAAAAGCTCCATGCCGCGCGGATCGAAGCCGGCCTTCTCGAGCATCTGCAGCCCCATGCGATCGGCCTCGCGTTCAAAATCGCGTGAGAAATTCAGTTGCTGCTGCACCGATAGCGCAGGCCCCGCAGCCATCACCGCCTGCGACACTTGCGAGTTGGAACGCGCCGCCAGCAACGCTATCGCGAACGACGCCAGCGATACCCATTGGTTGGCCTGCTGATTGGACACCATGCGCGCGATGTGGCGCTGCGTGACATGAGCGATTTCGTGGCCCAACACGCCCGCCATTTCGGACTCACTTTGCGCAGCCACGATCAGGCCGGTGTGCACGCCGATCTTGCCGCCGGGCATGGCAAAAGCGTTGATCTGCGGATCACGCATCATGAAAAATTCGAACGACTGCCGCGTATCGGCGCCGCGTGCGGCGAGCCGATGGCCCACGGCGGTGACGTAATCGGTGGCTTCGGCGTCGTCGTAAAACGCGGGGTCGGTGCGCGCCTCGCGCATGATGCTCTGACCCAACTGCCGCTCCTGCGCCGGGGTAAACGCTGATTGCGCGGCCTCGCCCAGTTCGGGCAAGCCCTGCGCCATGACCGTGGGGACCAGCAGAAGAATCGCGAAAAAGTAACGTGCACGCATGGTGCTATGATAAGCGTTCTTTGCACTAAGTTCCTCGCTCCTTGCTCGTTTCCGCCTCGTTTCTTTCTCGTCTCAATTCTCTCGGCAGTGTTCATGGGCAAACTCACACACTTTGGTGCGCAAGGTCAGGCGCATATGGTGGATGTCGCCGCCAAGGCGGAAACACATCGCGTGGCACGCGCCGCCGGGCGCATACGCATGCTGCCCGCGACGCTGAAACTGATCGCGGCAGGCACAGCCAAAAAAGGGGATGTCATCGGTATCGCGCGCATCGCCGCCATTCAGGCCGCCAAGCGCACGGCGGAGTGGATACCCCTGTGCCATCCACTGGCGATGACGCACGTCGATATCGCCTTCACACTGGATCGCAAAGCGGTGGCGGTGGATTGCATCGCCACGGTCGAAACTCGCGGCCGCACCGGCGTGGAAATGGAAGCGCTGACGGCCGTGGCGGCGGGCTTGCTGACGATCTACGATATGTGCAAGGCGGTGGATCGCGGCATGCAGTTGGAAAATATCGCCCTGCAGGAAAAAAGTGGCGGAAAATCAGGTACTTGGCTGAGATCGTCGGCCAAGGTTGGCAAAGTCACCAAGGCCCCGAAAACCGCCAGACTATCCGCTCGGCGTGCCTAGCGCCTTGATTATTTGGGATAATCCGTCTGCGGCAGTCATCGCTCCAGTGCTGGACAGCGTTAACAATGCTGGCTAGCATTCACGCTTTAAAAGTGCTGCTGTCGCCCCCATGTCCACTATTAAGGCATCACCAGTGGCTCAGAACATCAGGAAACTTTTATGAACAATTTGCGCAGAACCTTTATTAAATTCAACGGCGCACTAGGCACGTTAGCGGCCGTTGCCGCAGTCGGCCTGCTGAAAACCACGCAGGCCGCTGCGGCGGTGTGGAATAAATCCGGCTTTGAATCCAAGGCCGTGACCGAAGCCATTAAGTCATTGGGCGCATCCGGTGCCGCAGATAGCCGCGACATCGTGATCACCGCGCCGGACATCGCGGAAAACGGCGCAGTGGTGCCGATCGAGGTGGTTAGCCGCATTCCGAATACACAATCGATTTCCATCATCGCGGAGAAAAATCCGTTTCCGCTGGCAGCAACGATGGATTTCGCCCATGGCGCAGAGCCCTATGGCTATGTGCGCATCAAGATGGGGCAAACCTCCAACGTGCGCGCCGTGGTCAAGGCCGACGGTAAATTTTTCACCGCAGTGAAGGAAGTGAAAATCACCGTCGGCGGCTGCGGCTGATTCTTTCGATCAAGGACATATCATGGCAGAACCGATGAAAATTCGCGCCTTGCTCAAGGGCGATGTGGCAGATATCCGCGTACTAGTGGCGCACCCGATGGAAACCGGCCAGCGCAGAGACGCGGCAGGCAGCTTGGTGGCCGCGCACTTCATACAAAGCATGACTGTCACGCACAATGGCAACACGGTGTACGACGGCCAGTGGAGTCAGGCGATATCGCGCAACCCGGTATTCGCGGTGCGGATCAAGGGCGCGAAAGCTGGCGACAAAGTGGTGGTGAACTGGGTCGACAATAAGAACGGCAAGCGTACCGACGAGGCAACTGTCGCCGCGGGTTAATATCACCGCTGCAAGAGCCGCGCTCAAGTGGGCCTCGTACGTCACGCATTACGCCTTACGCATCAGGGGGAGAATACTCATGACTACCGCGCGCCGCACTTCGGTGCTTGCCGCTGCCGTACTGGTGTTTGCCGCAACCATTTATCCGGTGGCAGCGCAAAATAAACCAGGCGACTACATAGCGCAAGCCGACGGCCTGGCGCTGGGCCGCAAAATGCTCGCCGAAGACAACCCCGGCGACCTGTGGGTGGAACGCGGCCAGCGCTTGTTCAATGAAAAGCGCGGCCCGAAAAATGCTTCGCTGGAAAAATGCGATCTCGGCCAGGGGCCAGGCGTGGTGAAAGGCGCGTTCGCGCAACTACCGCGCTATTTTGCCGACACGGATAAAGTACAAGACCTCGAATCTCGCCTGCTGACCTGCATGGTGGAACTGCAAGGCTTCAAGCGAGAAGACATCATCCGCACGCGCTTCGGCACGTTGGATCGTGATTCCGATATGGAAGCGCTGGTGAGCTATGTCGGCGCGGCCTCTAACGGCCTGCGTATGAATGTGCGTTTGGATCACGCAAAAGAACGCGAAATGTACAAGGCTGGCGAATATGCCTTCTACCGGCGCAGCGGCCCGCTGGATTTCGCCTGCGTGACCTGCCACGGTGAATCCGGCAAACGCATCCGTTTGCAGGAATTACCCAACATGACCAAAGCCGACGAAATGCGCGAAGTGATCAGTACCGGCTGGCCCGCCTATCGCGGCACACACAGCACCGTGCGCACCATGCAGCACCGGCTCTACGATTGCTTCTGGCAAATGCGTTTACCCGACCTGGGATTTGCCTCGGAACTCTCGGTGGCGCTCACAACCTATCTCAATTATTCGGCGAACGGCGGCGAGATTAAATTGCCGGGGGTGCGGCGATGAATCGCGTTAATGGTTTATTCGCATTAGCGATCACAATCGCTTCAGCGGTAGGTATCGCCGGTTGTGCGTCATTCCCCGACGCCGAAAGCACCGCGAAGGCCGCGGAGCAAATGGTCAGTGACGCGCATACGCTAGGCGGACCGGATTTGATACGCCGCGTGGCACAAGACGCATCACAACGCGCGTGTAGCGCCCCCGGCGGCGCAAAACTCTCACAAGAGCAAGCGGCAGGAATCGTCAAATCGGCGCGCGACAGCATCCAATACCCCTCATCTGGCAAGCTCAGCGGCAACTGGAAAATCGGCGCTCAACTGGTCGCCGACGGACGCGGTCAGCGTGTTGTCAACGGCAAAGTCGAAGCACTAAAAGAAAACGGCGCCCTGTGCACCAACTGCCACGCGATCGACCCCACGGAAGTGAATTCCGGCAACGTCGGCCCGTCGCTGGTGGCCTACGGCACACAGCGCGGCAACTCCGAAGCCGTGGCCCGTTACACCTATGAACGCATCTACAACGCCTGGGCTTTCATGCCTTGCTCGAATATGCCGCGATTGGGTACAAGCGGGTTTCTTACGCCGGAGCAGATAGCGCATGTGGTGGCTTATTTGGTTGATCCGTCTTCGCCGGTTAATAAAAGTCAATAAAAACAAATGGTTATGAAAATATGCGATTATTACCGCCCGAATCAAAATGATTCGTGCATTTCGCCAAGGCAATCCCTATTACAAGTTGCGATGCTTTCACGGTTCCTGAGAAATAGCGTTCCTGGCAATACCGCTTACCCACTTCGCGCCGCGCCCTTTGCCTGTAGGCGAAATCAAACCCTCGGCTTTCATTGCCCGTAGCACCAGCCGCACCATGTCGCGGCTTACACCAGGGCACGCTGCTTCGATTTCAGAAATTGAGAAAGGCAGATGGCGTTTCAGAATTTCGGCCCGTACTCGATCCCCTTTTGCGCCGCGCCCGCGCTCAATAGTGCCGACGCGCTCTTCGAATTCTTTGTAGGCACGCAGCAAAGTGCCCCAGAAGTAATCGAGCCACGGCGCGACGTTGTGTGCGGCTTCGTGCCAGCCTTGCGAACTGGCTTCCAGCGTTTCGTAGTAACTTTCTTTTGATTCCTCGAAAATACGTTCCAGGCTGATGAAGCGCCCCACGGCGTAATCAAAATGGTAGAGCAATTGCAGAGTCAGTAGCCGCGCCATACGGCCATTGCCGTCGGGGAACGGGTGTATGCACAGAAAATCCAGCACCGCGAGCGGTGCCAATACCAATGGGTCTGCCAGATGTTGGTTCAATGCAGCGTCGTAACGCGTGAAAAGATCAGCCATCGCAATCGGCGTGAGGTGCGCTGCCACTGGACGAAAGAGAACGCGTGTACAACCGTCGGGACGCCGTTCAATGATATCGTTATTAGCTGCTTTCCAGCGCCCGCCGGGCTGCGGCATGTAGCGATACAACATGGTGTGCAGCTGCAGGAGTGTGCCCTCGGTAAAGGGCATGTGCGCCGCGCTTTCGTGGATCAATCCCAAGGCGTCCCGATAACCCGCTACCTCCTGTTCCGATCGGCTTTTGGGCGTGGCGTTTTTAAGCACCAGAGACTTGAGCCGGCTGGCTGCGACGATGACGCCATCAAGCCGGTTAGAGGACTCGGTTGATTCAACGACCGCAACCTGGCGCAAGTCGTTAAGCACTTCCGGCGACTGCGCGACGTATAGACGTTGCTTGCCGCGATATTCGCCCAAAGCGCGTAGCGCTGCCAATTGCCGCGTGTCGAATCGCAGTTGGGCAATGTAGTCTGGCGAGAGTGAATTCACGGCGTATCCGATATTCAGAATGGGGTAATTCTATTAAGTATTGGGGTATTTTTCTAGTGAAATACCCCATTTAAAAATGATTTACCTCGTTTGGATACGATAGGTCTTAAAGACATTTCTAAAAATCGTTTTAAAACAGATGGTTATGAAAGATGTAGCGTGAGACAAATACACATTACTGGCACGGAAAGCGGTTGCTTGCTGACCGGAATGAATGAGGCATAAGCTCGCTGGTCAGAAGCGGATAAAGGAATTGGAGTCACAGCGCAATCAGAAGCGGCGATCACTTTTTGATGCGCAGGATCAGGTCGATAAACAACGCGACGAACTCATTACACAGATCGAAGGCAACGGACTTCGAGCGCGAGTTTCCGTCGCTGTGCTTCGCGCTGGCGACGGGTGTGGGCAAGACGCGCCTGATGGGTGCCTTTGTCAGCTACCTGCACCTGGCACACGGCATCAACAACTTTTTCGTGCTGGCGCCGAATCTGACGATTTACAACAAGCTGATTGCCGACTTCAAGCCGAACACGCCGAAGTATGTATTCAAAGGCATTGCTGAGTTTGCCAGCGATGCTCCGCAGGTTGTTACTGGCGACGACTACGACCAGCGAGACCCTGCCAGTGGCGCGCTGTTTGGCGGGGTGCGCATCAATATTTTTAACATCTCGAAAATTAACTC
>CAMBGJ010000196.1 GCA_945865805.1 Bordetella parapertussis
AGAACGCTTCGGCAAGACTCACAGGCTTTTCTGTCTCCATCGCCACTCCAAAAAGACAGAAAACTACACAGCTTTGCGAAAAAGTACAAGCCTTTGACCTTTCTCATAACTATTTCATTCTTATAGGGTTTTGATGCAATTGCCCTGTGTCTGACTCAAGCCGCTATTACTCTGCCTTGAGAAGTACCCCGCAACAGGGCATGGTGACCAATAGAAGTCGAGCAATCAAATGAATCAAGAGGGCCGCAGGCAATATTCCCGACCCCTATTCATTACTCACGTTTGCCCCGCGATCTCCGCAGTCCGTTTTGCATTAACCTTAATCACATGCTCCTGATAAGCTGGCCGTGCCGCCAGCCGTTCGTACCACGCGCGCACGTTGGGATGCGTGGGCAGCGCGGCCTTGGGCGTCCAGTGGAACCACCGGTGCGTGAGCGACCCGGACGGAATATCGGCCATGGTGAATTTGTCGCCGCACAGGTACTGCCGTCCGGTCAGATGCCGTTCGAGAATGTCGACCCATTGCACCTGCGCCTTGGCTGCGGCGAGGATGGCGTTGGGGTTGCGCTTGTCTTCCGGGCCGAAATAATGTTGCAGGTAAATGCTGTTGAACTGCGCGAAGTTGAGCGAGCTCCAGTCCATCCACTTTTCCGCGTCGGCGCGGCCACGCGGTGTGTCGGGGCATAAGTTGCCCAGACTGTGCTTCATGCACAGGTAGCGCACCACCGCGCCCGATTCCCACAGCGTCCAGCCATCTTCTTCCTCGAGCGTCGGCAGCCGTCCGTTCGGGTTTTTGCGCCGGTATTCGGCTTCGTCATTGCCGCCGAATTCGCCACCCCAGTCGATGCGCTGGTGCGCAAGCCCGAGTTCGCCGATACACCACATCGCCTTGATGACGTTTGAGCCGTCGGCCCGTCCCCATATTTTGAACATGTTGTTTCCTTATCGTGGTTGTTGAGTTTCCGCATAGTATAACCAGCGGGTGGTTAGCTTGCGGCCAGCTTTAGAATTTACTTCGCGTCAAACTCGTTGGCTAGAATCTTGCGCACCTCATCAGGCGGCACAGCCCACGCACCCGCCTGATAGCGCTTGATACCGATAGGCGCAAGCTGGTGTCGCAGCTCGGCCATTTTGATGGCGATGGCGAGCGGATCCATGATGATCGCGCCGTCCACTTCGCGTATGCCCTGGTCGATCAGCCATTGGCTGAGGTACAGCCCGGCGGGGTAGAGTGAGGTGGCACCGCACGCCACCAGCGGTTTCGCTACCCGCATGAATTCATCGATAAACGGCTGCGGGTTATTCCACAGATTTGCGTAATCGGTAAACGCAAAATCCACATAGCCGCCGGGCGCCATGCGTTGCGTCAGCTTGTAGCGCTCGGCGAGCGCCTGAAAGAAATGGTGCAGCCGTACGTTGTTGACGATGAACGCAAAATTCGGTGCCAACTGGCTGTAGTAGGCGATGGTGGCCTGTGTCATAAAGATGGCGGGAATATCGACCATCTCGCGCAGCTCGTCGTAGCCGAGGTCAAGGCAATTGGTGACGAAGACGTCGAAGCCTTCCTTCTGCGCGCGCATGGCGCTACGGACAGTTTCGTGGGCGACGAAATGCAGGTGCGTCATGCTGCGCGCCGCACCGGGATAATTTTTGCCGAGATTGGGAAACTCGACCACGGTGCCTGGTGCAGCTACGCGCTGCGCGTGGCGTAGGAGCGAATCGTAATACGGTTTGTAGATGTCGGAGGTGCCCAGCGGTGTGCCGCTTTGGATGCAGATTTTCATGGGGGTATCGGGTGCGTGGAAGGGCCTATATGAGTAGGCATTATATCTGCCGCTGTTGCCAAGTGAGGCTGGTATGGGGGCGGACGAGTTGACGAGATAGGAATGCCACGCTATTCGGGAAGCTCCACAAAAGTAACTCTGTCATTCCCGCGAAAGCGGGAATCCATAAGCCCGTCTCTGGTGCCACTGTGTTATGGATTCCCGCCTGCGCGGGAATGACAGTGGTGGCTAATCCAGCCTACACGAACTCCGGACGCCCCTTATCTTGATGCATGCAGCGCGAGAATTACATCGTCTACGCGCCATTTTGACAACTCGAAGACGCGCCGCGCGAAGACCCCAGCATCCGCATCAAGCCCGCCACAAGCAAAACAATCCGCTACTTTCTCAATCAATTCCGCATCGCTCAACGGATCACCTGCATCTCCGCGTGCCGAATTCACGCGCTGTTCCAGCACTTGCCCGTCGGCCAGTTCAAGTCGCACATGAGACCAGCGAGGTAATATCGCCCCCGGTGCTTCCTGCAAACTCACTTTTGGCAATAACGCGCGAATTTCAGGGCGCATCACCTGTGCATCGCCAAAGCTCGCCAGCCGGATGGCACCGTCCCGCAGCGCTGCGGACAGGCAATAGGCCATGTTGAATTTCGCTTGCAGGCCATTGACGGGCGGCTGTGGCAGAAGGGCATCGAGGCCGCCGGCACTGTTGGTGATGGCTATTTTTGTGACGTTCGCGGGCGTCAGCGCGTGCGCCTTGCGTAGCGCCAGAATGCCGTCGAGCGGGCGGTGGATTGCATAGCAGCACGGGTATTTTTTGATATCGATGCCCATGGCGTCAATTTCCAGCGGTGCTGCACCCAAAGCGGACAACGCTGAAGAGACATCTTCGCCCGACGCATACAACGCGAGATAGCCGAACTTGCCATCAATGGCATCGGGCGATGCCGTGAAGCCCGCTTGTGCCATCAACACCGCGCGCACGGCTGCTGCATTGCATTGCCCCGCCTGAAACGATTTCGCCATCGCGCCGAAGTTCTGTCGGCTGCCGGCGGCTTGTGCCACGGCCAGCCCCAAAGCGTGCGAAGTTTGGCTTTCGTTCAGCCCCAGCAACACGCTGCATGCCAGTGTTGCACCCAGCACGCCGAGTGCTGAGGTGGAATGCCAGCCGAGGCTGTAGTGCGGCAGCGCCATCACGCGAGCGAACTTGGCCATTAATTCAAAACCCGCGAGGTAGGCGGTGCTGAAGCGCTGACCGTTCGCATCGGTGGTTTGCGCCAGCGCACAGAGTGCGGGCACCATCGCCACGCTGATATGGCCGCGCATCGGCGTCATCACATCATCGTAGTCGAGCACATGGGCGGCGACGCCGTTCACAAACGCCGCGCATTCGGGGTGCATGGTTTCGCCCGTGGCCCAGACAGTGGCGTTGCCCGTACTGGCAAAGCCGCGCAGGTATTCTGCGGCCAAACAGGGCGCGTCGTCGGCACGCCCGGCGATGGCGCAGGCTACGGTATCCAGCAGCGCGCGGTACGCCTGATGACGTTGCGCCTCAGTGAGCGGCACCGATGCGAATGCCACGCCGAATGCTGCGATGCGTGTACTGGCGCCAGCCATTATTCCGCCTTGATGCCCGCGCTGGCGATCACTTTGCGCATGCGTGCCGACTCTTCACGCATGAAGCGCGCGAGGCCGTCGGGCGTGCTGCCTTGCACTTCCGCGCCCTGCGCCAGCATGCGTTGCGATACATCCGCGTCATTCAGCACGCGTTCGATTTGCGTGCCGAGTTTGTTGATGATGCTGGCGGGCGTTCTGGCGGGTGCGACCATGCCCCACCAAGTTGTAGCCGCAAATCCCGGCACGCCTGATTCCGCCACCGTGGGCATGTCGGGCAGCGTCTTCGCGCGGCGGGCGCTGCCTACCGCCAGTGCGCGCAAGCGCCCTGATTTCACATGCGGCAGCACCGTCGGCATGGTGTTGAACATCAGTTGCACCTGACCGGCGAGTAGATCCGTCACCGCCGGCGGGGAGCCCTTATATGGCACATGCACCATGTCCGTTCCCGTCATCACCTTGAACATCTCCATACCCAGATGAATTGGCGAACCTTGGCCGGCCGAGGCGTAACTCAGTTGCCGGGGTTTTGTCTTCGCGTAGGCGACGAGTTCCTTCACGGAATTTACCGGCATCGTACTGTTCACTACCAGCAGCGTAAGGTTGACCGCCAGCAGACTCACCGGCGCGAAATCGGCAAACGCATCGTACGGCAGCTTGGCGATCAATAACGGACTGACGATCAATCCGCTGGAGCTTGCCAGCAACAGGGTGTAACCATCGGGTGCGGCACGTGCAACGATCTCCGTGCCGATCACGCCACCGCCACCCGCGCGATTGTCGATGACGAACTGCTGGCCCAAGGCTTCAAAGAGTTTTTGCCCCAGCGTGCGTGCCATCAGATCGACACCGCCACCGGCGGGGAAGGTGACCATCACACGCACCGGTTTGTTCGGGTAGTTGCGCGCAGCGTCGGCTGCGTGTGCGTGTATTCCGCTCACGCTCCCTGTCAGGCATCCCATAGTCACAAGAATGACACCAGTAGTCTGCGTGTGTTCGCGCGGCTGCCGCACGCCGCATCGTGAGCAGAAGCGTTCGCGGTTGGCTACCGGGTAGTTACAATCGGCGCATCGTTTTAATAAATTACTCATGGCGGGGTCATTCTATACGGAGCGTTATCTGGTTTTTCGCGTGGCGGAATGCTACATTTAACCAGGCATCCAAGTTGTCCCTCAAGTTTGCACGGCGATGTATCGAGCCGCCTGGTGGAATCCCAATTGAAACAAGACACCCCCTATTACCCCTGGTTTGACTGGCTGCGCGGCGTGCTGGCGATAGCCGTCATGCTCAAGCACGACGGGTTGATCCCATGGGAGCACGGCGGCAATTTCGCGGTGCAGGTATTTTTTGCGCTGAGCGGCTGGCTCATAGGCGGCATATTGATTCATCTCAAGCCCGCTGATCTACCGCGGTTTTATTTCAATCGTGCGGTGCGTATCTGGATCCCGTACTACATCGCAGTTGGACTGCTGATCGCCGCCAGCCTGCTGCGTGATCCGGTCACGGCCAAATGGCTGGAGATCGTTTTTTATAAACTGAGTTTTGTTTACAACCTGTTTGGCACCCAGCAACTGGCCAATCACGTGGCCGAAATGCCGTTGCGTGGCACTGGCAGTCACTTCTGGAGCGTCAACGCGGAGGAGCGTTTTATCTGCTGGCACCGTTGTTGCTGGTGCTGGTGCGGGGCGAATGGGCGCGCGGCGTGGCAGTGTGGACGCTCATCGCGGTCGTCGCATGGGTGAGTCATACATACGCCAGCATCGTGTTCGGCGTTCTGGCCGCCGTCGCCGTACACCGTTACGGCGAATTTCATCTGAACAGGCTGGTGCAGGCCGCGCTGATCGTGATCTTGCTGGGTGCGACTGCGGGTCTGATCGCGAAACTTGAATACAACCTGATGGCGCCGATAGTCTCCATCGCAATCGTATTGCTGCTGGCACAGCGCGGCGAACAAAACCGCATCGGTGCCATTTTTGGGGGCATGTCCTATCAGCTGTATCTGAATCACTGGATCGGTTTTTTTGTCGCGCACGCCGTGTTCAAGCCATTCGGCATGCGCGATTCGGTCGCTGCGCATGTGTTGAGTTTTTGCCTGAACGTCAGTCTGGCGGTGGCCATGTATTGGTACATAGATCGACGCATGCTCGCTGCGCGCGGCAGCCTGTTCACCCAGGCACGCGGCCAGCTCTTTGTAAAATTAGCCTATGGCATGGTAGCCATAGGCTGCGCGGTGGGCCTTGCGCTGATGGCGGCGCGCCTATAAGCACGCCGCCGTACCCCGGCCAGCTTTATTTCTTGCCCGCAGCCTTCGCCTTTTTCTTCGCCGCGACCGGTTTGCCACCCGCAGCTGCCGGAATCAACGGCAGCAACAAATAAGCCGGTTTATCCCTGCTGGAATAAATTGTGTTGAAAGTCTCGGCGTTGTAATCAGCGTGGTAGTGCGTGAAGTGTGCCGAGGCGTGACCATCTTTCGGGCCGATGTCGAGGCGCAGGTTGTGGCCCTTTTTGATGACGATGGAGGTCGAGATGACTTCCACCTGGCACTCGACGACTTCGCCTTTATTCAGTGGCCAACGTTCGTTGTGCGCGTGATAGGGGCGATAAGGTAACGACTTTTCACGATCCAGTTTGCGGTGTGATGCGCGCAGCCAGCCCTTGGTGACGCACTCGGTCGGCTCGCCGCGTTGACCGACTTCTGGCACGTCGCAGCCTTTGGCGTTGATGTGGCGCAGCGTGGCGAAAATATCCATATCTGCTGAGGTGCTCGACACCCACAGATTAAGCACGATCGGCCCGGTGATTTCGGTGTCGGCTTTCATCGGTGCGGATTCGAACGTGACGCCGGTCCGTCCGCCGTGATTGTGGCGGCCGCCGGGCGAGGCCTCATAGGTGATCTTGCTTGCCTTGGCGGGCGGCGTAGTGATGATTTTGCCTTCGGCGGTTTTTCCCCCATCGTGCTTCGCGGCTTTGGGTTGCGTCGGTTGCAGATACCACTTGGTCCACTGCGTGCGCGCCAGCGGCCATTCGTTTTCAGTGCGGAATGGGTAACGCTTGGTGCCGCCGGTGCGGATTTCAAGTTTGACCGGCGGCTCGTCCATGATGCCGGTTTCCATGCCCTTCAGCCAATAATCGAACCAGCGCAGTTGTTCGATGCGCGCTTCGAGCGCATGAAACGGGTGATAGTGCGAGCCGGTGTGGATGCGCAGTTTTTTGTGTTTCGAAGCCGCGCATAAATAACCTTCGGTGTTCCCACGCAGGTGCAGCCCGTGCCCACCCCAGTTGCCGACGCTGTAAACGGGCACGGTGATTTTGTCCCAGCGCGCGCTTTTCAGGCGCCACCATTCAGAGTCAAGATCGTTGCGCATGTAGTTCCACAACTGATTGTTGTTGAAGGCTTCAGGGTTGTATTTATCCGGCGCACCCAGCAGATGGTGTGCCGCCTGCATCCACCACCAGCTCACCAGAAAGCCCGAAGCGAAAATCCCGCCGTGATACGCCTGATCACGATACTGATCCGCGCGGCCCTCCCACGGCATGATGGCTTTTAACGACGGGGGCTGCAGGCTCGCCACGCGCCACTGAAAATTCGCGTGATAGGAAATGCCGAGACAACCCACGTTGCCGTTGCTCCACGACTGCTTGGCAAAATGTTCGATCGCATCGTAGGTATCGACGGCTTCCTGATACGAACTCGGCTCGGAGGTGCCGAGCGATTTGCCCGAGCCGCGGCTATCCACGCGCACCAGCGCGTAACCGCGCGGGCACCACCACAGCGGATTCGCGCACTCCCAGTTCATATAGGGATTGGCTTTTTCTTCGAGATCGGGCGGCGGCACCCACAGCTTGTCTTTTTGATAGGGACCGGTGATGAGAATGATGGGAAACTTTTCGCCATCGGCCTTGCTTGCCATCTCGGGCCGGAACACATCGGCGCGAATGATCGAGCCGTCGCGCAACGGCACCGCCACATCCTTTTCGACGATGAGTTTGTGTTTTTTGGGTTGCGACATGACTGCCTTGGACATGGAGTTCTCCCGGTTGGATTTGGCGTGTGATGCGTAATTATAAGTGTTTGCGGTTAATTGAAAAATATCAATAAAAACAGATAGTTATGATGATGGTTCGGATGTTTCTGCGTGCTAATTCACCAGCCGCACCGGATGCGCGAGCCCGTCGCAATCCTCGTCCGTCTTCAAGTCGGCTGCATGGATGCCGTGCGCGGCGAGCGCTTCGTCTTGTTCTTCCTTGTCGCCGGTAACACCCACCGCGCCGAGCAGTTCGCCATCGGCCGCGCGTATCAAACGCCCGCCGCCTTCGGCAAAAATTTTGTCTGCGGAAGCCTTGAACAAAAAATCCATGAACAGCGGTTTTTGTTCCGCGCGCACGCGCACCAGGCTCGATGAGCGTCCGAGCGCTAGTGCCGCGTAAGCCTTGCCCATCGCCATGTCAAAACGCATCATCGCTGAGCCGTCTTCTTTTTTGAACGCCTTGGGAATCGCGCCGGGTTCGACCACCACCACGGAGATCGGCCGACAATTCAATTCACGTGCACGGGCGAGTATGGCGTCGATGATTTTTTCGGCTTGCGCCAGGGTGAGGGTGGCCATCGGTTTCTCCTTGAATTCCCATTATAGGCCGCCGCCATTTCCTGCGGCGCATCCACTACAATGCACGCAATCGAAAAGGAACTGGACGTTATGGGCAATGCAGGCAGGCAGGTAAATTTATGGATGGCATTGGTGCTCACCGTTGCAGCAACGCCAGCGTGGTCGGCAGATGTCTATCCCACCAAACCCGTACGCTTTCTCGTCGGCTTTCCGCCCGGTGGCGCCAACGATCTCGTGGCGCGTGTGGTGGCGGCACGCATGGGACCGAGTCTGGGCCAGCAAGTGGTTGTCGACAACCGCAGCGGCGCAGGCGGCAATATCGCGCACGACCTTGCCGCGAAGGCCTCGCCCGATGGCTATACCATGGTGCTGGCGTCGGTGGCTTCACTCGCGATGAGTCCGGGCCTGCATGGTAAGTTGCCCTACGATCCAATCAACGATTTTGCGCCGGTGGCGCAACTGGTTGATGTCAGCAGCCTGATCTCCACGCATCCGTCCGGCGCCGCAAAAACGCTGAAGGATTTTGTCGCGCGCGCCAAACAGCAGCCCGACAAACTCACCGTCGGCAATCCGGGCACCGGCAGCATTGCGCATCTGGCATTCGAATTGTTCAAGGCCACCGCCGGCATCAAGGTGGTCAACGTGCCGTATAAGGGCGGCGGCCCGGCGGTGATCGATGCCATCTCGGGGCAGGTGGAATTTCTCGCCGGCGTGATCTCCACCGGCGCGCCGCATGTCAAAAGCGGCAAGCTGCGCGGCCTGGGCGTCACCAGCCAAAAGCGCTCGCCGATATTGCCCGACGTGCCCGCCGTGGCCGAGGGCGGCTATCCCGGCTTCGAGGCGAGCGGCTGGCTGGGCATCGCGTTCCCCGCGAAAACGCCCGCACCGTTCGTGGCGCGCATGCACAAGGAGGCGATGGCCGCGATGGCCGCGAGCGAAGTGCGCGAGCAACTGCAAAGCGCCGGACTGGAACCGGCGGTGAAAGACAGCGAAGCGTTTCGCGGCTATATCAAATCGGAACAGGCGAAGTGGACGCGGCTGATTCGTGACGCGGGCATTAAAGCGGATTAAATTTGTTGTTATCCGGCGACAGCAAAAGCATCCATAGCCACCAAAGCCGCGATATGGCACGGGCGCTTGAGATAGCCCGCATACTAGAGGCCTGGACAGGATCAAAAAATCCGCCATCAAAAAACTGGGTATCGCCCCCTTTGATTCCGCTGACTATCTCAAGACGGACGAAGACATGGCAGCCTACCTTGAAGCGTGTCTCGAAGTAGCGGGCGACGACACTGCATTTATCGCACAAGCGCTCGGCACTATCGCGCGCGCCAAAGGCATGACACAACTTGCGCGTGACACAGGCTTGGCGCGGGAAAGTCTCTACAAGGCGTTGTCTACTGACAGCAACCCGGAATTCGCTACGATCTGGAAAGTGATTCGTGCGCTGGGCATACGTTTGCATGCGCGGGCGGTATGATCGATTGAGTGCAGGAAATTCGTGCATGGCCGTTTTGATCTACTTCAGGCTACGCTTACCTGACACCGGCACCGCATGCAACCGTTCCGTTAACCGGACAGTTGTGATATTTGTCACGACCAGTCCATTTGGACTATTGCGCCTGGGACACTTTACACTTCAGGGGACCTCTAATAATTGGTTTGCAAAAGCAGGGCCGCCAAATTCGTGATGCTTGCGTCATGTTATGTTGGTTTTTGGCAAGATTTCGCTCGAAACTCGCTCCTTTTACGGGTATTTCCCGCCTTTTATGCCACAGCGGACGCACCTC
>CAMBGJ010000197.1 GCA_945865805.1 Bordetella parapertussis
GCGCTGCGCTCATGAATGTCGAAAAAGCTCGGTTGAAGGCGTATGGGCATTTTGCTTTGGCTTCGTCTCGGTGATTTAACCTTACAACGTACATACCCGCCCAACGTTTACAATGTGCCTCGAAATTAAGCTATTTTTAGAGGTGCCCAGTACATTACTATCCCGCTGCCCCCACCCACTGCGTCTCCAAATCCAGCGGCCACACCGGCCTTGGCATGCGTTTCCACTCAAAGTTTTCGAGCACCGGCGAAGTCAGTCCACCGGCATTGACTTCAAGTATGCTTTCGTCGCCGTACCAGGTGTCGAAGCCGGCGCGGAAGTGGCCGCGTGATTTCACCACCAGCGAGGCGAACGTGCTGATGTCCAGACCAAAGGTTTCAAAAAACATCGGGTCGGCACACTGGATGCGGCGCGAGCACACCACCATGGTGAGACCGCCTACGCGGATGGCCGCCGCCAAGCCCAGGTTTGCGCTGCGCCCTGCGTAAATACCGCGCCTGCCCGCGACCATGCCTTGCGAAAGCGCCACCACCGTGGCTTCTATCGGCACCGCGCGGCCGAAGGCATCGGCGCAGTGTTCGTTGAGCGTCACTGGCACGGTGGCGCCGACGCCCGCCGCATGAAAGCGTGCCGCTGCGGCGGCATCGACAAAATTGCCGAGCAATACGCTTTCGACGCGTTCAGCGAGCAACCCTTCGAGGATGTCAGTGGTGTTGCCGCGCCCGCCGCCACCGGGGTTGTCGGCCACGTCTGCCAGGCACACTACCGTGCGTGCTCCGCTACGACCCGCCTGAGCGGCGCGGGCGATGGCTTCTTTCAACGGCGTGAGCTGGATGCGAAAGCGCTCACGCTCGGCCCAACCAAATTCGGCGAGCTGGCGCGCCAGCGCCTTGGGTTTTTCGCCGCGCCCGTAGGTGAGGATGGTGATGCCGCCTTCGCGCACGTCGCCGAAGACGAAGCCACCGAGTATCGACACCACCGGCAGCTCAGGGCTGATGTGGCGTTGGCCTTCGTTGATCATATCGGCGTAAGCGCCGCGCGCGGTGAGCAGCGTGACCGACGGCGGCTTGATCGGCAGGCGAATCAAGGTTTTTTCCCAGCGCTCGCCGGCGAGCAGGCGGCGCATCAGCGTGGCGGCCTCGCAACCGCGTTCGCGGCGATCCACATGCGGATTGGTGCGGTACGACAGTATGCAATCGGCGCTGTCGAACATGCGTTGCGAAATGTTGGCGTGCAGATCGACGGTGCTCAACACCGGCAGCTTGGGGCCCGCTACTTCACGTGCCAAAGCGTACAGCGCGCCATCAGGGTCTTCGCTGCCGGTGGCGGTCATCGCGCCGTGGTTGCAGACGTAGATGGCGTCGAGCGGCCCTGCTGCGTTGAGCATGACGCGCATGCGCGCCAGCGTGGCATCGAAAAAACGTTGTTCGACCGGGCCACCGGGTTCGACGGCAGCGATGACGATCGGCACCGCTTGCCACGCGCCGCCCGCGTTCATCACTTCGATAAAGCCGGGGATTTCGGCGGGCATGTTGGGCGCGGGTTTCGCTGCTTCGGCAAGCATGGCATCGCCCTCGAAGTAACACGACTGGCGGAAATCCGCCTCGCTGGATACCGGTGCGAAGGCATTGCTTTCGAGATGCATGCCGAGGATGGCGATGCGGGGGTTGGATGTGCTCATGGTCGCTGGGCCGAAATAAAATTATTCAATAAAAAAAATTAGTTACGGATACACTCTGTATGGCTACTTCGGTCGGTACACCGCAAACACCTTATCTGAATTGGTGATCCACGATTCAAGAAAAACCGACGCGTCGGGTTTCGCGTGACCGAGTTCGTGCATCGCGCCTGCGAGACAAAACCAGTTGAGCAGCTCATGGTGGCCGCTGTCTTCGATTTGCGCGAGCGTGGTTTTGCGCCACATATCCCAGTCGCCGTTTTTCAGCGCTTCGTAGTAGCGCTTGTCGGCATCGACATCCGGGTAAAGCTGCGAATGTTTTTGCACCAGAAACGCATGGCTCCAGCTTGAAGACGCGATGAACGCCACGCGCCACGGACTTTGCTTTAACGCACGCGCGGTGGCCGCGCCAACTTCGAAGCAGCGCCACGGCTGCGGCGCGGGCGGATCGAGATCGGCCTCGTTGCCCGGCAGCCCCGCCGCCGAAGACGGCGTAAGCGGCTCAGCACCGCCCGCACCCAGCCAGCGGCCATAGGCGTTCACCGTGAACGGCACCACCGGGTAGTCGAAACCCTTGCGGTCGTAATCGAGGAAGAGCAGGGAGTTGGCAAACGCATGGCCCAGCGTGTGATGCAGCGGCTTGTAGGCATACGCGACATCGATGCCTGCGGTGAGCAACGCACTCGCCAGATACTTGCCACCCGCGCGATGACCCTTGATGCGGATGCTGTGTTCCGGCGGCTCGTCCCACGCGTTGCGCCCGCGCGCATAGTGTTTCCACGGCTGAAACGTGAGGTCATCGTAAGCGAGCACCGAGAACGCCGGCACGCAATCTTCGCGAAAATTTTCAAATTGATCGTCGCCCCAGATCACCACGAAATCGGGCTTGAAGGCATCGAGCTCGGCGCGAATCTGGCGAAACTCGCGGATCATATCCGCGCGGTGTTGATCGGAGTGCGCCTGCCCTTGATCACTGCCCCATTGCTCGCGCATGGCCGCAGGCCAGTTCGCGGGCGAGCGCAGCCGCTCGGGCAGCGCCGGATCGTTCAGCGCTTTTTGCATGCGCCAGCTCATGTTCAGCTGCGCTGCCAGATTGGGATAATGGGTAATGCCCAGACCAAGTATTTGTCCCATGATGGGTTTGCCTCTCGCCCCGTGGTGTTTTGGATAATCGCGCTATGCTAGCACTATCGAAAGAGGCCCTGCCATGAACCCTTTTCACGCTCACGCTCGGGTACGACTACTGCAGTGCCTGACCGCGTTCGCCGTTCTCAGCGGTAGCGCCTGGGCGCAAGACGCCGCATACCCCGCCCGCACCGTGCAGATCGTAGTGCCTTACTCCACCGGCACCACCGCCGACATCCTCGCTCGCCTGCTCGGGCCACGTCTGGCCGAGCGCTGGAAGGTGGGCGTTGTGACCGATAACCGGCCTGGCGCCACCGGTGCGATAGGCCTGGGTTCCGTCGCAAAAGCCGCACCCGACGGGCATACGCTGGCGTTTGTGGTCACGTCCTACAGCATGATCCCCGCCATCTACAAGACGCTGCCGTTTGATCCGGCAAAAAGTTTCGCGCCGGTGGGGCAGATCACCACCAGCGGCCTCGCGCTGGTGGTGCATCCGCAAATTCCAGCGACCAATGTGCGCGAGCTGGTGCAACTGGCGAAACGCCGCCCCGGTGAATTGTTTTATGCCTCGGCGGGTAACGGCTCGGCGCAGCATCTGGCGATGGAATTGCTCAAGCTCGAAACCGGCACAAACATCGTGCATATCCCGCACAAAAGTCTCGCCAATGCGCTCACCGATCTGATAGGCGGGCATGTGCAGATCACCATCTCGACGCTGCAAACCATACAGCCCTTCGTCATCGCCGGCCGCCTGCGCATGCTGGCGTCGGCCAGCGCGGTGCGCGCGCCCGCGTTTCCCGATGTGCCGACGCTAAAGGAACAAGGCCTCGCACTGGAGACCGAATCCTGGTCCGGCGCGCTGGTGCCAGCGGCCACACCCGCCGCAGTCATCACGCGGCTTAACAGTGACATCGGCGCGCTGCTGCTATTACCCGAGGTGCGCGACCTGCTCGCCAAACAAGGCATGAACGCGGTGGGCGGGCCACCGGAACGTTTCGGCGAATTGATAAAAAGCGAACTCACGCGCTGGGCGCGCGTGGTTGCCGCGGCGAAGATCAAGTTTGACTGATAGTTTCCGGACTTATCCATACGATCCACATAGCCCGCCTTCAACTCAGCATCTTTCGCCACTTTCGTCCAGCGCACAACCCCGCAGCTCGGCACCCTAGACAATCTGCGCCATGGGCTGGCCAGCAAATTGCCTGCGCGGCGCAAGGTGACACAGGATGCGGGATTGAAAGCGGATTGGCGTGGCGGGTGCGGTCAGCGGCAATCGGTTTTCGTTACGCATCATCCGGCCGGCTCGTGTGTTACGCATGACAACCCTATCCAGGGCAGAAACTGGTATATCGACGTCGCCCCCTTTGACTATGTGGTTAGCGGCAATAATCCATCCATAACATCTCTCCTGTTAACCCTTCGGATTGGTATTGAAATCGTCTACAACGAATTGGAGAATACATTGTGCATTGTCGCGAATGGAAAATGCGGCCCGCCACGCGTTCCCCAATGGCCTGTACATTCGTGTTTGGTCGAGGATGTCGGTATGTCCTCGATATACATACCATCCTTCGCTCAGTGGAACTTGAACGCTTTTGCCAAACTGGCGGTCATCAATCAATTTGCGTCCAACGCCCAATTCACGATGGAATACTTCCAATAGGTCAGCGACTGAAACGCAAGTTCGTGACGACTCCAGGCCAATGTCGATGCTTAGAACCACATCACTGCTCGAGTAGCCTATGGAAGAAACCAATTGTTGTGGAAATCGCTCTGGCGTCGACAGCGCAAAACCCTTCCCCTTTTCAATCGGTAGTCTCAACAACCGCGATGCAAATTCGATATCGCGAATGTCGCGGCGTTTGATTAACTCGACGATCACCCGCAACACCTCGCGCCCACGCTCCTCGGGTGTTGCTTCATCGGGTACGCCGATGGGTCGGGGTTCAGCGCCCACCGTTGCGGTGGCAGCCGCCGGCATTACGGGATCAATGGGGCTGGGCTGGGCCGCTGCTGCATAAGAATGCAGTAGCGCCACCAAAGCCATGGTGCAATACATCCGAAGCGAAAAAATCATGGCAGCCATGATGTATCCCTTCTAACTGGCATTGCTTATTTAACTGCCAACACCGTGCGATTGAAATCGGCCAAGCCGCTTACCAATGTGACCTCGCTCGCCGTATCGTCTAAGCATTTACAGGTTTCCAAAGTCAGCCCTGCACGTACTTATTTTCCGCAAGGGGCGCTGGTAGCCACAAACGCTGCTCTATCAATTTATTCACCACATCTTCGAGCGCGATTTTTAGCGGCTTGGCATATGCTTCGCCTTTGGTCACGTCGACAAAATTCCGCTTATCTACTGCCGACACACTGTAGGAAAGGCCAACCTGACGGATTTCCGCTTGCCCTTGGGAGCGAATTTCCACTTGTCGCCGACCTTCTTCGAACGTCACCAGAACATGCAAGGTAACCACAGAGCTATTTGCAGCACCCAAATTTTTGCCCTGGACACCCCAATTCAATAGGCCGCCATCGCGCGTTTGCTGATGGACGACGTCAAGAATTTTGATCCTGATGCGGCCAACAACACCAGAACTGATGACAAAACAACCAGATTTTTCAAATATTTCTGACAAGGCAGGCGCTACAGCTTTAGCGAGTTCAAGCGGCTCGAGTACTGCACGCGTTTCGCGCGTAGTTTCTTTTATCAGCTGCAATGCCTTTGGTGTAACGCATCGGAACTGCGCCGGACTGGCGCCAGCGGCGGTATCCAGCGGTTTCGTTCTGGTCGAGCCGCTTTGTGGCAGCGGCGGAATCCATTGTGCGTACACTTCGTTCCCCGATGGGCCGATTGCCGATGTCCACAATGCAAAGGTTAAGGCTAGCAACCGTAACAAGCAGGCAAGATCTAGTCTTTTATTCATACATTTTACTTTGCAAGAATAATAAATTATTCAATAAAAACAAGCACTTACTATGATCCAATATGAATTTTACAGCACCTACTTTAAAAGACCTCTATTGTTTGGCCTTATCAGCTTCCTTTTCCAACCACCGGCCACGTTTTACTCAGCCTCAATCCGCCTTCAACCCTGCATCCTTGGCCACTCTCGTCCAGCGCGCCAGTTCCGCGCGATACATCGCATTGAATTCCACGTGGCCCGGCGCGGTCGGGTCCATGTCTTGCTGTTCTATTTTCGGGCGCAGCTCAGGACTTTTGATGGCTTTGACGAACTCTGCGTTGACGCGCGCGAGCACTGGTGTTGTCATGCCCGCGGGCGCGAACAGACCCTGCCAAGTGGTGACCACGAAACCGGGCACATCGGCCTCATCCAGCGTGCGCAGATCAGGCAGCGAGGCGATGCGTTTCTTGCCGGTGACCGCCAGCGCGCGGATGCGTCCATCGCGCACATGCGGCACGGCGGTGAGTACCGCGCCCATCATGAATTGCACGCGGCCGCCGATCATGTCCACCAGCGACGGCGCGGTACCCTTATAGGGAATGTGCTGCGTGGTGATGCCCACGCGCTGCGAAAACATCACCGGCGCCAGATGTGTGCTGGTACCAGTACCCGACGAGGCGAAATTCATCTGGCCGGGGCGTGCCTTGCCGTAGGCTATAAACTCCGCCACGTTTTTGATCGGCAGCGACGGATGCACCATGAATATCAAACAACCCGCGCCGATTTCCGTCACCGGGGTGATGTCTTTCAGTGGATCGTACGGCAGCTTGGAATACAAGCCCGGCGACACCGCGATGGCGTTACTGGAATACAGCAGCGTATGCCCGTCGCCCGCCGCACGCGTGAGAATTTCCACCGCAATATTGCCCGCAGCACCGGGGCGGTTATCCACCACCACCTGCTGGCCGGTCTGCTGCGCGACTTTTTCGGCTACGATGCGCGCCACCACGTCGGTTGGCCCGCCGGGCGGGAAGCCGACCAACATGCGTACCGGTTTGGTGGGCCACACCGCCGGTTGCGCGTGGCTTACGCTGGCACCCGCTGAGGCAAACACCGCAGCCACCAACATTAGCAGGCCGCTAAAAAATTTCATCCGCAAAATCATGGTGATACTCCTAACGGAGGTTTTGATTTGAGCGCGCATTATTCACCAATTGAACTTTAAGGTCACGCTAGGTCACATTAAGCGCCGCGCTTGCACCACCATTTGTGAGTTTCGCCATTTCGGGTTAAATTGATGATAGTTTTCACAAAGGGGAATTACACATGAGCATCAAAGGCAAAGCCTACATCGCAGGCGCTTTCGAGCATCCGCTGCGAAAAGCGCCCAATCACTCGCTATCCCAGTTACATGCCGAAATCGCCAAGGGCACACTGGAAGACGCCGGTCTCACGAAGAACGACATCGACGGCTTGTTTGTTGCCGGTGACGCGCCCGGCGGCAACGTGTGGAGCCTGGCGAACTACATGAATTTGAATCAACTGAAGCACATCGACTCCACCGACATGGGTGGCTGCTCGTATATGCTGCACGTGGCGCACGCGGCCGAGGCTATCGCCGCTGGCAAGTGCAACGTCGCGCTGGTGACACTCGCCGGACGACCTAACTCCGAAGGCAGCAGCGGCACGCAAGTGCGCGACCGCGGCGCCGGCGTGCCCGATTCGCCGTTTGAATTGCCCTACAGCCCGGTGACGGTGAATCTGTATGCCATGTGCGCCATGCGTCACATGCATCAATACGGCACCACCAGCGAACAACTGGCGTGGGTGAAAGTAGCCGCCTCGCATCACGCGCAACACAACCCGCACGCCATGCTGCGCGACGTGGTGACCGTGGAGCAAGTGCTGGCCTCGCCGATGATCAGCGATCCGCTGCATCGTCTGGATTGCTGCGTGGTGAGCGACGGCGGTGGCGGCGTGATCGTCACGCGGCCCGAAATCGCCAAGCAGTTAAAGCGTCCGCTGGTAAAAATCACCGGCGTGGGCGAATCCACCAAGCACCAGATGGCGGGTAACGTCGATCTGACTTATTCGGGCGCCGCCTGGACCGGCCCGCGTGCGTTCGACATGGCGGGCATCAAACCCAGCGATATCAAATACGCCTCGATCTACGACAGCTTCACCATCACCGTGGTGATGCAGATCGAAGACCTGGGCTTCTGCAAAAAAGGCGAAGGCGGCAAGTTCGTCGCCGACGGCAACCTGATCGCGGGTGTGGGCAAGTTCCCGTTCAACACCGACGGCGGCGGCCTGTGCAACAACCACCCGGCCAACCGCGGCGGCATGACCAAAATCATTGAAGCCGTACGCCAACTGCGCGGCGAAGCGCATCCGAAAGTGCAGATTCCGAACTGCGATCTCGCACTCGCGCACGGCACCGGCGGCGCACTCGGCGCCCGTCACGGCAGCGGCACCGTCATCATGGAAAGGGAATAAGGGGAATCATCATGGCAACCATTTATCAAGCAAGAAAAATCCGCGACCCGTCACTGAACCCCGGCGACGAGGCCTACTTCAAGGCCGCAGGCGAAGGCAAGCTCATGGTCGGCAAGTGCAAGGACTGCGGCAAAATACACCACTACCCGCGCGCCCTCTGCCCGCACTGCTTCGGCCAGAACGTCGAGTTGCAGCAAACCAAAGGCATCGGCGAAATCTACACTTTCAGCGTCACCCGCCGTGGCACCCCCACGCCTTTTGCTATTGCCTACGTCAAGCTCGACGAAGGCGTGAGCCTGATGACCAACATCGTCAACTGCGACCTTGATGCCTTGAAGTGCGGTCAGAAGGTAAAGGTTTGTTTTGTTAAGTCGGAGAATGGGACGGCTGTGCCTATGTTTGAGCCGGCGTAGTAGTCCGCCCGCAAGCCATTCCCCTCCCTTGCTAAGCGGGGAAGGGTTAGGGCAGGGGTAGCGCTAAGCATTTACGAACCAATATGACAAAAGACCAAGCGGCAATGCTTGGCTCTTTTTTTGAAAAACACGAAGATACAGAAACGTCAGGAAATAATTCAGTTGCAACAAATACTTGCGTTTCAGAAAATTTAACCTATCGCTAACACCTTTACGTCATTCGGTTGTCCAAGTGCGTAGGCAACCATCCGACCACAACAATTTCGGCTTCGTCGTCCCAGAAAAAATAGAGGCGAAAACAAAAGCGTGGGTCGCGAGAATTCCCTCGCTTAAGGTGTCGATCCAATACTTTGCGAATACCGTTATATGTAACTGAATACAAATCAGGATCAAACTTGACACCATCCCCAGTCAAACTTTCCTCAAGTTGTAGCTCCGCCAGTTCTTTTTCATAGGCGAATTTTTTCTTCTCATCCCTCTCACGCCGCATCGGCACATAGTAATTTCGAAGCGCAAGTAGCGAGCGATATATCAAGCTAATGTCCTCGAATTCTGACTTGCGAACACCTTGGTATGCTCGATTTACAATTTCAATTGAACCACCAAGCTCCACTACACACCATTTCTCGAAATCGGCAAGGTCATTCGGTACCGGTTTTCGCGTTTCGCCACTAATGCGGGTAGCTTGTTCCTCCAGTACCCGTATTCGTAGTCTCAAATTGAATGTCTGCCGCTTCGCAGTACCGGCCTCCTCGATTGCAATTTTTCGCTCTTGGTCTGCAGATACTAAGAGACCGTCATACTGGTCTTTTTGCTCCTTCAATTCATTCCTGAGATGATTGTTGTCAGCTTGGTACAGCACGAGCATATCCGAGTCGGTGGCCCCGGCTTCTTTGCGTTTGTCTCGCTCCAGTTGCGCTGAAATTTGCCGAACCGTATTGAAAGATGGCAGGCGTTGTTCTCGTCCAGCAATATGCACCGCGAGTTCAAATTCGAAGTGCAACTCTGATTAATAGGTTGGGTGGGCGAGGTGCGATAGCATCCGAGCCCCTCGACCACCAAGTTAAAGTTGCCAAGAATGAACTACACACACCTCACCCAAGACGAACGGTATCAGATTGCGAT
>CAMBGJ010000198.1 GCA_945865805.1 Bordetella parapertussis
GCACTGCGCTTCGACGTTTCTCAAAAATTGATTAAATCTGCGTTTCCCTAGCTGAACTTTGTAAACCCCTGTTGCAACATCTGGCGGTATCGTCATGGAAGATCTGGATCTCGACTTCGTAGAAACCAAGGTAAGCAAGGAAGCCGACAAGCTGGTTTACGATGTCGAGGTGGCGCGCGCATTTTTTCAGGCCAACGGCAAACCGGCGACGATTACCAAGGATGGCGTGTTGTTCGCTGAAAAGACGCCCGGCGGTCGCATGTATTTTATTATTCGCGGCGACATCCTGCTGTCGATGAACGGCAAGTCGCTCGATGTGGCGAAGGCGGGGGAAGTTCTCGGTGAAATGTCGGTGGTCACGGGTTCGATGCGCACCGCCACCGCCATTGCCCGCAGCGATTGCATGCTGATCGAGAAGGAAGGCGAGCAGTTCAAGCAGGCACTGTCACGCCAGCCCGAATTCGCCCTGATGCTGATGCACATGATGCTGTCGCGGTTGCGCCTTACGCTGTCGATACTGCGCATGCGTGGCGGCTTGGCGGCTGCTGTGGCGGCCGCGCCCGCGATCGCGACCACGGCAACCTCCGGCTGCGTGGTCAACAAAAAGCTATTGCTCAATATCGCCGAAGCGCTGGGGCCGACCGCGATCACGCAGTTTCCCAACGGCCGCAATATCATTCTCGAAGGCGCCACCGGCGTGTCGATGTACGCGATTTTGCAAGGGTCGGTGGTGATATCGATCCAGGGCAAGCCGGTTGAGACAGCGACCGCTGGCGGTATTTTTGGTGAAATGACCCTGATCGATTCCGGCCCACGCGCGGCCTCGGTGGCGGCCACCAGCGACTGCAAATTACTCTCGATCAATCGCGAATCGTTCATGAAGCTGGTGAAAAGCAACCCGCTGTTTGGTTTTGAACTGCTCAAGGGTTTTGCCGAGCGCCTGCGTTATCTGAATGGTTTGCGCAAGTAGGGCTGTTCGTAAGGCTGTTCCTGCCGCGCTGGCCCTAACCCTGGCGCTCACCTTCGTGCTGAGACTGCCGACGGCCCATGCCGCGCGGCCCCTGATTACCGACGACGCGCGTCTGGTGGATGCCAAGGCATGCCAGGTGGAATCTTGGGTGCGCACCAACAAGGACAGCAAGGAATACTGGGCGCTGCCGGCGTGTAATTTCACCGGCAATCTGGAATTGACGTTCGGTGGCGCGCGCACCTCGGAGGCGACCGGTACGCGTACGACCGACATCATGCTGCAAGGAAAAACCCTGTTCAAAACACTGGAACCCAACGGCTGGAGCATAGGTCTGGCGGCGGGCGCAGTACGTCATCCAGCCGACAGCAAACGCGTGAGCGAACTGTATAGTTACGTGCCGGCGAGCTTTTCGTATTTCAGTGATAAATTGGTAATTCACACCAACGTGGGCGCGCTGCACAACACGCTGACGTCATCGACACGCGGCACCTGGGGTGTGGGCACGGAAACGGCGCTCATCGAAAATACCTGGTTCATCGCCGAGGCCTTCCGGCAAAAATCCGGCAGGCCGTTTTTTCAGGCGGGTGTGCGGCACTGGATCGTGCCCAACCGCGTGCAGGTGGATGCGACCTACGGCAACCGCTTCGGTAGCGCCAGCGATGAACGCTGGTTTTCCATCGGGGTGCGTTTGTTGTCGCCAGCGTTTTTGCCGTGAGGCAGGCGCTCTAAGTCAGGTTGCGCAGCCCGGCTTCACGAATCAGCTTGCCCCATTTTTCCATCTCCAACTTGACGCGAGCGGTGGCTTCGCGTGGCGAGTTGCCGACGACTTCAACACCAGCGGAGAACAGCCGCTCGGTGATATCGCGGGTGTTGAGCACCTGCACGATGTCGCGGTGCAGGCGCGTGAGCAGCAGCGGCGGCAAATGGGCGGGCGCAAAAAAAGCGATGGTGGATGAGGATTCAAAACCGGGTAGATCGTTCGCCAGCGCGGGCACGCCCGGCATCAGTGCGGTGGGTTGCAGGCTGGTGACGGCCAGCGCGCGCACGCGTGCGGATTTCACATGGCCCGTCACCGAGCCGGTGCCCGCGATGATCAGGTGCGCCTGTCCTGCCATCAGCCCGGCGAGCGCGGGGCCGGTGCCTTTGTAGGGCAAGCGCACAATGTCGATGCCCGCCATGGCCTTGAACAATTCGCCCGACAGGTGCGGCGCGGCGCCGATGGTGCCTGCGGCAAAGTTCAGGTAGCCGGGCTTGGCCTTCGCGAGCGCAATCAGTTCGGCTGTGCTGCGCACCGGCACTGACGGGTGCACCAGCAACACGTTGGGCGCGGTGACGGCGATGGTGATGGTGGTAAAGTCGCGCAACGGATCCCACGGCGTGTTGTCGCGCAGAAACGGCGCGGTCCACACCGCGCCGCCGTAAAACAGCAGCGTGTAGCCGTCTGGCTGCGAGCGCGCGGCGATTTCGATGCCAACGCCGCCGCGATTGTCGACGATCACCTGTTTGCCGAGAGTGGCGGTGAGGCCATTTGCCACGATGCGTGCCACCAGATCATTGGCGCTGCCGGTCTCGGAGGTGATGATGCGCACCGGTTTGGTGGGATACGTCGTGCCTTGTGCGTGCGCGAGGCCAGCGCAGCCGGTGGCGGCAGCCGATAACGTCAGCAGCGTCAGGCACCGGCGCATGGAACTATGCCGCCTGTTCCGCCTTGGCGAGTAGCGCGCGTACAAGGTCAGCGCCTTCGCGCGCTACCACATCGGCGGGGCGGTTCCATTGCTCGGGGTTGGGCGCTTCGTAGCTCATATAGCCCTGATAGTTCAGCGCCATCAGTGTTTTGAAGATTTCCACGAAGGGTGCCGCGCCCTTACCCGGCGGCAGCCGATCCACCGGCTGGCGTGAGTCTGAGGGCGGCCCTGGCGGCGCGTCACTGAATTGAAAGGTGATGATTTTTTCCACCGGCACGTTTTTGAAACTCGTGCCGTTGCCGCCGCTGCAATGCAGGTGGTAGGTGTCGAGCAGCAGACCGCAGTTTTTCAGGTTCACCGCGTCGACGAGTTCCATGCCGTTTTCGAGTGTGCGTATCACCGGATGGCGCGAGTTGAACTCCAGCGCGAGCTTGACGCCGTATTCGGCGCAGACCTCGGTGCAAATCTTGAGATTTTGCTTTGCCAGAGGCATGCCGCCCGGCGCGTTTTGCCCTGGTGACACCATGATGACATCGCAGCCCAGTGCCACGCATTTTTCGTTGATGTAACGCAGCGAGCCGAGCAGGCGTTTGAACTCGTCGCCGCTCTCAAACAACACGCCACTTTCCGTGCCGATCACGGCGACCTTGATGTTGGCATCGCGTACCGCTTTCACCATCGCCTCTTCGCTCATGCCGGCCTTGCGTCCGCGCATGAAGTCGATGTGGCGCAGCTCAACAGCGTTGTAGCCGACTTCGCGCGCGATGCGCAGGGCGTCGGCCAGCGGTGTGGTATCCACTGTCCAGGTGTGCAGGGCGATACGGTTATGCAGTAGATTCAAGATGTGTCCTTGTGATGTAAGTATTTGTTTTTATTGATAAATTTAATCAGCCACGGGCAAATGGCAGCAGGTAGTTCAACCCGCTGCATGGCCGCCCAACGCTGAGATCGCTGCTGCATATTGCGTGGTGATTTCGTCGCGATGCCGTACCGTGGTTTTAAGGTCATGCAATATACCGTCTTGTATGCCGTAGATAAAGCCGTGCACCGCCAGCGGCTGATTGCGTGCCCAGGCGTCACTCACGATGGAGGTTTCGCACACATGCGTCACCTGTTCAATCACGTTCAATTCGCACAGGCGGTCGTGCTGCGCGGGTTCCGTCAGCGGGTGCAGCCGCGTGCCGTGCTTTTCCTGCACGTCGCGCACATTCCGCAGCCAGTTATCGACGAGGCCGAGCCGCCGGCGCTTTAACACCGCCTGCACGCCGCCGCAGCCATAGTGGCCGCAGACGATGATGTGGCGCACGCGCAGCACATCCACCGCGAACTGCAGCACTGACAGGCAATTCATGTCGCTGTGTACCACCACGTTGGCGACGTTGCGGTGCACGAACACATCGCCCGGCAGCAAGCCGACCACGGTATTGGCCGGCACCCGGCTGTCGGAGCAGCCGATCCACAAATATTCCGGTGCCTGTTGGCGCGATAGCTTGTTGAAAAACTCAGGATCCTGGGTGCGCATCGATTGCGCCCAGCGGCGATTCTGCTCAAACAGCGTGGATAGATCGTCCATGGCGGGCCTAGAGGGCATGGATAATGGCCGCAGCACTGGCGGCGTTGCCGGCCACGCGACCGAACGTCGCACCTGACATCATGCCGGCCCCCGAGGCATAGGCGCCGACAAACAGGCCGCCGACCATTTCACCGGCGGCATACAGGCCGGGTATCGGGCGGCCAGCCACATGCTGCACCTGCCCGGTGGTGGCTTCGATTTTTAGCCCACCGAAGGTGAAGGTGATGCCGCAGCGCACCGGCCAGGCCTCGAACGGCGGCTTGTCGATTTCGAGGGCGTAGTTGCTCTTCGGCGGGAAGATGCCGCGAGTCGCTTTGCCGTCCAGCGTGTGCCGGTCGGGGTTGTAGTGGCCGGGCTGCACGGCGGCGTTAAATTCGCGTACGGTTTTGACGAAGGCTTCCACCGGCAGTTCAAGCTCAGTGGCGAGTTTTTCCAGCGTGTCGGCGCGGGCGGTGGTGGCCTTGCGATAGTTGGAGGTATATAACTCGCGCTCGCGTATTTTGGCGTCGAGGATTTGAATCGCCACGCCGCCCGGCTGCGCCATGATGGCGCGGCCCATGCTGGCGTAGGTGCGTCCGCGGGTGTCGTAGACTTCGTCGATGAAACGCTCGCCCTTCATGTTGACGAGAATGCCGTACGGATACATATAGCGGTTCAGGCTGTCGCCATGCACATGCACCGAGGGCACGGTGAATTTCGGCAGTGCGATATCCTGCGGCGAGGCGTGACAGGTGGACCAGCTACCGTGGGGCAGGGCGCCAATATTCATCGCCATGCGCAGGCCGTCGCCAGTGTTAAATGGCACGCCGCGCACGTGCACCGAATCCCAGCCTGGCCCCAGATACCGCGCGCGCATTTCGGCGTTGGCCTCGAAGCCGCCGCAGGCGAGGATCACTGCCTTGGCATAAAAGTTAACGTAACCGCCGGGTGTCAGCGCGCGCACCAGGGCAATTGCATCAAAACCCGGCGGATTCAAGTCTGAAGTGCAACCGCGTTATGATGCGAGTGTAGCTTCTTCCAGAAGACTTCGTGGGGTGTTTTGAAGCCGAGGCATTTTCTGCGGAGACGGCTCACGCGTTTGCCCGACGAGGTCGAGGATCTGGTGCAGGAAATTTTGCTCGCCATACACAATCAGCGTCATACCTACGACGCCGCGCAGCCGCTGACGGCGTGGGCGTACGCCATCGCCCGCTACAAAATGGTGGACATGCTGCGGCGACACGCCACGCGCGGCGCGCTGCACGACACGCTGGACGGCGTGCCGGAGGACGATATCGCGCTGTTTACGGCACCCGAGCACGAGGCGGGCGACGTGCGGCGCGATCTGGCGGGCTTGCTGGCGCAACTGCCTGACGGGCAGCGTCTGCCGATTCAATACATGAAGCTCGAGGGTTATTCCGTGACCGAGACGGCGCAACGCACCGGTCTGTCGGAATCAGCCGTCAAGGTGGCGGTACATCGCGGGCTGAAAAAACTGGCAGCGCTGATCCGGAGCCAGGCATGAAAACGGCGCAACTGATCCAGATGCTGGCGCAGGGCGCGCCGGCCGTCGATCCTTACACGGTGCGACGCCGTTATGTGATGGCGCTGGGCCTGGCGGCGTGCGCCACGCTGCTGCTGATGGTCGCGTGGCTCGGCTTCCGGCGCGACATGGGGCAGGCTGTGCTGCTGCCCATGTTCTGGGTCAAGCTGGCGTTTCCGGGCGCGTTGCTGGCGGGCGCTGTGTTGGCCGCGCTGCGCTTGTCGCGTCCCGGCGTGCGCATTGGGCGCGTGCCGTGGGTGCTGGCGGCAACGGTGTTGGCGATGTGGCTGTTGGCAGCAGTGGTGCTGCTGGGCGCTGCACCGGAGAGCCGCAGCGCTTTACTGCTGGGCATTTCGTGGCAGGTGTGCCCGTTTTACATCACGGCGCTGTCTGTGCCCGCACTGATCGCGGCGCTGTGGGCGATGCGTGGATTGGCCCCGACACGGCCGGTTCTGGCGGGTGCCGCTGCGGGGTTGCTGGCGGGTGCGTTGGGTGCCCTGGCTTATGCCTTGTATTGTCCGGAAATGGCCGCGCCGTTTATCGGCGCATGGTATCTGCTGGGCATGCTGATACCGGCGGCGGCGGGCGCGGCGCTCGGCCCGTTATTGTTACGGTGGTAGGGAGCGGCGAATGTTGGCATTGAATGTCTTCACCTGGTTGGCAAAAAACTGGGGCTGGCTGCTGACGGGCATCGTGTTGGCCGGTTACTTTGCTTTTTACGTGCTGGCGATACGCGAACAACGCGCTTGCGCCAGCCCCGGCAAGCCGCGTCTGCCTTGTGACCGGTGCTGATCAACATCGCGCCTATCACGCGCACGAATCAATTCATCGTATGACTAGTGCACAAGGGCGCAACGTTGCCTCGGTTTTCGCCTCACGTAATCTGTTTTCATGCCGCTTGTGCTGGCGTATCACGCTGGTGGTGTTCGGTTTGATCCTGGCGGTGGAGAGCGCGATACTGATACCGTCAGCAACGCGATTTACGGATACCGAGGTTGCGCAACACGCGCACGCTACACAGCTGACGGTTGAGCCCGTTTTATTGCTGGGTCGCGGACTGGATGCGCGCGGCCTGCTCACGCGGGATCTCGCCCCGTTGGTGAGTATGTACCGCATCGAAGCGATTGCGATTTACAGCGCGACCGGTGAACGGGTAACGAGCGTGGGCCCGGCACCGTCGCCGGCATTTTCGGCGGGCGCCGACCGTGTGGCGGGAAAAACCGCGAATAGCGCCAATGGCGCCAGTCTGGAGGTGGCTTGGAAAAGCGATTCGCCGGGTGGCCCCATCGTCGCGGTGCGCATCGATTCCAGCGGCATTTCGAGCGGCCTTGTTTCCTATTTGCTGCGCATCGGTGGGCTGGTTACCCTGATCGTGCTGGTGGTTACCGCAGGCACCATGCTGGTATTGCATCGCTGGGTGTTGCGTCCCTTGCTGCAGTTGCGTGACAGCGCGCTGGCCGCCGGTGTATCGCCGGATCGGGCCGATGCCTTCATGGTCACGTCAAGCCGTCGTGATGAACTGGGTGAGCTGATCGCCGCGCACAACGCCCTGCTCGAACGCGTCGCGGCGTCGAAACGGCGTGACCATGAAATCGCGGAGGAACGCACGCGTTTCCTCACGCGGCACGATCCGCTGACGCGGTTGCCGAATCGCACCGCGTTGATCGAGCATGTCGATGGCCTTGGCCGGGTGCGCGGTGATGCCGCAGGCCGGGTGTCGTTGCTGTTAATCGAGTTGGCGCAGTTCAGCTCGTTGCAGGAGAGCTATGGGCCGCAGCGCTGCGATGATCTGCTGGGCCGGATCGCGGCAAATTTGCGCCGTGCCGCGCCGCGCGAGTTCGTCGCGCATTTTGGCGGTGAACATTTCGCCCTCATCAACGACACGCTGGGTTGTGACGCGACCGGCGTATCAAGGCTGGCGGAAGCCGTGCTGCTGGAAGCGGCGGGCGTGCAAGATTTGGGGGACGGGCATGTGGTGTCGCCGCAACTGCGTATCGGCATTGCCCGTTCGGAAGGGCGTACTCTGGATGGGCGCACGCTGCTCAATCAGGCCGAATTGGCCTTGGCAGGAACCCGCGCGTCCGATGGCGCGCACTATCTTTTTTACTCCGCGCAGTTGGCCGAGGCATCGCGCGAGCGCCAGAGCCTGGCACGCGATTTAAAGCAGGCCATAGCCGCTGGCGATCTGTATCCGGTCTTCCAGCCCAAAATGGCCTTGACGCCGGAGGGCAGCGCGATCATCGCCGGGGCCGAAGTGCTGGTGCGCTGGAAACACGCCACACGCGGCGTGGTGCCGCCGGATGTATTTATCCCACTGGCGGAATCCACCGGCTTGATCGCGCCCATCGGTGAACAGGTGCTGCGCGCCGCAGCGCAGGCGGTGCGCGGCATGCTCGATCGCTACGGCTGGGCGCCACGGCTAGCGGTCAACCTGTCGGCGCATCAGTTTGCAGATGCCGCCCTGGTGCCGCAAGTCGCGAGCGTATTGGCCGAAGCACGCATCCCCGCGCACCTGCTGGAGCTGGAGATTACCGAGACTTCCGCCATGAAGGATGCCGCGCGCACGGCAACCACGCTGACGGCACTGCGGGCGATTGGCGTAAGCGTGGCGATTGACGATTTTGGCACCGGTTATTCGTCATTGAGTTACCTGCGCCGCTTTGCTGTGGACGCCATCAAAATCGACAAATCCTTTGTGGACGATATTGGTGTCGATGCCAACGCCGAGGCCGTCTGCGATGCGATTTTGCGGTTGGGCAAGTCGCTGCGCACCAAGATCGTGGCCGAGGGTGTCGAGAACAGCGTTCAGCTCGAATTTCTGCGTGCACGCCGTTGTGACGAAGTGCAGGGCTATTTCTTCAGCAAACCGCTGTCGTTGGAGACCTTCGAGAAGGAATGGATCGCGGTGCGTGCGGTGGCGTGAGGCGCGGTCGACGGCGGTGTTTAATCCCGGATGCCGCGCAGCCAAATCTGCGGAACTGGTGCTTCCTGAGAGGATGGCCAAAGTCTTGTCATGCAGGCAGCGGTTTTACTCGTGCGGTTGCACCGTCTTTTTCAACGCCACCTTGCACGGATAAATGGCAAACTTCGCGAATTGCGTTTATTATAGCCAGACTAGCCAGAACAAGGATTCACCATGAGCGCGCAATGGCAGCTGCAGGAAGCAAAAAACCGTTTTAGCGAAATCGTGGATGAAGCCTTGACCCATGGCCCGCAGACGGTTACCCGTCATGGCCGCGAGGTGGTGGTCATCGTTGCCGCCGAGGAATTCCGCCGCATGAAGCGCCCCAAGGGTAGCCTGCTTGCGTGCTTGCAAGTGCCCGCCAAATACGCCGTTGAACTGGACATTTCGCGCAGCCCCGACGCGCCGCGCGAGACGGGGCTGTGAAATTTCTGCTGGATACCTGCGCGTTATCGGAACTGGTCAAGCCTCACCCCAATCCTGGTGTCGTGAATTGGTTCTCGCAGCAGGACGAACTCTCGCTGTATCTGGCGGCGGTTTCGGTTGGCGAACTGAATCGAGGCATCACAAGGCTTGCCGCCGGCAAGCGCAAATCCTTTCTGCAAAAGTGGCTTACTGACAGCGTCGTCAAGCGGTTTACCGAGCGGATATTGCCGTTGGACACCGACGCATTTGTGCGCTGGGGGGAGTTGCAGGCGCGTCTCGATGCCCAAGGCGCACCCATGCCCGCCTTCGATAGCCTGATAGCCGCCATTGCCTTGCAGCACCGCCTCATCATCGTCACACGCAATATCAAGGATATGCAGGGCAGCGGCGCTGAGGTGGTCAATCCGTGGCGGTAGTGCTCGTGCTCGCCGGGAGGGGCGCGCCCATGGCGCCCGCGTGCGGGGTGATGGGGATAAACGCTATCCGATGCACAATGCGTCATAACCATCTGTTTTTATTGATGTATTGCAAGATGCGCAGCGTTAGGCGCTGCGTGGCACCAAGCCCTCCACCGCGCGCGGAA
>CAMBGJ010000199.1 GCA_945865805.1 Bordetella parapertussis
GCTCGATCAGGTGCGCTCGGGCGAAGCCCGGCGCATGGCGCGTGAGGGCTACGAGCCGGCCCTCAAGAAGTCGCGCTGGTGCCTGCTCAAGCGCCCTGAGAATCTGAGCGATAAACAGCGCATCCGCCTGCGTGACGTGCTGCGCTTTAACTTGCAAAGCGTCCGGGGATACATATTGAAAGAGGAGTTCCGCCAATTCTGGGACTACACCTCGCCGGTCTGGGCCGCCAAATTTCTCGATCAGTGGTGTACGAAAGCAATGCGCTCGCGCATCGATCCGCTCAAGCAGTTCGTTAAAACCGTACGCAATCACCGTGAACTCCTGCTCAACTATTTCCGCGCTCAAAAGGCGTTCTCCAGCGGTATCGTAGAGGGCCTCAACAACAAAGCCAAAGTCACTGTGAGAAAAGCTTACGGCTATCGAACCTTCAAAGCCGTAGAACTCTCGCTTTATCATGTACTTGGCAAATTACCCGAGCCAAAACTCACCCACGATTTTTACTGACGAACCCAAAATTGTGGGCAAGCCCGGCACGAAGCGCCGCGACATCGCGCCCAAGCTCTACGGCACGGTGCAGAACAACATGGTGGATGTCAAAGTGCCCGGCATGCTGCACGGGCGCATGATCCGCCCGCCCATCGCGGGGGCGGTGCCGGTGGCGGTGGATGAGTCGTAGGTGAAAAATATTCCCGGCGTAAAGGTGGTGTGGGACAAAGGCTTCATCGGGCTGGTCGCGCCGAAGGAGTGGGACGCGGTGCGTGCATCGCGTGCGCTCAAGATCACGTGGTCGGATGTCAAGCCGCCGTTCCCCGATCAAAAGGACATCTACAACCACATTCGGCGTACCAAGGCCGTCAAGGATGACGCCCAGGTGAAAGTCGGTGATGTGGATGCCGCGTTCGCCAATGCCGCGAAAATTGTCGAGGCCACGTACGAATGGCCGTTTCAGTCGCATGCATCAATGGCGCCGGCGTGCGGCGTGGCCGATGTGCGCGCGGACAAGGCGAAAATCTGGACCGGCGGGCAAAAGCCCCATCACTGCCGCGACGGCATCGCGCTGATGTTTAAGCTGCCCGAAGAAAAAGTGGTGGTGCATTCGATGGTGGGCCCCGGCTCATATGGCCGCAACGACGCAGGCGACGCCACCATGGATGCCGCCGTGCTGTCGAAGGCCGTGGGCAAGCCGGTGCGCGTGCAATACATGCGGCACGAGGGCACACAGTGGGCGCCCAAGTCGCCGGCTTCAGTGCATACCGCGCGCGCAGCCATCGGCAAGGACGGCAAGGTGACAGCCTGGCAATATGAGCAAGGGTTTTTCGCGGCAAGAATTTTTCCGCGACGAGGGCGCGCCCGAGCGCACGCTCGCCGGGCAGTTGCTTGATTGGCCGTTAAAGCCGGTGTGGCTGTTCGGGCAGCCGGCCGAATCCTAGAAGTTCGATGCGCGGTGCCTAACTTCTACGAGCATACCGCCGCTGCTCGATCGCGCCTCACCGCTGCGCACTACGCATTTTCGCGATCCCGCAGGGCCGCAGGTGCACTTCGGCGTGGAATCGTTCATGGATGAACTGGCGATCGCCACCAACACCGACCCAGTGGCGTTTCGCATGCAGTATTTGAGCCACAAGGGCGATCTCGCGGTGGTGAAAGCCGTCGCAGAAAAAGCCCAATGGCAGCCGCACGTGGGCGCGCGCAAGCAGCTACGCGGCGACGTGTATGTCGGGCAGGGGCTGGCTTACTCGGTGCGCGGCGGTACGCGCGTGGGGGTGGTGGCCGAAGTCGAAGTCAATCGCCATACCGGCAAGGTGTGGGCGCGGCGTTTTTATCTCGCACACGACTGCGGACAAGTGGTCGCGCCTGAACAGTTGCGGCAGACGCTGGAGGCGCAGATCGTACAGACCGCCAGCCGTGCGTTGGTGGAAGAAGTGAAATTCGACAACCGCAACGTCACCAATGTCGATTGGAACACGTACCCTATTTTTGATATCAAGGACGCGCCGGAAACCATCGACATCACGCTTCTCGATCACCCGGAGCAACCGCCCTTCGGTGGCGGCGAAGCCACAGTCCGACCTTTGTCAGCGGCCATCGCCAACGCAATTTTCGACGCCGCCGGCGTGCGTCTGCGGCAGTTGCCGCTGACGGCGGAGAAGATCAAGGCGGGGTTGGTGTAACGGAGGGAATTATTGTAAGTATTTTTTTTTATTGAATTATTTTTGATGTGGCTGCGATGGCCTTTGCCCTGTCGTGGTGCGCGCCTGTACCCAAGCTTGGTACGCCCACCGCGTGACTCGCTGACGTTTCTACGCGACGCGCTATGCATCGCTCGCCCTCGGAGCCGGAGCGAGAATGAGAAGACTTTCCGGGTGAGAGGCTGAATGCGAACCTGATGAGACCTTCGCTGTGACAACCGACGGCGACCGGTATTCGGCCATTCCCGACGTTGGGCGTTGGTGTCTTGAGGGGCTGCTGTGCTTCGCATTGCCGACGTTCGATCATACGCCGCCGAAAAGCCTGGGCCGACGAGTCTGAGCGACTGCTTACCGAAAACGGCAATTACCGTTACCGACCCAAACCTGACAGCGCAACCGCTCCTTACCCGACGTTGAAAAAAGCAAAGCGGTCGTCCGTTCGCCAGGATCCGTTGAACTATCGGAATTCGGGCAACATTTCCGAGCGGAGGAACTTCAGCCTAAGGTTCCTTCGGTTCCCCCGCAACCAGGTAAGCCCACAAAGCCTGTATCTCATCGGGCTTTAGCACGTCGCCCCACGGCGGCATGGCGTTCCTGCCATTGGTGACCGAGTCGACGAAACGATCCGGTCTATCGCGCGGAAAGGTCGCGAGATCTGTCGCCCACGGCGGGCCGATCATGCGCACGCCGCGGCAGGATTCGCAGTTGCTTGCGTAAAGCGCGGCGCCGCGTTTGATCTGCTCCGGAGGGAACGGTTTTCCCCCCGGACTTTGTGCCATGCCGACCACACAGACGAACAGTAATGATAGGGCGATAGCGGTGGTGATTTCACGCGGCATGCGCTTGTGCCCCTGTTTATTCCGGCATCAGCGCAAATGTCCATACCGAACTGCCGCGCGGCACCAGAGGGGCAACGATCCTGCTGATGACACTGCCGCCCAGGCCGGAAGCCACCGTCACGTACTGCACGCCCTTGTGGGTGTAGGTGATGGGTGGTGCGTTGATGCTGGAGGTGGTTTTGAACTGCCACAGTTGTTTGCCGGTTTCTTCGTCGAGCGCAATGAATTCGCCGGTGGGTTTGCCGGTGAATACCAGACCGCCGTCCGTTACCATCAGGCTGGCGGCGTTCGGAATATCGGTAATCGGAATCTTCCACTTGAATTTGCCGGTAACCACATCCATCGCCACCTGATAGCCGACCACATCGCCCGGCTTGATCGGCGCGCTGCGGCCAGCGGTAGCGGTATTAGGTTCGCCCAGCTTCTGGAACTTGTACGGCACAAACTTCTGGATGCGCGGAAGATCCCAAGTGTTGATATAGGCTAAGTTGGATTTCGGATTGAACGCGAACATGATGGCGTTGGTGCCGCGTTGCGGATAGACCTCGACTTCTTCGCCCTTCATCAAGCGATCTGCTACGTCCGTCAGCACCGGCCGCCCGGTTTTCAGATCGATGTGCGTGGCCCAATTGATGCGCGTCATCGGATGCGCGGCGATCAGTTTGCCGTTGGTACGATCCACCACATAGAAGTATCCGTTCTTGTTGGCGTTCATGATGACCTTGCGCATCTGGCTGCCGATGCGCACATCGGCAATCACGTTTTCGTTATTGCCGTCTGCGTCGTAGAGGTCGTTGGGCGTGAATTGATAGTGCCATTCGATCTTGCCCGTCTTTGGACGAATCGCAATTACGCTGTTGGTGTAGAGCGCATCACCGTTACCGCGGTACTTGGCATCGTACGGTCCCGAGTTGCCCACGCCCCAGTACACTAGGTCCAGTTCGGGATCGTACGAACCGTTGAGCCAGGTCGAACCGCCACCGGTTTTCCATGCGTCCGGTGTGGAATCAGCCGTCTTCGGCCAGGTTTCGTGACCAGGTTCGCCCGGCGCGGGAATCATGTGCGTGCGCCACAGTTCCTTGCCGGTCTCCGGATCCCAGCCGACGAGGAAACCGCGTGTGGCGTGCTCGCCGCCGGTGGTGCCCGAAATCAGCACGCCGTTGGCGATCAGCGGGGCGACCACGCCTTTGTAACCCTCTTTGAAATCGGCGAACGCCGTCTTCCAGATTTGCTTGCCGGTTTTCATGTCGAGCGCGAGTATGTGCGCGTCGAGTGTCAGCCGGAACAACTTGCCGTTGTAGATGGTCGGCGAGCCGCGCATAATCGCGCCCGCGTTCGAGATGCGCAGCACCGCGCGATCGTATTCGACTTGCGTGCGCCAGATTTGCTTGCCGGTTGCGACATCAAGGGCGAACGTCCAGTTGCCGTTGACGATATACATCACGCCGTTATAAATCGCCGGCTGCGCCAGTTCGCCGGTGTCGCTCATGGTGCCTGTGCTCCACAGCGGTACCAGGCGCCTGACGTTGGATTTGTTGATTTGCTTCAGCGGGCTGTACATCTGCAATTTGTTGCTCATGCCGAAGGTCGTCACGTTCTCGGTGTTCTTGCCGTCGTTGAGCAACTCATCGGCGGTCTGCGCCGCAGCGAGCGTGGACCCCATCAACAGCAATACTGCCAGCAGAATTTTTTGCATTTGCATCTCCCTTTTGAAAATCAAACTGCGATTATTGAATGGTAATTCGCCTGCGGAATTTTTGCTGAGCAGGTTTCAGAAACGACGAACTACGTATAAAAATACCTGCACGCCCTTTAAATTCCATCCTTCGCCGGAATAACCGGCAGCAACACATAAGCCTCGCGCCCACCGCCCGCGTGCAGCGTGACGCTGCCGCCAAACACAGCCGCCGACCGGTTGTCGGGATCATTATGCATCATGCCGCCGGTGCCGCGCGTGTCGTAGTGGAATTTTTCGCCGAATTCGCCGAGTTCGCCTTCGTATTCGTAGTCGCAGCCTTTATCCGCTTCGATGGGCCTTCGGTAGCGATTGCCAAATTCTTTCAAAGCCCCAAGCAAATCCGGCTGGACAAAGTCGAACAGGCACCAAATGTCGGTCAGCTTGTTTTTCACGGGCGTGCCCGTGCAAGCGATCTTGAGCCGGGCGTTCTGCTTTTTCGCAGCCCTGGTCACCAGCGCGTTTGGATTCTTGATCTTCTGCGCCTCGTCGCAAATCATGGCCGACCAGCGTTGGGCCGCCAGCGAAAACTCGAGGTCGCGCAAGGTCTCAAAGGTGGCAGCACCACTTGGGCGCCGCTCAGCCAACCCGAGATCAATACCTTGGTCGCGCCGCCCCGGACAAGCTCCTCTTCGAGAGCACGCTTGGGAACGCGCTTCTCGGCTAGCGATGGACCATAGAGCGTGAGCACCCGCATGGCTCCGGGAGCGAAGAACTTGGCGATCTCCTCCTTCCAGTTTTCAAGCAGCGAGACCGGGGCCACGATCAGGAACGGATCGATGTCGGGCTTCTCCTCGATGGCTGATGCAATGAAGGTCAAAAGCTGGATCGTCTTGCCCAAGCCCATGTCGTCGGCAAGCAGCGCGCCGCGACAGGCTGTCGGCGAGAGGTTCCACAAATGCTGCAACCACGCGACCCCGCTCAGTTGATGCTCCATGAGGGCAATCTCCGGCCGAAGTGAAGCGGGCAATTTGGGCGGAGCGCCGGTCGGGGCGAGCGCGCCTCTGCGCTCCTCGTAGTCGAGCGTGTCCACGTTCGGCTTGACCACCAATCCCTTGCGCTCGGACGCTTTGGCCTTGGTCGCAGGCTTGCTCGGATCGAACTCGCGCTTTGCAACGTCGGCTCTCGCGTTGCCTATGGCGTCGAGGGCCTCGTTCGCCCATTTGACGGGCACGGGCTTGGGGCCGCCGGGGAAATCGAAGGTTTCACGCTTTTCGTCTTGCGCCTTGCGGGCCTCGTCGCGAAACGTGGCTATTGAATCCTCGTTGAGCACGACCGCGACCGTTTCGCCGCCCCCTTCGGGCGTGTAGCACAGGCCGAAATCGACGTTCTCCGGGAACCAACCCGAGTCGTCGCTTTTGCGCGCGATAAAGGGCGAGTAATACGGCTTCTCGACCCCGAACCCCTCGACCCGATCCGAATACTTGGAGAGGTCGAAAATCTCCGAGGCCTTGACGGATCCGGGGGCGGCCATGTCTCGGAGCGCCTCGCGCAGAGTCTTGGCCTGGTCTGGCGTGCCACCCAGAATTTCGAGGTCGTAGCCTTGCCAGTGGCAGCACTGGGCCGATGCGGCGATGCGGGCTTCGAGCTTGGCAACGAATTTCTCCAAGTCATGCGCGCCTTCAAAGCGCAACTCGTCTGATCGGACCTCACAGCCAATGGACTCCTCGACCATCAGCGCCATTTCGTACGGGTACGCTTGGCTTCATACAGCCGGCGCACGTCGATCTGCTGGTTCGCGGCATACGCGCTCAGTTTCAGCCCTGAGCTTTCAGCCGCTATCAAGTGCTCCAGCCACTTCGATTTCCTCTCACCCATCGCGCTCTCCTTTTAAAGCCGTAGGTGTATCGCGTTCACGTGTTCAGGGAAAGGACGGGGTTCATAGATCGCTTACGATTCGTCCCGCTCGGGGAGCGCCACGCCGGCCTGGACGTGGCATTGCTAAGCAAGCGCGTCGAGGTCTATGAAGCGGCCAAAGCGCGCCATCCCGAGCGCTGGAGCGGCGCCACGCGCAACTGGCAACCGATCAAGGTTGTTTACTTAAACCCAGATCAACGCAGTGCTGAAAAAGGCGCTCGAAAGGAGCTCTCTCCAGAACTCAAAAAAGCAGCTTGAAAACAAACAATCAGGCGACAACTAGCTTGAAAAATTCCGCGAGGCTTGGGGGCGGCGCTTCTTCGAGAATCGGCGCGCGAGCCTGAAATGGCAACGCCTGGCACCTTACGAGAAGTTCGCCGAGATGATTGATCGTCATTGGGACGGCATCGCCGCCTACTGCGAGCCTGAGAACAAGGTATCCCTTGGATTCGTTGAAGGCTTGAACAACAAAATTCGCGTCATCCAGCGTCGTGCATACGGGTTGCGCGATGAGGAGTATCTACAGCTGAAAATACTCACTTGCATGTTACCAGTGCTCTAAAATATGACAAATTCACCCACACTCTTACGCGAAGACCCAAAAAATTACTCGGATAACTTCATGCCCTTCGATCCGGCGTAAAAAACAATCAGAACTACACCCGCCTCACCAGATATTCCGCGATGCTTGATATTTACCACTTCGGGTAAAACGTCACCTGCCAAGAGCCGCTTTTGTGCCCCCCCCTCCTGCTTTTTAACTAGCAGTTCTCCGCTAATCACGTAAGCTACATTTGGCATGGGGTGTGTATGCCAAGGTAAAGTAGTATTAGGGGCGATTGTGAGGCGCAAGACGGTTAATTCTGGTCGCCCCGTGGGATACATTTCGTAAGCGGTTCCGTCCCACGAATGGCTGGCAATGAGCAACGTTTCGGCCTTAACCGCTGGGGTATCAGCCGCAGCCGCTACAACAGACATGGTCAGAAGTAATGCACTTAATGTAGAAATAATGATTCGACACTGCATTAACTATCTCCAATACATTCGAATTTATCAATATAGCGAAGGCAACCCGCTTCCGGTGTCGGCGGACGCCGCCAAACCAGCCCAATCTGCGCGAAGAATCAGGATAAGGATTCGACTTTGCTGTTCAAATCCATGATACCGAGTTCGACCCGTAGCTTCGGAAAGCGCTTGGCGACTCCGGCCCGGAACTCAAGAAGCGATTGACGGTGGGTGGCGGTTTCCACACCCCTGTTGGCGACGGCAGCATCCCCGTAGGCGATTTTCGCCGCACCACAGTCGCGGTGATTGATCGCGATCGCCGCCGGAATATTGTGCAGCTGAATGGATGCGCCGAGATTGTCCCAGAATGTCTGATGCCAACTGTTGAACTTAGGCGCCACTGCGCCTATCGCCGCACCGGCAAAATTGAATTGGCTGTACTTGCCAGCCAGCGAACGGCTACTCATGTGATCAATTGTGAGCTTCGGAAATCGTGGGTCGATGCAAGCGAGTAGCATCGCATCGTAGTTGCCGCTGGCCGCCTGGGCACCAAAGGGCAGTATCTGGGCTAAACCCAGTGCGGCACCCGCAACGAGGAAAGCGCGCCGGTTCACGGCCGGCAGGCGATCATGTCACTGCAGGTGCAGGCGGCCTCACTGTATGGGCGCGCTACGGACTCGGCGTACGAAGATTGCATCTCGATTCTCAATTTGGTTGATTATGAAATTATAGTTCAAGCCAACTGAGAGGCGAGCTTAACATCGCTGTGGATGCGGCAATCAAATTTGTTGAGAAACCTAAAGCAATATCACTGAACCATCCTGTCAGCTATGGCGATCGATCTGACCCCGGTGTGGTCCAAACATCTATCTGCGCCAATTCCTCAAAATATAATGCTTGCACCTTATCACAAGCGGACTGACGAAATCCGCACGGTTGACGCGCGCAAGACGACAATAGCCACCCCAACAACAATAACGCCCCGTATTAGCCTACATTCGCCAGCATGTGCACTTCATGCGCAGTTTGCTGCCTGTTGTCATCCTACCACCAATACTCAAAGTCCCAACTCTTATCAGTTGGGATTTTTTTTGCCCGCTCCCCCAGTGAAAACCGTAATGACGTCGCGAGCGTCGCGCCCGTGGCGGTGCGATTTCTGGCCCGATTCCCTCAAATACCTCTCTCTGTTATCAGTAGGGACGCGAGCGCTCCCGACGCCACTTCGAGTATTTTCAATGACTTACAGGCAGCAGGTTCGATAAGTAATTTGGTCGGGCGGTGGGGAATTGGAAAAAGGTTCGCCACGGAGTTCGTTTTACGTATTGGGTAGCGGAGTGGAAAAAGTCGCAAGACGCAAATTTGCACGTTGTACGTCGTTTCGGCAAACTCAGTTGTTGCCACCGGCCATCCCCTGAGGTCCCTGAAAACCCTCGCACCCAAAAACTACTGCGTTTTGAGTGGTTTTTTTTTGACCCTACGGGCTGTAGACGTGTACTGTGAAGGCGATGTCGGTAGCTGTGTCGCCGGGTGTCGCAAGGCGCCTTTGTAAAGGCTTGAGCCGTGTGAACCGAAAGGCCCACGCACCGTTCTGAGAGGGCTGGACGCGGGCACCCCACCACCAATTAAAAATACCAACCAATTCACCGGTTGGTATTTTTTTGCCTACTGCCGCGTGTTCACGGGGGCTGGCGTGGGTTCCTGCGGACTTCGCCGAAGGGCATGGCGGCAGTATTCGGCCCCGTTTTCTCTCTCCCTTGGCCAGTTCTCTCCGTTCCGGCGCCCTGTAAAACCGGCGAAGTCCTCAAGCACAAAATATAATACCGCATTAAATCAATGACCTGCTTGAGGACTAATCAACAGAGTTCGTTTGACGTATTGGGTAGCGGTGGGAACCAGTCTGGTGGCTAAAACTCGCGGAGTACGGGTGCTGCATTCCCAAAACCTAAAACCGCATTCCCACCGCCAACCGCGTCATGTCACTGGCCGTGAAGCTGGCCCGCGGGTCGATGGCAAGGCGGATAAACCACGAATCTTTATCATAGGTGACGGACACACCGGTGGCCGCAAAGTATTCGGCA
>CAMBGJ010000200.1 GCA_945865805.1 Bordetella parapertussis
GTGCAGTCGTGTGAGCACGGGCGCGGGCGCGCGGGCGGGGGCGAGCACGGCGTACCAGACACTGGCCTCGTAATCCGGCAAACCCGCTTCCGCGACGGCGGGCACTTGTGGCAGCGCGTGGCTACGCGTTTTGCTCGTCACCGCAAGCGCGCGCAATCGGCCCGAGCGTACGTGCGGCATCGCCGAAATCACGTTATTGAATAGCAACTCGATCTGCCCACCGATGAGGTCGGTCAACGCAGGCGCGGCACCCTTGTAGGGGATATGCACGATATCCACGCGTGCCATCAGCTTGAACATTTCGCCGGCCAGATGGGTGGCGATACCCAGCCCCGACGAACCAAAATTGAGTTGCCCCGGCCGCTGGCGCGCGAGCGCGATCAGTTCTTTCACCGATTGTGCCGGCACCGAAGGATGCGCCAGCAGCACGAACGGTGCCGAGGCGAGCAGTGACAAGGGCGCAAAATCCCTCACCGCATCGTAAGGCAGTTTCTTGTACAGATGGGGATTGATGGTGAGCGTACTGTTGTTGCCCATGAATAGGGTATAGCCGTCCGGCGACGCTTTTGCAGCAGCTTCGGCGCCGATGAGCGTACTGGCACCGGGCCGGTTATCCACCACCATCGGCTGGCCCAACGATTCGGTGAGGTGCTGCGACAGTTCGCGCGCAATGAGATCGTTGCCGCCACCTGGCGGAAAAGGCACGATAAAGCGGATCGGCTTTGCGGGGTACGTTTGCGCCGCCACCGGGCGCAGGGCGGTTGCCACCAAAGCAAGTATCAGGGCAAGGATGATTTTTTGCATGGGGTTGGATGCACTGTGCAATTGGGCTACTTTACTGGCGTCGCTTCGCGTTATTGTCCACCCTGGCTTAACCAGGGGCTACGAGTTTGCTCATGTTAAAGTAACAAGCTGCTTGAACAAACTACCAAAATACCACGCAAGTATTACACGGGAAGACCTATGCCATTGCCACTAGACGGCGTTCGCGTATTCGATCTGACCAATGTCATCGCCGGCCCGTTGGCCACCTATCAATTGGTGATGTTGGGTGCCGAGGTGATCAAGATAGAAGTGCCGGGGATCGGCGATCCGGCACGCAAGTTCGGCACCGATGTCGCGCTTGGCAAAAAAGGCATGGGCGCCTCCTTCTTTGCCAGTAACGCGGGCAAGAAATCGCTGACGCTGAACCTCAAACACGCGCGCGGCAAGGAAGTCTTTTACCGATTGATCAGGGACGCCGACGTGATGATCGAGAACTTTCGGCCTGGCGTCACCAAAAAACTGGGGGTGGATTACGACACGTTAAGTACCATCAATCCCAGCCTGATCTACTGCGCGGTGTCCGGCTTCGGGCAGAATGGCCCCTTGTCGCAGCGGCACGCCTACGATCAAATTATTCAGGGTTTCTGTGGTCTGATGAGTCTGACGGGAGACACCACCACGGCCCCCAACCGCGCGGGCTACACAGTGTGTGACGCCACGGCCGCGATCACGGCGGCGTTTGCGATATGTGCCGCGCTCTACCGCAAGCAGAAAAGCGGCACCGGGGAAATGATCGATGTTTCCATGCTCGACGCTTCACTGGCGTCGATGGGCGCGTGGATGTTTACCAATCATCTCAACACGGGCTACGTTCCCTTTCCCCAGGGGAATGAAAATCCCAATGCCAGCCCGTCAGGCACCTACCGTACGGGCGATGGTGCGCTGAATATCGTCAACAATGAAGACAAGCATTTCCATCGTCTGTGCGAAGTCATCGGCATGCCGGAGCTTAGGGCCGATCCACGCTTCGCCGAACGCACCACACGCATCGCAAACCGCCAGCAGATGCGCGAGGTGCTTGAGCAGGCGTTGCAGTCAAAGAGCGCGGAGGAATGGGAAGTGCTGCTCAACGCCGCTGGCGTGCCGTGCGGGCGGATACTCACCGTCGCGGAAATCGCCCTGCATCCGCATCTGGAGAGCCGCCAGTTCGTCAAACACTTTAAGGATGTGCCCGGCGTTGGCCGTGACGTCGCAGTGCCTCGTCTGGGATTTCGTCTTGCCAGCGGGCAGCCGGACGTGCAAACGCCGCCGCCGCAACTGGGACAAGATACCTCAGTCCTCCTGGGTGGCGTCGGCTACAGCGCAAGCGAGATCGACGAGCTGCGCGGCCAAGGCGTCATTTGACAGGCGCTCGGGCTTATCAAGGCTGATTAGCGTACGGGCCAGTCACAATCCAATCACAAGCGAGGAGCCATCAATGTCACTGTATGAAGTCGTGTATCCACTCGGGCAGCGCGCGATTCAGCGCAGGGCGCGAGCCACGCGTCCAAGCTCGTTGGATGGGCTGACCATCGGCGAGCTGTCCAACCACAAATTCGACAGCGAATTCACTTTTGAAGTGATCGAGAAGGCGCTGCTCAAGCGCTTTCCTGGCATTAAATTTGTGTCGCACCGCGAGTTTGGCGACACCTATGGCGCACATGAATCGGAAGTCATCAAGGCATTGCCGGGCAAGCTCGAAGCGTTCGACTGCGATCTGGTGATCTCCGGCACTGCCGGTTGAGGCAGCTGCACGGCCGCGAGTTCGCGTGCCAGTATCGCCGCAGAAAATGCTGGCATTCCGACGGTGACTATTGCCATTGATGAGGGCTTCACCCAGTCGGTGAGGGCCATTGGCAAACAGGCTGGCATCGATCTGCGTGTGGCGACTTACCCAGGGGTGATCTCGATGCACGACCGCGCGACGGTGGCGAAAAATATTGAAGACGTGCTGGTTGATCAGATTGTCGCCCAGCTCACCGCCAGGGAAGCGACGGTAGAAGATTCAGCCGACAACGCCGAGCCGGATGACCGCGAGATTGTCTTCAAAGGCACCTTCGAGGAAGTCAACGAACACTTTCAGCGTAACCAGTGGAGCGACGGGCTGCCGATTGTTCCGCCGACGCTTGAAAAGGTTGAAGCGTTTTTGCGTCACACCGATCGCGCGCCCAGCGAGGTGCTGGGTGTCATGCACCCGAGTCAGGCCGAAGCTACTGTGTGGAAAGTCGCGGTGAATGGCGTGATGGCGGGCTGCCGACCGGAATACCTACCGGTGTTGCTGGCGATCGTCGACGTGATGTGCGACGCCGAATACGGCATGAAGCACGGCGGCAGCACGCCGGGCTGGGAGGCCATGATCATCATCAACGGCCCGATACGGGAACAGCTCGGGTTCGACGACAAGCAGGGCTCGCTACGCCCCGGCAACCAGGCCAACACCAGTATCGGCCGCTTCTACCGGCTGTTTGCGCGTAACGTGCCGCGCTTTTTGCCGGGCACGACCGACATGGCGACTTTCGGCCAGATGTTTCGCGCGGTTGTTGCTGAAAACGACGAAGCGTGTGCCGGCATGGGCTGGGCGCCGCTGCACGTCACACGCGGTTTCAAACCCGAAGACAGCGTGGTGACGATTACCTCGGTGCGCGCGTCGAGCGATCCGTTCAGCACCGCAGGCGAATCAGCGAAACGCCATCTCGATCTGATCGTCGATTGGGTCAAACGCATGATCGAGCCGTATCAAAGCTCGCGCGGCTATGTTGAATCACACGTGCTGTTGTTGTCGCCGGTGATCGCCACGATTCTTGCCAATGCAGGTTACAGCAAGCGCGATGTGGAGGAATATCTCAAACAGCACGCCACCGTGCCCGCGCGTTACTACGAATGGCATATGATGCTCGCAGATCACCACACGCCCGGCACCACGCTTGCAGGCCTGGTGGAGAAGGGCGAGCTGCCTGCGGCATGGCGGCTTTCCGACGACCCCGAGCGTTTGGTGCCGTTGATGCTGCCGGAAACGCAATGGCTGATCGTCGTTTCTGGTGATCCGTTGCGTAACCGTTCGTCGATCTATCGGCAGAATTTTAAACAGGGTTACGCCACCAGCAGGAAGATCGAGTTGTCAAAATTATTACTAAGTAATGCAAATGTGTTCTGATAACGCGAAGAATCAGGGAAAGAAGTCGCCTTTCACACAGGACATATTTGGGTTTCTCCTTAATACGCTAGGACGCCACGCGAATACGAGTCGCTTCCTTCGACAGAATCACGCATGCGCAAAGCCGTGTGCGCCCCTTCGATTACAATAGCGGCGACTTGCTCTGGGAGAATGCAAAATGAACGCAATGAACAAACCGACTCGTGATACCCCGCTGTTGTTTACGCCGATCAAACTGCGTTCCGTGGTTGTGCGCAACCGCATCATGGCCGCGCCCATGTGTCAGTACGTGTCGGACGATGGTGGTCCCACTGAATGGCAAATGGTGAATTTCGGGCGTTTTGCGATGGGCGGCTCGGGCATCGTCTTTGGCGAAGAAACCGCGGTCGAGGCGTCTGGCCGGAAAACACACCATTGCGCCGGCCTCTACAAGGACGAGCATATCGCGCAATACCGGCGTATCAACGATTTCATCAAATCACTGGGCGCTACCCCGGCGATACAACTGGGCCACTGTGGACGGCGCGCCTCGGCGCACGGCCCGTTGCAGGATCGCGCGCCGCTCACCGAAGCCGACGCCAAGGTAGGCCTTACGCCGTGGCAGGGCATTGCGCCCAGTCCGATTCCTGCGTCACCCGGCGGCGCGCTGCCGCGCGAAATGGATCATGACGATATCCGCCAGAACCTTCAGGTTTGGCGCGAGGCTACCCAACGTTCCATCGATGCCGGTTTCGATATTTGCGAAATTCACGGTGCGCACGGCTATCTGATTCATCAATTTCTGTCGCCGGTGTCGAACCAACGCACCGACGGCTACGGCGGCAGTCTCGAAGGCCGTATGCGTTTCGCGCTCGAAGTCACCGAAGCGGTGCGCGCGGTGTGGCCTGCCGACAAGCCGCTGTTTTTCCGCATCTCGTCGATTGATGGTACCGGTGGCGAATGGGGCATGGACGATTCGCTGGCACTGTCGCGCGAGTTAAAGGCGCGCGGCGTCGATGTGGTGGATTGCTCCTCCGGCGGCATCACCGGCGACGGCAGACTGGCACCGTTGCCGCGCGTGCCCGGCTATCAGGCGGGCTATGCGCGCGAGATCAAAGAGGAAATCGGCGTCGCCACGGCAGCGGTGGGCTTGATCACCGAACCGAGCCACGCCGAGGCAATTCTGCGCGATGGCCACGCCGACATCATTGCGATGGCGCGTGAGCTGATGGACAACCCCAACTGGCCGCTGCAAGCGGCGCGCGCGTTGGGTGTTACTGAGCCGTTGGATCTGGTGCACGCGCGCGAGGCGCAGCGCCTGCGCCTGCGCGAACAGCATCGCAAGGAATATCCGCCAGGGATGGAAATCGAAATCCCCTTTGGGCCCAACGATCTGGTGCCGTATTCCTGGGATGAGCTTAATCCGCTTAAGCGGGTGCGTGGGTAACTCACGTCGCGGCTCGGCTAGGGCAACCCCACCATCCCCACCCAATACTGCGTTCGTTCGCCGTGCTCGACATCGTAGCGGCGCACGAACATCAAGCGTCCGTCGTCGCCGACTTTAAACACCGACATCGCGGCTGGCACCGTCAGTACGGTGTCGTCCTTATGCACCTGCATTTGTTTGATGCTGGCCGCCACCATCATTTTGCCGCTGGGGTCGAAGCAGAAGGTGCGCACGTGATAGTTGTGCGTGTCGGCGTGCTGTATCAGTGTCGGCTCGCCGCTCTGCGGATTAATGGCAAATGCCGCGATGCTGTTTTCGCCGCCGTTGAACACCGGCTGCCCCTGGTAATCGGTGGTGCCGTCGGCGCGGTTGGCGAAGTAGACGTACTTTCCTGACGGGTGTACGTGCACGGTGCCAGCCATCTGCCGCGCTTTGACGTTGGCGCGATCCGCCAGCAAGTCGTGCACATAGGCGGCTTGCGATTCCAGCGTTTCACCGTTCATGCGGAACATGTTCAGCACGCTCTGGATTTCAAGCGAAATGTAGACCCACGGCTGCGTCGGATGAAAATCCAGATGCCGTATGCCGAAGTGGCGTCCGCCATCGGGGGCGATCACCGCCAGCGGTTCGTGCACGCCGTTGTTAAAGCGAAACAGCCGCAACGCGCCGGGGTCGCCCGCCTTGCCGTCGTGCGGGGCGTTGCCGCGATCCACCACGATGGTGGTGCGGCCCGAGGGCGTCATGCGCACCTGATGCGGATAGGGGCCGCAGTCGAGGGCGTGCGGCTGCGTCACGGCAGGGCCCAACGTGCCGTCGTTATGGATCGGATGCACCGTGACGCCACTCTTGGGCAGATTGTGGCCGCTCAGCACAAAGCCGCAGCAGGGGCTGACGCAGATATGCACCGCGCGCATCGGCAGTGGTTGCGCCGCGCCATGCGGCGATAGCGCGCCGCTTTGCGGATCGATACGCCAGGCGCTCAAATGATTGCTGTCGGATTTGAGACCCGGCCCGCGATTGCTCGTCGCCACATACAAAAAACGCCGCGACGGATGCGGCCACGCATACTGCACGTTCGACGGCACCTTGACCGTGGCGCGTTTTGTGAGCGAGGTGCCATCAACATCCACGTCGTATTGGGTGAGTTCGTCATCGACGGCGCTATAGAGCGCGACTCTTTCAGTCATGGTTTTTCCTTGTCAGTAGGACGGCGATGTTTGTGATATTACTGTAATCGTGTGAAACTTTTGTAGCGTGCTGAAACGGGTTTTTTTGTAAGTATTTGTTTTTATTGATTATTTTTATAGATCGTTGCGCTGTGGCCGCGTGATGCGGCAACCTGCGAGACGCCATTCGTCACTGTTCTGGAGCCATAGTAATGCCTCACGCCTTAGTCATCGGAGGATCCCTGGGTGGCCTGTTGGCCGCGAATCTGCTGCGCACCATCGGCTGGACGGTGCAGGTGTTCGAGCGCGTGGGTGACGATCTGGCGAGCCTGGGTGCTGGCATCGGCACGCACGAAGAATTGATCGACGTGATGCAGCGTATCGGCATCAGAATCGATGCCTCCATCGGCGTACATCCTGAGTCGCGCACCTGTCTGGATCGCTTGGGCCGGGTGCAGCACACCATGCCGCGTCCGCGTATCTTGAGTTCGTGGGGTCGGCTCTACCGTGCATTGAAGGATGCCTTTCCGGCCGAAGATTATTTTTTCGACAAGACCTTGGTGTCGTTCACCGATGATGCATCGGGTGTCAAAGCAACGTTTGCCGACGGTGCCACCGCGCATGGCGATCTGATCATCGGCGCTGACGGCATACGCTCCACGGTGCGTGCGCAGATCATGCCCGAGTCGCAGCCGCTCTACGCGGGTTATATCGCCTGGCGCGGCTTGGTGCCTGAAGCGGCGCTGCCCGCAGCACTGCATCGTGAAATATTCGCCCACAACATGGTGTGTTACCCGGATGGCGACGCGATGACCATGTACGCCGTGCCGGGGCCGGACAACGACGTGCGGCCAGGCCATCGCGCGTACAACTGGGTGTGGTATCACCCGGTCAAGGCGGACGACTTGAAAGCACTGTGCACCGATGCTACAGGGCATTGTCACGGCATGGCTATTTCACCAGCCCTGATCCGACCGGAAGTGATCGCGGCGATGCTCGCCACAGCACGTAAAGTGATCGCGCCGCAGTGCGTGACGGTGATCGAGCTCACCACGCAGCCGTTTTTTCAGGCGATTTTTGATCCGGAATCGCCGCGCCTGGTGCACCAGCGCGCGGCAATATTGGGCGATGCCGCCTTCGTCGCGCGGCCGCATGTCGGGATGGGCGTGACCAAGGCCGCGCTCGACGCGGAAAGTCTCGCCGATGCGTTATTGGACAGCCGCGATATCGATGCCGCGCTGGCGCGCTACCACACCCGGCAGCATTTGTTCGGCACGCGGGTGGTGGCACGCGCGCGTCACGTCGGTGCGCATCTGGGTGCGCAGGCCACCAAGCCGCCGGAAACCTGGACGCCCGAAGAGCGCCATCAGGATCCGGTACGCATGATGAAAGAAAGCGGGGCGCGGTTGCGTGATGTGCCGCAGTTGATCGAACTGGTGTTGGCTAATCGTGCGGATCATGCGGATGGTACGGATCGCGGCCCGCTCGGCCAAACCGTAGCTGCCGCCGGTTAGGAGTGACCATGCCTATCGTGCGGCCATTGATACTGGCATTGACGCTGATAGCGCCCTCAGCGCTGGCGCAAAAAGAAACCGCCGCCTATCCCAGCAAGGTGGTTACCCTGATCAACCCGTTTGCGCCGGGTTCCAGCACCGACGTCGTGTCGCGCACCATCGCGCTAAAGCTCACCGATGCCTGGGGCAAAACCATGGTGGTGGAAAACCGTCCCGGCGCCAGCGGCACCATCGGCTTGACGGCTGTTGCGCGCTCGCCGGCGGACGGCCACATGCTCGGCATGATGATCGTGTCGCATGCCACTTACATGGCGATGCAGGCTCGTAAAGAAGACAACCGGGCCGGTATCGACCTGGTGCGTGATTTCACGCCCATCACGCAAGTGATTTCGCAGCCGTATATCATCGTAGTCAACCCCAGCCTGCCGGTGCGCTCGATCAAGGAACTGGTGGCGCTGGCACAATCCAGGCCGGGGGCGATTACCTACGGCTCGTCCGGCACCGGCAGCGTGCTCCATCTGGCGGGTGAATTGCTGGGGGCGCAGACCAAAACCAAATATACGCATATACCCTATAAAGGCGCGGCACTGGCGTTGTCGGATGTGGCCGGCGGCCACATCGCGATGCTGTTCCTCGCGCGCATGACCGCACACCCGTTCATGCAATCAGGGCGCGTGCGTGCGCTGGCCGTAACCACGCCCGAGCGCATACCCGGTCTGGATTTGCCAACGGTGCAGGAATCTGGTCTGACGGGGCCGTACGCGGTGAGTGGCTGGTTTGGCATCAGCGCGGCGGCGGGCACACCGACCGCATTGGTCGAACGGCTGAATCAGGACATTCACCGCGTGCTGAAACTGCCGGACGTGCGTGAACGCATGGTGACCGAGGGCACGCTGCCGGTGTTTGGCACGCCCGCGCAATTCAGCGAGCTGGTGCGTGCCGAGGTGGAGAAATGGCGGCGTATTATTCAGCAGGCGGGGATCGCGCCGGAGTCACGGTAACGCATGCCTTGGCGTTGGTTGCCGTTGATACCTTTGCCGCGAGAAACCTGTCACGCGGCCGCAAGTCTTGTTAAGGCGGAGTTTTTGTAGGTATTTGTTTTTATCGCCCTCATGCAGTTGCGCTTCGCTTCACTCGTTGCGATCAACCTGTGGCGGGACTTGCACCCGCTAGTGCAGCGTTGCATTCTTGACGGAACGTTTGAAACCATGAATTCAAGGTTCGCGTAGAAATATCCCCGCCGTCATTCCAGCGAAAGCTGGAATCCAGTGTGTCAATCCATCGGCAGGATCAAAATTTTAGCGCTTCGCGTAGCGCACGCGGCATCATGTTCAGGCCTTGATCGGATATCGGAGCCTAGACCGTCGCTTCTTTAGCAACTATGAATCTGTTGACAGGCAACAGTCAAAACCCCTCGTGCTTGCTCGCTTTTTTAGTGGCAAAAGAGAGGTGTTGCTATATTGCAAGACCTGACCCAATACTGTTCGTTTAGTGAAATATGTGTCATGATAAGGCTTCGCTACTACGGAGTAAGCCATGGCGCGAACCAAGGCTGTGCTGGGTGCAGGCGCTCGGCTGAGTGACTTCCTCAGCGCCAGTTTGCTGGCACGAGT
>CAMBGJ010000201.1 GCA_945865805.1 Bordetella parapertussis
GGTGCGTCCGCTGTGGCATAAAAGGCGGGAAATACCCGTAAAAGGAGCGAGTTTCGAGCGAAATCTTGCCAAAAACCAACATAACATGACGCAAGCATCACGAATTTGGCGGCCCTGCTTTTGCAAACCAATTATTAGAGGTCCCCTTAGGTCAGTTTATCCCCAAGGCCACACCAGACTTTGAGCCGCGCACTTATGGCAGCGCCAAACTATCAGAACTTCTCACGAAAACAGGAAGATTCGAGGTCAAGGCCAAGCCAGGTAAGCACTTGGCTGCCCGAAAGAAATAATAGGGCAGACATTAATATATCGTAACCCTTTGTTTTTATTTAATAATTTTAAATCCTCCTGCTGTTCCCGCCGCCACTAAATCTGCTTGTCACGCTCCGCTTTATGGCATAGTATGCCAATGTATCTGGTTCGCCCAAAATACTCGAAAACAACTCTATGCCAACCCGAAATGTTGTCCTCACCGATCACCAAGCACACTTGGTTGAGCAACTTGTATCATCGGGGCGCTACCAGAATGCCAGCGAAGTTTTGCGCGAGGGATTGCGGCTGGTTGAACGCCGTGAGTCTGAAGATGACCTGCGCTTGACTGCCTTGCGTGAAGCCGCGCGAATCGGCATTACCGATATCGACGCAGGTGCGTTTCACAGTTTTGACGCTGCGAATGCACTGGGTCAACATCTGGCAAAGCTAACGTCTGAAGTGATTGGCAAGTAGCGCGGTGGAACTCTGGACGGTTCGCCTTTCGGCTGCCGCCGAAGCGGATTACCAGCATATTTTGCACTGGACGAACGACAATTTTGGTTCGACACAAGCGCGGACCTACGCAGCCACGCTCTCGCAGGCGCTGCAAGCGTTACACGCCGACCTCGCGATCATCGGCGCAAAAGAGCGAAGCGAGATCGGCCATAATAGCTGGACGCTTCATGTCGCGCGCAACAAACGTAAAGGACAGCACTTCATCATGTTTCGGGTAAATCGTTCTGAGGAATGCAACGTCATTGATGTGCTGCGGTTACTGCACGACAGCATGAATTTGGCGCGCCCTGTACCCACGGTGCCAACGGCTTAAAAATGTCCGGCAACCTCTACATCGTCAGCGCCCCTTCCGGCGCGGGAAAAACCAGCTTGGTCGCGGCGTTGCGGGATGGCGATCCTCTGGTGCGTAAATCGGTGTCGTTCACCACGCGTAGCGCCCGCAAGGGTGAAATGAATGGCCGCGAATACAATTTTGTCAGCGTCGCCGAATTCGAACGCATGCGTGCTGCGGGCGAGTTCGTGGAAAGCGCGCTGGTGCACGGCAATCATTACGGCACGTCGCACAAATGGCTGAGCGAGCGTCTCGCCGCTGGCGAGGATATTTTGCTTGAAATCGACTGGCAGGGTGCGGCGCAGGTGCGGCGCGTGCAGCCGGGGGCGGTCACCATCTTTATCGTGCCACCTTCGTACGAGGCCCTGCTATCCCGTTTGCAAGGGCGCGGCACCGACGCGGCTGAGGTCATCGCGCAGCGGCTTCACAATGCGCATGAGGAAATCTCGCATCTGTTTGAATTTGATTATGTTATTATCAATCAGGACTTTGATCGCGCGGCCCAGGAACTCGCCGCGATTGTGCTTGCCCAAAGGCTCAAGCGCACCGTGCAACACGAGCGTCACCGTGAATTAATCGATCAATTGCTCCATCCTCCCGCAAAATAGCTCATTGGAAAAACCATGGCCCGCATTACCGTCGAAGATTGCCTGAAGCGCATCCCCAACCGTTTTGAAATGGCGCTCGCCGCGACTTTCCGTGCACGCCAGATCGCCAACGGCTCGCAGCCGATGATGGAAGCCAATCGCGACAAGCCCACGGTGATTGCCCTGCGCGAAATGGCCGCCGGCAAGTATGGCGCAGAAATACTAATAAAAACAAATACTTAGGAAATTTAGCGTTAGCCGTTCCTTGAATCGCGCCTTGAATAGTCATGCCTGATGGCGCGACACTTTTCAAGGAATGCGCCGGCTACCTCAAGCCGGACGATGTAGCGCAACTTCAAACCGCGTATCAATTCAGCGAGTCGGCGCACAAGGGCCAGTTTCGCAACTCAGGCGAGCCCTATATCTCGCATCCGCTGGCGGTCGCGGGCATCCTGGCCAAGTGGCATCTCGACACGCAGGCGCTGACAGCCGCGCTGCTGCACGACGTGATGGAAGATACCGCTGTCACCAAAGTCGAATTGCAGCAAGCCTTCGGCAAATCGGTGGCCGAGCTGGTCGATGGCGTATCCAAGCTCGATAAAATCGAGTTCGAGACGCAGGAAGAAGCGCAAGCTGAAAACTTCCGCAAGATGCTGCTGGCGATGGCGCGCGATGTACGCGTGATCCTGATCAAGCTCGCCGACCGACTGCACAATATGCGCACACTCGATGCCGTGCCCGCGCAAAAGCGCCGCCGCATCGCGCGCGAAACGATGGAAATCTACGCCCCCATCGCCAATCGTCTGGGGCTGAACAGCCTCTACCAGGAGCTCGACGATCTGTCGTTCAGGCACCTATATCCCAGCCGTTGCAATGTGTTGACCAAGGCAGTCACCAACGCGCGCGGCAACCGCCGCGAAGTGGTGGGCAAGGTACTCGCCAACATTGAAAAGCGTCTGACGGACAACGGCGTCACCGCGCTGGTGCAGGGACGCGAAAAACATCTGCACTCGATTTATACCAAGATGCGCGAAAAGCATCTGTCGTTTGGCCAGGTGCTCGATGTGTTCGGCTTTCGCATCATCGTCAAGGACGTACACGCCTGTTACATCACGCTCGGCGTGCTGCACGGCCTTTACAAGCCCATCCCCGGAAAGTTCAAAGACTACATCGCGATACCCAAGGCCAACGGCTATCAATCGCTGCACACGCATTTGTTTGGCCCGTTCGGTAGCCCCATCGAAATTCAAATCCGCACGCAGGAAATGCACAAGATCGCCGAGGCTGGTGTGGCCTCACATTGGCTGTATAAAAGCTCCGATCAATCGATCTCCGATCTGCAACGCAAGACCCACCAGTGGCTGCAAAGCCTGCTGGAGATGCAAACGGAATCCGGCACTTCGGTGGAGTTTCTCGAACACCTGAAAGTCGATCTGTTCCCCGACGCGGTGTACGTGTTCACCCCCAAGGGCAAAATCATGTCGCTGCCGCGCGGTGCGACGGCGGTGGATTTCGCCTATGCCGTGCACACCGATGTCGGCAACCGCTGCGTGGCGGTGAAAATCAACCAGGAGCTGCTGCCGCTGCGGCAGGGACTCAAAAATGGCGACCGCGTGGAAATCATCACCGCTTCGCACGCCAAACCCAATCCGCTGTGGCTGAATTTTGTCGCCACCGCCAAAGCGCGTGCGCACATCCGCCACTTTTTGAAGACCATGCACTTTGACGAATCGGTGCAACTCGGCGAACGGCTGCTCAATCAGGCGCTGTCGGTACTGAAATCCTCGCTCAACGAAGTACCGGAAACGCAATGGGCGAAACTCGTGCGCGACAACAACGCCAAGTCACGCGACGACATCCTGTCGGACATCGGGTTGGGCAAACGCCACGGCGTGGTGGTGGCGCGCCAGTTGCTGGCGTTGCGCGAACTCGCACCCGGCGATGCCGCGGCGCTAGCGAGCATGGGGCCGATCATTATTCGCGGCTCGGAAGGCATGGCGGTGCAGTTCTCCAAGTGTTGCCATCCGATACCGGGCGACCGCATCGTCGGCCTCATCAGCAAGGGCCAGGGCATGGCGATACACACGCACGATTGTCCGGTGCTGGCGAAATCGCATCACGAGCCGGAACGCGTGCTCGACGTGGAGTGGGACAACGAATCGCACAAGCTGCACGATGTGAATGTGCGCATCGTCGTCGCCAACGAACGCGGTGTGCTGGCCAAGGTGGCGGCAAGCATCGCCGACGAGGAATCGAATATTCAGCACGTGGCGGTGGAGCCGCAGGATGGCGGCAAATACGCCGCCATGAACTTCACGCTACAGGTGGCCGACCGCAATCACCTCGCGCGCATCATGATCGAACTGCGGCGCATACCAGAAGTGGCGCGGATTACGCGCCTACGGGCGTAACTCGGAACACACGCGCACGGGCATAGCCATCAGCGCGGAGCGCATACAGCCTAGATTTTTGGCGTATAGTTTGCTCCATGAACAAACAGGATATTCTTGATTGCTTGCGGCAACACGAACACGCCCTGCGAAAACGTGGCGTTGCTCATGCGGCATTGTTCGGCTCGCGCGCGCGGGGTGATAACCGCCCAGATAGCGATATTGACATTATGGTCGAGGTTGCTCCAGAGGCGCATGTCTCGGTATACGAGTACGCGGGCTTAAAAGAATATATCGCGGGCCTGTTTGAAGTGCGCGTTGACGTTGTAAACCGCGACGGCCTCAAACCTTATGTTCGTCCCACTGCCACGGCAGACGCCATCTATGCGTTTTAACGCGGACGATATTGCGCTGCGCGATATGCAGCATCACATTGATCTTGCAACGCAATTTACGCAAGGTATGGACGAAGCCCGATTTCACGATGACGTTCGCACTGTCTACGCCGTGACACGTTGTCTTGAGATTATTTCCGAAGCGTCGCGCCGCTTGTCGATTGCGCTTAAAGCTCGCCACCCTGCAATTGCCTGGAGCCAAATGGCCGGTGCGGGAAACATCTACAGGCACGATTACGAGGACGTAGCCAGCCAGTTTATCTGGGAAACTTTGCGGCGCGACTTGCCGCCGCTACGCGCGGTTATCGTGCATGAGTTGCGGGACGCGTAAAATCACACACCCGCACCCGCTCACCCCGCCGCGTTCTGCCTGTTCTTCGCTTCCAGCGCCTTGATCAGACCGTCGATGCCTGTCTTGGATATTTCGTTGGTGAACGTGCTGAGGTAGTTGGTGACCAGGCTCAGGTTTTCGACCACCACGTCGTAGACCTTCCAGCCGCTGGCGGCCTTGGCCAGACGGTAATCCACGGCGATGGGTTTACGCGATGAATCTTTCACGAAGGTTTTGACCGTGACGTCGTCGTCCGCCGGCTTCACCACCGCCGGGCGCACATCCACCGACGCATCTGCCGTGCTAGATTGGCTCAGCGCCTGACTGTAGGTGGTGACCAGCAGCCCGCGAAATGCGTTTTCCAGCGACTGTTGCTGCGCGGGCGAGGCATCGCGCCAGGCGCGGCCCACCGCCATGCGCGTCATCGCTTGAAAGTCGAAATTGGGCAGCACTTTTTTGTCGACCACCTCGGACAGCAGACGGCGGTCTTTGTTGGTTTTGATCACGCTCAATACCTCGTCCACCATGCTTTTGACCACAGCATCAGGCGCGCCCTGCGTGTTTTGTGTGCTTTGTGCGAAAGCCCCGGCGGCAAACATCAGGGCCATGCTACCCAGCACTGCAACTATTTTTTTGATCATCGAACGTCCTTTCGTCGCGCGGGATCGCGCCTTGTAACGCGGTTGCGCCGCAATAGCCATGAATGCTTGGGCACCGTTTCAATAACGCAGTTCCAACCCGGTGGTTACACTTCATCTGCTTAACGGCCTAAAATAAAAATTTTTTAAAAACAAATAGTTACAGAAATACATCGTGCAGCAAGCCCTGTCTGTAAAGTCCTGTAACAAAGTTTCACGGGTTTTACGCCCCGCGCGCGCGCCGGTGCGCTAGATTTGGCTCTGTGTTGGCCCTGCCGCAACCACTGGCGCTACGCCGCTGTGGCCATTGCTGCGCAGCCACATCAGCCACAACGTAAAGCCGCAGGCCAGCAGCAGAAACGGGATGGTGCCGTAGTTCACCGCGTGCCAGCCGCTCATGGTCAGCAACATGCCGGAGGACATCGACGAAATCGCCATGGTGATGAACACCGCCAGATCGTTCGCCGCCTGCGTTTTCGCACGCTCGGCGGGCGTGTGGCATTCGGTGAGCAGCGCCGAGCCGCCGACGTACATAAAATTCCACCCCACGCCGAGCACAAACAATGCCAGCCAGAAATTGATCACGCCAGTGCCCGCCAGCGCGCACAGCACCGCGCCAAAGAGCAGCACAATGCCGGCGAGAATGACTTTCAGCACGCCAAATTTCTGGATCAACGAGCCGGTAAAAAACGACGGCCCGTACATGCCCAGCACATGCCATTCCAGCACGAACGCTGCCGAATTGAAATGGTGATCGTGCGCGCGCATCGCCAGCGGCGTGGAGGTCATAAACAGATTCATGATGCCGTACGACAGCGCACCGGCCAGCGCCGCCACGATAAACACCGGCTGACGCATGATTTCACGGATCGGCCGACCGCCCTCTTTGCGCTCTTTTTCCGTGAGTTGCGGAATCTCCAGTTGCGTGAGCACGAGTGCTGCCACCACGCACACCGCCATCAGCGACAGGTACGAACCCAAAAACACATGGTCGGCGAAGATATCCTTGGTGCGTTTGGCCATCTCCGGCGCGACAAAACCGCCGACGATGCCGCCGGCCAGCGTCAGCGAAATCGCCTTGGCGCGAAAATTCGTGTCGGCCACATCCGCCGCCGCAAAACGGTAATACTTGCCGAACGCGGTATAGCTGCCCATGATCATCATGCCAAAACACAGCAGCCAGAAATTCGACAGATAAATCGCCAGCGCGTTGATGCCCGCGCCCACCATGCCGATGGCCGTACCCACCTGAAACCCATTGCGGCGGCCTACGGCTTTCATCAACATCGACGCCGGAAACGTGGTCAGCGCCGAGCCGATCACATAACAAGTCAGCGGCACCGTGGCAAATGCCGCGAGCGGCGCCAGCGCAATGCCCGCCAACCCGGTAATCAAAACCAGCGTCACGCCGCCGGTTTGCAGCGTGGCCTGGCAGGCGGAAAGCACTAATACATTGCGGTGTTGTTTTTGCATATCGCTCCGGCGCTCACTCCGGTTTTATGCCGGCCGCTTTAACCACCGGCCCGATGCGCGCAATATTCGCGCGAATGTAGTCGGCAAACTCCGCCGGCGTGCCACCGATCAAGGCAAACCCCAGCGCGGACAACCGCTCCTTGGTCTCCGGCAAACGCGTCACGCGTAGCGTCTCTGCGTTCACGCGCGACACCGTATCCGCCGCCGTACCCGTCGGCAGCAAAAAGCCTGTCCACGAATCAAAATCGTACCCCGGCACGCCAGACTCGGCAACACTCGGAATGTTGGGCGTCGCGGCGATGCGCTTGCCGCCAGTGGTGGCCAGTATGCGCAGCTTGCCGCTGTTGGCATGCGGCAACGCCGTCGCCAACCCCGGCACCATCATCGGCACTTGCCCGGCCAGCGTATCGTTGAACGCCGCCGCCAGCCCTTTATACGGCACGTGCAGAATGTTGATGCCGGTCATCGACTTCAGCATTTCCATCGGAATATGCTGCGCGCTGCCGACACCGCCCGATGCGTAATTCAATTGCCCCGGCCGCGCCTTGGCGAACGCGATCAACTCCTTGACGTTGTTCACCGGCACCGAGGGATGCACCGCCAGACAGTTGTTGATCTCCGCCGCCAGCAGCACCGGCGCGAAATCCTTGAGCGGGACGTACGGCAGCTTGGCGTAGAGGTGCGGATTTATCGCCAACGTAGCCACGTTACCCATGCCGACGGTGTAGCCATCGGGCGCGGCACGCGCGATCGCCTCCATGCCGATAATGCCGTTGGCACCGGTGCGGTTATCCACCACCACCTGCTGCTTCCACTGCTCCGACATTTTCTGCGCGTAGTGACGGGCGAGCACATCAACCGCGCTGCCGGCGGCGAAAGGCAACACCAGGCGGACGGATTTGGCGGGGTAGGTTTGGGCAGTGGTTGTTTCTGATAGTACCGCGAGCACGAATAGCGGGTAAATCAGCCATCGACGATTCAAATTTTTACTCCTGTTCATAGGTTGATCTGTGGTTTTTTAACCATGACCTATGCGGTCCCACTTCTCTTTGAAGTCCTCTTGATCGTAACTTTTTGGCTGAAGCCAAAATGACACACGCCCTTCTTTCTCGCCCCGGTGGGCGAATGCTCTGACTTCCGACGGCAGCAAAATATAGGCTGAAGGCTTTGACGAAACGTTGTTCACAACAACCCAGAAATCCCCCATGACTTTGTCGAGAGACGTCCCAAGTGGAACTGGGTAACGCTTGCTCAACGCCTTAACCTGAATCGCAAGCTTACGCGTAGCGTCTCGGCTGTAAACGACGATATCGACACCGCGCGCGTTTCGAGCGGTAGGCATGACATTCCAGCCGTCCAATGAAAGGCGGTAGCAACAATAGTAGAGGCCCACGTTGCCAATAATTTGCGGATCACGTTTAGAGTAATTGCCGCTGAAATTCACTTCAGCGTGCTGATTTTTACGAGTGATGCCCGCGACCAAGCCTTCAAGCTGAAGATCAGCACGGTCAGCCTTTAACGTTGAAGACATGTCACGACCCCGAAACCGTAACCCCTCCATCCACCACAATCATCTGCCCGGTCACAAACGCCCCGGCCTCGCAAGCGAGAAACGCCGCCACACCGCCGATGTCCTTGGGTTGACCAATACGCTGCAGTGGCGTGGCGGCTTCGCGTGACTTCAACCGCGTTGCGTCCGACCACAACGCTTTGGCAAAATCGGTTTTCACCAGCCCCGGCAGGATGGTGTTGACGCGGATGTTTTTGTCGCCCCACTGCACCGCAAGCGCGCGCGCCAGCCCCGCTTCGGCGGCCTTGGAGGTACCGTACAAACCCAGCACCTGACTACCACGCAGCGCGCCGATGCTGGAAATAATAATCATTGATCCACCTTCGCCACGCTCGCCCATCGCCGGCAGCACCATGTTGGCGAGCCAGAACACGCTTTTCACGTTGGTGGACATGATTTTGTCGAACATGTCGTCGGTGGCTGTGGTCAGCGGGCCGAAGTGCGGGTTCGACGCGGCGTTGCACACCAGGCAATCGATGCGGCCCCATTTTTTCATCACGGTATCGACGAGATTTTGCGCCGCCGCCTTGTCGCCGACGTTGCACGGCACGGCCAGCGCCTCTTGCCCGCGCGCGGTGAATTCCGCCGCCACCGCATCGCAGGCATCGGCCTTGCGGCTGGAGATCACCACTTTCGCGCCTGCGTTGGCCATTTCTTCGGCGATGGATTTGCCGATGCCTTTGGTGGAACCGGTGATGAGTGCGACTTTGCCTTTGAGACTGAACATGACTGCTCCTGGTAACAAACGATTTAAATTCGATTCGGCGCAACTATACCGCAGCCGTGTTTGCGCCCGCGCGTCAAACGCATACAATCTGAAAATTCCCGAGCGCCCAGACTCACGCTCGCATGGCACACAGTAACCGCATGTTTTTAAACCACTTTTAAGGATCGTCATGAATATCACCACTAATACCGAAAAACTCATCGCACACAGAGACGGCGCCGCTGGCTGGATCACCTTCAACAATCCCGCCAAGCGCAACGCGATGTCGTTCGACATGTGGCTGGGCCTCGACATTGCGCTGAATGATTTCATCGCTGATCCCGCAATACGCGTCATCGTGTTGAAAGGCGCGGGCGACAAAGCGTTCGTGTCGGGCGCGGACATCAGTGAGTTCAAGGAAAAGCGCGCGAACCCCGAAATGGTTG
>CAMBGJ010000202.1 GCA_945865805.1 Bordetella parapertussis
AGAACGCTTCGGCAAGACTCACAGGCTTTTCTGTCTCCATCGCCACTCCAAAAAGACAGAAAACTACACAGCTTTGCGAAAAAGTACAAGCCTTTGACCTTTCTCATAACTATTTCATTCTTATAGGGTTTTGATGCAATTGCCCTGGCTTCGACGGGCTCAGCCCGAACGGTTTCATGAAATTTGGAAGGATCAATAGTGCGAATTTCATGCGAGGAATCTTATACTATTGCGCTTCTTCGTATAAAGGATGGTTCATGAAATTACTCGGTTCCCACGGTAGCCCGTATGCCCGCAAGGCGCGCATCGCGATGCTGGAAAAAAAAGTCAACTGCGAATTCGTGCAGGCACGCGCGGCGGACCCCGGTTCGCCGGTGCCGCAATACAACCCGTTGTCGAAAGTGCCGGTGCTGGTGCTCGACAACAATAAAGGCATGATCGATTCGTCGGTGATCGTTGAATACTTTGACGGCATCGGCACCGGCGCGAAATTGATCCCGACGGATTTTGCCGCGCGCATCGCGGTGCGTGAGTGGGAGGCGCTGGGTGATGGCATCGTCGATGCCATTGTGGCGCTGACGCATGACTCGCGTTACAGCGAAACCTGCGATGCCCATGCCGCGTGGTATCAAAAACAGTTGGCGAAAATCGAGGGCGGCTTGACCAAGGCGCAAACGGATATCGGCGCCAACGAATTCTGTTACGGCAACACGTTTAGCCTCGGCGATATTTGCATCGGCATGGCGCTGGGGTATCTGGATCGCGCGTACGCGAGCTACGATTGGCGTGGCAAGTATCCGGGCTTGAAGCGTTACGCGGATAAACTGTTTGCGCGGGCCACGTTTGTGGCGACGTTGCCGCCTAAGGGGTAGTTTGTAAGTATTTGTTTTATGCGACATTTTAGTCTGGCGGTCTGTGTATTCTGCGTGCTGCCTGTGGCGCATGCAGCGGCGCAGGGCACCTACCCCAACCGCCCGCTGCGCCTCATCGTGCCCTACGCCGCCGGCGGCAACGGCGACATCGTGTCGCGCATCCTCGCGCAAAAACTCGTCACGCAAATCGGCCAGCAGGTGGTGATCGACAATCGCGGCGGCGCGGGCGGTAACATCGGCGCGGAACTCGCCGCGCGTGCAGCGCCCGACGGCTACACGCTGATGCTCGGCACCAACACCCACGCCATCAACATGAGTTTGTTTGCCAAATTGCCGTACGATTTGCAGCGCGATTTCGCACCGGTGTCGCGCACAACGTCAGCGCCGATGGTGCTGCTCGTGCATCCGTCGCTGCCGGTGAAAACGGTGAAGGAATTTATCGCGCTGGCCAAATCACAGCCCGGCAAACTCAATTACGCCAGCGGCGGTAGCGGCAGTTCGGCGCACGTGATCACCGAGTTGTTCGCGGCAATGGCGGGCGTGCAGCTTACGCATGTGGCGTACAAGGGCGTGGCACAGGCCACCACGGATTTGATCGCCGGGCAAATTCAAGTGGCGTTTAACTCCACCGCCACCGCGCTCGGCCACATGCAGGCGGGGCGGGTGCGCGGGCTGGGCTTGTCGACCGCCACGCGCTCCAGCGCCGCGCCCGGCGTGCCGACGATCGCGGAGGCGGGCCTGCCAGGTTTTGATGCGAGCATCTGGCAGGGCATTTTCGTGCCTGCGCGCACGCCGCCGGAGACCATCGCGCGTCTACATCGTGAAATCGCCACGGCGCTGAACTCGGGCGAGGTCAAGGATCAGCTTGCAGTGCAGGGTTTGGATGCGCTGCCCACGACGCCGCAGCAGTTCGCGGTGTTCGTCACCGAAGAAATCGCCAAATGGGCGAAGGTGATCAAGCTTTCAGGCGCGAAGGGGGATTAAGGCCCTAAAAATAATCAATAAAAACAAATAGTTACGTTGATACCGCTTTGCAAACCGCACAAAAGAAAACCGCGCTGGGAGGCCCAGCGCGGTGGAAACACGCAACCTACTAAGGAGGAGGAGGGGTCGGTTGCGCAATTGAAGTGTCTCACCGCCAGCGCTATAAGTCTGTGAAGTACTTCACACTTTTAGCGATTTCGTAGCGTTTTTTAGGTAGGTCGTGTGACAAAAGTCCGCAAAATGGCTTCGTCTCGCGTATTCTCCGGTTTTTCCACCCACTCTGACTGAACTGAAAGCGCCACCATGAGCAAACTCATCCCCGCCATTAACGATCGCCGCAGCGACCGCCACTTCGCCAACAAGCCGCTTGATGCCGAAACCGTTGAAACCTTGCTCGACGCCTTCCGCTGGGCACCGTCGTCGAACAACCGCCAGCCTTGGCGCGTGCTGATTGCATCGAGCGCCGACGCGCAACGTGCTTATGACGACGCGCTGTCGGCGGGCAACAAGCAATGGGCCACCGTCGCGCCGCTCAAGATGGCAATCATCGGCGTGCCGGAAGAGCAGCCGGAAAAAAACGGCATGCAAAATTATCTGCTCGATCTGGGCATGGCGATGCAAAACATGATGGTGCAAGGCTATGCGATGGGCCTCACCATGCACGCCATGGCTGGCCTCGACGGCGACAAGATCGCCAAGGCTTTCAACGTCCCCGCCAACGCCAAAGTGGTGGCGGGCATGGTCGCGGGCCATCGCGGACGCGTTGAAGATTTGATCGAGGAAGTGCGCGTGAAAGAATTGAAGCCGCGCACGCGTAAAGCGATTGCCGAGTTTACTTATCGCGACAATTACGGCGCGGCATATAAGTAAAGCTTGCCGACAGTATTCGTTCGGAAAGACAAATTCAAAGGCTTTAGCCACAGAGGTCACAGAGAAACCCGCCTTTGAAGTTCTCTGTGTCCTCTGTGACCTCTGTGGCGATAAAGGTTTGGGAATTTCTCCACTGCGCTAAACGGTGGCAATACGCGGCTAAGTTCTTGAATTAACATCAAAAATTTGCTATCGTTCGGCGGTGAAAGAATTCCCGCGCGCCACCGCCCGAACCGTTTCCAGCCGTGAGTTGTACCTGCGTTTGCTGCGCTATGTTGCGCCGTATCGCCACGTGTTTCTGGTGGCGATCCTCGGCGCGATTCTGGTGGCGCTGACCCAGGCCGCGCTGCCAGCGATCATGAAGCCGCTGTTCGACGGCGTGTTTGTCGAACGCGATGCGGCCATGATCCGCTGGATGCCCCTGGTCATCATCGCATTGTTCCTGGTGCGCGGCGTGGCGGAATACGCCGCCACCTATTGCATGGCGTGGGTGGGCAACCGGCTGGTGATGGATTTGCGCACGCAGATGTTCGCGCGCCTGCTCGAATTGCCCACGCCGTATTACGACGAGCAGGCGTCGGGCAACCTGATTTCCAAGCTCACCTTTGATGTCACGCAAGTGACCGCCGCCGCAACCAGCGTGCTGGTGGCGATCTTCAAGGATGGCGTGGCGATCATCGGCCTGCTCGGCTGGATGTTCTGGCTTAACTGGAAGCTCACGCTGCTGTCGTTGTTGATGACGCCGTTGATTATTCTGATCGTGCGGCTGGTGAGCATCCGTTTGCGCAACAGCAGCCGCGACGTGCAAAACTCGATGGGCGAAGTCACTCAGGTGATTCAAGAGGCCATCGAGGGCCACAAAATCGTCAAGCTCTACGGCGGGCAGGCGTACGAGGCGGGGCGCTTTGAACACGAGACCAATCGCGTGCGGCGGTTTTTGATGAAGCAGGCGGCGGCGGCGGCGGCGAGCGTGCCGTTTGTGCAACTAGTGGCGGCAAGCGCGCTGGCGGCGATGATCTTTTTTGCCACGCGCGACAGCTCGATTACCGTTGGCAGCTTTGTGTCGTTTTTGACGGCGATGTTGATGCTGACCGCGCCGCTAAAGCGCGTCACCAGCGTCAACGAGCCGCTGCAACGCGGGCTGGCGGCGTCGGAAAGCGTGTTTGCGTTGCTGGATCAGCCGGGTGAGCCCGACACGGGTGCTGCGCATATCGAACGCGCACATGGCGAATTAGTGTTTGAAGGCATAAGCTTACGATACGAGGGTGCAGAGCGGCCCGCGCTCGACGGCATCAACCTGCACATTAAGCCCGGCGAAACGGTGGCGCTGGTCGGCGCGTCCGGCGCGGGCAAGACCACGGTGGCGAATCTGGTGCCGTGTTTTTACCGGCCCACGTCCGGCCGCATCACGCTCGACGGCCACGATCTCGCCGACCTCAAACTCACCAGCCTGCGCGCCAACATCGCGCTGGTGAGTCAGGACGTGGTGCTGTTCAACGACACGGTGTCGGCGAACATCGCGTATGGCGCGATGAAAGGCGCCAGTGAAGCACAGATACAAGCCGCCGCCGATGCCGCACATGCCACCGAATTCATCCGCCAGATGCCACAGGGCTTTGCCACCCTCGTCGGCGAAAACGGCGTCAAGCTCTCGGGCGGGCAACGTCAGCGACTGGCGATAGCCCGCGCACTGCTGAAAAACGCGCCGGTGCTGGTGCTGGACGAAGCCACCTCCGCGCTCGATTCCGAATCCGAACGCCACGTGCAGGCCGCGCTTGAGGCACTGATGAAAGGCCGCACCACGCTGGTGATAGCGCATCGGCTATCCACAGTGGAAAATGCGGATCGGATAGTGGTGCTGGATCAAGGGCGGATTGTTGAGATTGGCACACATCGGGCGTTGCTGGCTGCGGGCGGTGTGTATGCCAAGCTTTATCAGATACAGTTTTCGGGGCAGGTATCGGATGTATAGCGGTGCTGAAAAAACCTTCCCTCACCCCTGCCCCTCTCCCGGAGGGCGAGGGGTTCTAGGCGCAGCTACCTTCGCTGTACAAGGCGCTTTTCTTCCCTCTCCCCCCGGGACAAGGGAACACTTGCGGCGCAGCAGAGGAACCGAGGGTGAGGGAAAGGGGTCATTAGCACAATGGAGCAACCATGCTCCTACGTGAACTCGGCAAAGCCTGGGGGCTTCTGCGCGGCCTGCCTAACACCCTGCTATTCAACTTCCGCTATTTCCCCTTCACCCAAGCCTGCAAGCTGCCGGTGCTGGTGTCACACCGCATGAAGCTGGTAAAGCTCGGCGGCACGGTAGAACTCGCCAAATACCAGTTCGGCTCGGTACGCCTGGGCCCGGCGGACGTGGATGTCTTCCCCGACGGCGGCCGGCCCGGTGTGTGGCGGGTCTAAGGCCGCGTGCGGATGGGCGATGGCGTGCGCATCGGGCCGGGGACGAGCATTGTGTGTACCGGCGAACTCGATATTGCCGACCATGTGCTGACCAATGCGCGGGTGTCGATTTACTGCGCGAAGCAGATCGTCATCGGGCGCGATGCGCTGATTTCGTGGGACGTGACCCTCGTCGATAACGACTTTCACAAGCTGTATGACGCCGACAAAAACTGGATCAATCCGCCCGCGCCGATCATCATCGGCGAACGTGCGTGGATCGGTTTCGGCGCGACCATCGCCAAGGACACGCGGCTTGCGGCGGGCACGGTGATCGGCGCGGGCGCGGTGGTGCGCGGCGACTTCAACGATGCGAATTGCGTGTTAAGCGGCAACCCCGCGCGGCTGGTGCGGCGCGGTGTGATGCGCGATGCCGCGCTTTAGCCGCGTTCCGATTTTGGCAAAAATTATTCTTTATAATCAAATACCTACCGCAAAGCACGCACTCACGCTCACTTTCGCTTTCATGCCGATCAGCCACACCCTGATTATTCCGGTTTACCGCAACGAAGCCTTTCTGCCAGAGGTGTTGCAGGCAGTGCAGGAAATCGCCGGGCAAACCGCAGGCGCGCTGGAGGTGGTATTCGTGGTCGATGGCAGCCCGGATCAATCCGAGGCCTGGCTCGCCGAGCATCTGCCGGCGTTTGCTGTGCCTTCACAACTGATCGCGCTGTCGCGTAACTTTGGTTCGTTTACCGCCGTGCGCACCGGCATGCAGGCAGCGCGCGGTGAATTTATTGCGGTGATGGCGGCGGATTTGCAGGAGCCGCCCGAATTGATGGTGGCGTTTTTCGCGAGCCTCGCCAGTGGCAATGATGTGGCGGTGGGCACGCGCAGCACGCGCGATGATCCGGCCGTGAGCCAGTTTTCCGCTCGCGTATTCTGGCGTCTGTATCGCTGGCTGGTGCAGCCGGAGATTCCTGCTTCGGGCGTGGATGTGTTCGCGGTGTCGCGCCGTGCGCGTGATGCGCTGCTGCAACTCGACGAGGCGCACAGTTCGCTGATCGCACAACTTTTCTGGATTGGCTTTCCGCGCGCCGAAGTGCCGTACGAACGGCGCGTGCGCAAATACGGCAGCAGCGGCTGGACCTGGCGCAAAAAGGCGGCGTATCTGCTCGACAGCATTTTTTCGTTTACCGCGATCCCGATTACGTTGCTGATGGTGATCGGCTTCGCCGGCACTATCGGGTTTATGCTGCTGGGCATCGCGTTGATGGCCGCGCGTGCGCTGAATGTCATCGCCGTGCCGGGTTACACCGCGATCATGGTGACGATCCTGTTTTCCGCATCGCTGATTTTGCTGGGCCTGGGCATCGTCGGCAGCTATGTCTGGCGTGCCTACGAAAACACCAAGCGGCGGCCGCTGGGGCTGGTGCGTGCGCGCGCGCAGTTCAATCCGTCGAGCCATGGTTAGCGCGGCCTTGCAACGCACCGCGCCGGTGCTGCGGTTCCTCGCAGCCGGCATCGGTACCACATTGATTTCATTGGGTATTTATCAATCGGCCTTGTTCGTGATGGGGCATCTACCGGCGTATGCACTGGCGTACGCGGCGGGGATCGTGCTGGCGTATTACCTGTATGCGCGGCATGTGTTCGCGGCGCAGACCAGCGCGCGGGGCTTTGTTTTGTTTGCGGCGTTTTACGGCGCGTCGGCGCTACTCGGTGGCATGATTAACGCGGGCCTCATCGAAGCGCTGAGCTGGCATGCGCGGCTGGCGATTTTTGTCACCATCGTGCTGATGCTGCCGGTGAATTTTTTCGGCTCACGCTGGTTGCTGCTGCGCGGCGGAACGCGGGAGCTCGCCTGATGCTCGCGCGCACCATCGAATTTCCATTAAAGGGCGACAACGACGGCTGGCTGGGGGCGTTGGAGGTCGGCAAGGACGTGCCGTTCGATATCCGCCGCGTTTATTATATTTTCGGCACGCAGGCGGCTATCGTTCGTGGCAAACATGCCCACCACACGTTGCAACAACTGATGGTGTGTCTGGCGGGCCGTTGCACGGTGCTGCTCGACGACGGTAAACGGCGCGAGGAAGTCCTGCTCGCAGCGCCGCTCACGCCCACGCACAACGCGCCACAACAGGGTTTGTTCATCGACCCGATGGTATGGCACGAGATGTATGCGTTTTCCAGCGACTGCGTGCTGCTGGTGCTGGCGGACGGCGGTTACGATCTGGCGGATTACATTCGTGACTACGATGCGTTCAAGGCTTTGAGCGGGAACGCCTCTTGAATCCCGTTATACGCAAGACGGAGCGAATCAGCGGCCATCAAGTCTATTTACGCAATGCCGACACCAGCGATGCGGCGTTCATCGTGCAACTGCGCACCGATCCACAAAAACGACGCTACATATCGGCGACCAGCCCCGAGATCGCCGAACAAGTGGCGTGGCTCGAACACTATGCGCACAAACCAGGCGACGCGTATTTCGTCGCTGAAGACAAAACCGGCGAACGTCTCGGCACTATCCGGCTTTACGATCCGGTCGAGGATAGTTTTTGCTTCGGCAGTTGGGTGATGAAAGCGGGCGCGCCCGCGACCAGTGCGGTGGAAGCGCTGCTGATGGTGTACCACTACGCACTCGACAGGCTGGGCTTTAACCGCTCGTACTTTGCGGTGCGCAAGGCGAACCGTTCGGTGTGGCGTTTCATGGAAAACTTCGGCGGCGTGCGCACGCGCGAAACCGAACTGGACTACTGGTACGAAACGCAACGCGCGCCGGTGTTGGCCTCGTTTGCACGCTATGCGTATCTGCTACCAGAGGGAATTAAAGTGCAGGGGATTCAGGTCACACCATGATGCCGTTTCTGGATCTGCATGGCATCAACGCGCGCGACCGCGAAGCCTTGATCGCCGCCTTCACCCGCGTGCTCGACAGCGGCTGGTATGTGTTGGGTAAGGAGGTCGAGGCGTTTGAAGCGGAGTACGCGGCGTATTGCGGCACGCAGCATTGCGTGGGTGTCGGCAACGGGCTGGAAGCGCTGGTGCTGGTGCTGCGCGCGTGGCTGGAACTCGGTAGTTTGCGCGCGGGCGATGAAGTGATCGTGCCGGCCAACACTTACATAGCGACGATTTTAGCGATTACCGAAAACGGTTTGACGCCGGTGCTGGTGGAGCCAGATGCGACGTTAAATCTTGATGCGGCGTTGCTCGAACAGCATGTGAGTCCGCGCACGCGCGCGATTTTACCGGTGCATCTCTACGGGCAAACCGCGAACATGACGGCGATCAACGCCGTCGCACGCCAGCATGGCTTGAAGGTGCTGGAAGACAGCGCGCAGGCGCAAGGCGCGCGGCATGCGGGCATCCGCGCAGAGGCGCTGGGCGACGCCAGCGGCCACAGTTTTTTCCCCAGCAAGAATTTCGGCGCGCTGGGCGATGCGGGCGCGGTGACCACCAACGATGATGCGCTGGCGCAAACGCTAAGAGCGCTGCGCAACTATGGCTCGCACAAGAAATACGAAAACCTCTACAAGGGCGTCAACAGTCGGCTGGATGAATTGCAGGCGGCGCTGCTGCGCGTGAAGCTCGCGCGGCTGGATGCCGATAACCAGCGGCGGCGCGACATTGCCGCGCGTTACTTAAGCGAGATTCGCCATCCGCAGATCGCGCTGCCCGTGGTGGGCGAGCACAACGAATCGGTATGGCATGTGTTCGTGGTGCGCAGTCCGGCGCGCGACGCGCTGCAGCAGCATCTCACCGCCACCGGCATCGGCACGCTGATTCATTACCCGCTGCCGCCGCATCAGCAGCAGGCGTATCACGAGTGGAACGCGCGTTCTTTTCCGCTCACCGAAGCGGTCCATCGCGAGGTGCTGAGCATTCCCATCAGCCCGGTAATGCGCGAGGCGGAAGTGGGGGCCGTGATCGCGGCGTGCAATGCCTGGCCGGGGCGCTGATAAGGCGATTGCGGGACGCTATTGATGACGCCGGTTGCTGCCAAGCGCTATCTACTTGTTTTTATTGGGTTTTTTGTGGGCGCGTTGGGCCTGATTCTGACTCTGAATCTGACGCTGGGCGAACGCGCGTTGGGCAGCGTGGCGGCCTTGCAACAAGCCAGCGCCTGGCAACAGGCGACCCGCGGCATCACCTACGCGCCGCCGGTGACGAATTCGCGACCGTTCAAGGCGCTGCGCCTGGCGGACAGGTTGCCAGACATCAACACGCTGGTGCTGGGAGCGTCGTCGTTGATGGGCGTGACCGACGCGATGTTTCCGGTGGGCCTGCGGGCGTACAACTTTTCGCTGACGGCGAATGCCACGGCAGCGGTGATCGCCGAGGCGGAGTATGTGGAACGTCACAGCGCCGGGCGGGTACGCAACGTCGTGATCGGCCTGGATTGGGCCATCGGCGTGATGTATCAGACCCACGAAGTCGCCGCGATGAATCTCGATCCCGCGAAACAGCTCGCGGGTTATGGCGCGACGGTGGTGCCGCTCTCGC